>JAZUNG010000027.1:0-63834 GCA_045604025.1 Lachnospiraceae bacterium | reverse complement strand
AACTGGACGCGTGGTTTTCAGGATTTGACTTCAGCATTTTCCAGTTCTTCGGAAGCTTTCAGAATGATATCCTGACGCTCATTGCCAAGGCATTCACAGCCATGGGATCGACCATGTACATAGCGATGTTCGCTGCGCTCGGACTGATCCTGTGTTTCTTCAGACGCACACGCAAGGTAGGTTTCGCGATCGTTTTTGCAGTTATCGTAGGAACTCTCTTTACCAATATCCTGATCAAACCATGGGCTCTCAGGATCCGTCCTTACAATACTCTGCAGGGTAATGCCGCATACTGGAACTGGTATGTCGGAGCAGGCATGCTGTCCGAGTCTGACTACTGCTTCCCTTCAGGACACACCACAGGCGCTACCGAGATAGCCATCGCCCTGATGCTCTGTCATGCATCATCAAAACGAAAGAGTGCTAAGGCCTTTGCCTGGGTCTTCCCTGTAGTTGCCATTCTGGTCGGAGCGTCCAGAGTGTATCTGATGGTCCACTATGCTACCGATATCCTGGCTGGATTTATCATCGGTATCATCGCAGGTGTGATCGGATATTTCCTCAGCAAGGCCGTGTGCCGGATATTCAGGAAGGACCGCACTCCCGAAGCCCAGGCCAATATGAAGAAGGGCCTGCGTGGTGGTGTTGTCTTTATGCTGATCCTGGTATGGCTGTGCATGTTCGGTCTGTCATTCAAACAGATCATCACCAGCGGCGGCGAGGATGCTGTCCGCTGCGCATATGACGGTGATTACGACTGTCAGAACGAGGCCCGTACGGATGACAAATATCCTGCCATCGACGGAGAGTATTACTGCAAGATCCACTGGAAGGAACTCACAGGCAATTAATTATGTCATTTTTAAACAGGAAAGACAGATTCAACAGATATTTTGAAGGTTACGAGCAGCGCTCGAACTTCGACATGAACGGCCAGAGCAAACCCCGGTTTGTCTATGTTGGCGACTACTACAGTCCCCAGATCGAGCCGCGGACATTTACCATCAGGAAGATCTTCTACGGAGTTCTGTTTCTGGTATCGGCTGCAGTTCAGATCATCGCAGGTATCGCAATGAGCATACCGATGAACCGTACCCGGATGATGGGCGTGCTGCAGTGCCTCGATATCCTGGTCATGATCACATCAGCGGTTTATCTGTTCAGATACCTGACCGCTCCGTACAAGATGGAAATCAGATCATACAAAGGCGCGCACACGAACTTCATCATTGCCCATCTGATCTGCCTGGCTGTCAGCGCTTGTGTATTCGTAACTGCGATCATAACCACATTTATCTACGGTGGGAGCTTTTCTGCGATCTACATTCCGTGGAACCTGGCATACCTGGTGCCGGTAGCCGAGATGTTTATCATGTGGAGGCTTGAATCAAATACCGAATATGACAGGCTGCCTCCGGAGAATTTCTGACAGACAGTTAATGCAAATAACGAGGCGAGGCTTCATGCCTCGCCTTTTCTTATTATCCTTACCAATTCTTTCGCCCGGTCGGCTGCACGCTCGTCCGCCCTGTTGTTATATCTGGCCTCCAGATACAGACCTCTGAGTTCTATTGCCTCTTGACTCTGATATGGCTCAGGCGACGTTCGGACAATATCCGCCGATGTATCGGAAGGATCTATATACATACCCTCCTTCCTCAGGAAATGCAGATAACGTTTGTACTGCTTTCTGACTCCGCGGACCTCTGACTGTTCATCTTCTGCACGTCTCTGTCTGGGACGAAGAGGCCCTCTGTCTGATACACCTGCTGCCTCGCCCTTCTGTCTGGCTGCTCTCTGTCCTGCGATATATCTGAAGATAAGGAACAGAAGGAATGCAACCACCAGCGCAGCGATCGCGATCACTGCTATCTTCACTCCCAGAGGAGTGCCGACATACTCATCCTCATATCCGAATGCGCCTGCACCGCTGTCGGTATTGAGCTCAATAACCTCTCGTTCCTGCTGGGGGATCTCATGGAATGTCATGATCGTCTTCAGCCATTCGATGAACTTGCCTATGCCCTCTACAAGCCACATGATCACCTTCAGGGCGATCTCGGCAATGAAGGTATATACGGTCTTGATGACGCTCAGTATGCTGCTGATCACGACATTGCTGCTGAGGAGGAGTATGACCGCAGCTACTGCTGCCACCAGTCCCACATTGATCAGCTGGAACGATGCGCTTGAATAAACCGAGATGTCATGTCTCAGCGATCTCATCAGCAGGATGGAGCACGCCAGAGATACCATTCCCGAGAATATGGTCAGCGAGAACGATGTTTCTGTAGCAGATGCGAACAGCAATATGATCACCACGCCTACCGTCAGTCCGATGGCAATCTTGAACACTGTCTTGAAATGGTCGGATTCTGACATATATCTGGCGGTAACTGCCAGGAATACCGCGTACAGCCAGATGACGCCGCACAGTACGGCCCAAGCGATACTGAATCCGGGCAGCAGTATACAAACAAATGGTATGATCATTACCAGCACTCTGAGGAACCGTCCTGCCCTGCTCTCATCGCCTGTCTTCGTGTAGATAAGATACGACAGCACTTCTGTAAGACCGATCACTATCAGTGTGACTACGATCTGCCATACACCTGCACCAAAATGGAAGGCCATCGCTCCGCCTGCGGTCAGCAGCAGGGCGGCTTCTGATGCGAATTTAAGAAATACCATTACAGGCATCAGCTTACCTCCCTTTCATATGCGTCGTAGGCGTCTTCTGTTGTCTCTGCATAGTCTTCGCCGTACATGACTCTGACCTGAGTCATGGGCCTTTTTGACAGAATGCTGACCAGATGGTCGGCTCTCTCGCCGCGCCACGGTGTGATCAGGATAACTCCTGTGACATCACCTGGCTTTTCGGCGACTCTGTATGCCAGCTCCTCGGCGGAATAGCTGGTGATATCCAGCGCATTTGCCAGCTGGAAGAGTATGCCTGTATAGTGACGGTCTCCCATGCCTTTCGCATAGTAATGACGGCTGCTGCCCGCACCGCCTATGCTGGCATTCAGGAAGAAATCGTATTCTATGTTCTTTTCCTTCAGCTGCTCGATAACCTCTCTGGCCACGGAAAAGCAAGGCTCGACTACATCGCCCTCTGCTCCGTCCGTATCCAGTACTATGGAAACCGACATCTGGGCGGTATGGTCATAATTGCGGACCATCAGTTCACCGCTCCTGGCACTATGTGTCCAGGAGATAGCCTTCATGGGCTCTCTGCCGGTGTATTCCCTGAATCCAGTGATCAGGACCGGATCTTCAAATATGAACCTTCTGACCGAATAGTCCCCGATGATACCGCCGACCTGGGCCTCGCACTCTGCGCTGCCTATCCTGACAGGGTATACGGAAATATACCTGAAGAATATATATTCCTGTCTGTGCTCTTTGAATCCCAGAAAATCTCCGGTCTCGATATTGACGCTTCCGAAACGATAGTATCCGCGGCGTGTGATCTCTATATCGATATATCTTTCGATGGTCTGTCTGGGCAGCAGGAAAGCAGACCCCATGACCCTGTAGGCATCAGGAGGCGCCGTCTGGGTCTCATGCTCTGAGACCAGATGCATACTGTCCGGGAGGAGTACCGCATAGCGGACAAAAGGACGCACCAGGATAGTGGTATTGGTAATCTTAAGTGTCAGCCTGACCTTCTGTCCGGGTTCTACCGCAGTAGTCTCCGGATTGATATCTGCAGTGATGCCGCCCTTTGCTCTCCGCTCCAGTATGAACTGGATCAGCAGGACTACTATCACCGCTACGACAATGATAAATATCTTCATCTATATATTACTCTGCGTTTTCTCTGGGAACGGCCACGTTGTCGAGGACATTTCTCTTAAACATATCAATATCGGAACCGTCACTTCTGCCGGCTCTGATACGGTGGCACAGTACGAATGGGGCTACATACTTGACATCCTCGGGGATGACATAATCACGCTCTGAAAGAGCTGCTGTAGCCTGCGCTGCCTTGTACAGGGCCATGGCACCTCTGGTAGATACACCCAATGAGAATACACCCTTCTTCCTGGTGGCCTCGATGATATCCATCATGTATCCGCAGACTTCATCGGTCACTTTGACATTTACATACTCGCTGCGTACGAAAGCAGTGTCCTCATCCGTCACCCTGCGTTCAAGAGATTCGACCAGAGCCAGCGTAGATTTTCTGGCTATGACTGCCATCTCCTGTTCTCTCTCCATATATCCCAGTGAAAGGCGCATGAAGAATCTGTCCAGCTGCGCGTCGGGCAGGGGGAATGTTCCGAATGACTCGATAGGGTTCTGGGTTGCCATGACCATGAACGGCTCTTCCAGCTTCGCGGTCACTCCGTCTACCGTGATCTGTCTCTCCTCCATTGCCTCAAGAAGTGATGACTGAGTTCTCGGAGTGGCACGGTTGATCTCGTCAGCAAGGACGATATTGGTAAAGAGCGGGCCGGGTCTGAATTCGAACTCGCCTGACTTCTGGTTGTAATAGTTGATACCGGTCAGATCCGAAGGGAGCAGGTCGGGTGTGAACTGTATCCTCTTAAAATCTCCGCCGATGGTTTTTGCGAACGCTCTGAGCAGCATGGTCTTTCCGGTTCCGGGAACATCTTCGAGAAGGACATGTCCGGAGCAGATAAATGATGTCAGCACCAGTTTGATGATGTCATCCTTGCCTACAATGACCTTGCTGCAGTTGTCTACTACTTTGTCTCTGTATTCGGTAAATCTTGAAATATCCATAAGCACCTCTTTAAAAACTTTTTGCCATTCTAACATATTCCTCTTTTTTTATCTTGATTAAATTTTTCAAATTCATTCCATTTTTTCAACAATTCTTCAAAAAGTTTGTAGTTTTTTTCATTCAAACCGTAGTGTATAGTTAAGACGGGAGGAAACAGATATGGATGACAGTAAGATCATAGGCCTGTTTTTCGAAAGATCTGAAACTGCTATTGCCCAGCTGACTGAAAAATACGGCAAACTGTGCAAAAGGATCGCAATGAACATATTGAACAACCCTGAAGATGCCGAAGAGACGGTAAATGACGCTCTGCTGGGCATCTGGGGAAGTATACCTCCAAACCGTCCCGACTCTTTGATCGCTTATGTGTGTAAGGTGGTCAGAAACCATGCCCTGAAACGCTACGATTACAACACAGCAGCCAAAAGAAACAGTCATTTCGATACCGCTCTCGAGGAGCTGGAAGACTGCATAGCGTCTCCATCAGGCGTGGAAGCCGAAGTGGAAGCCCGAGCTCTGGAAGAAGATATCGACCGTTTTCTGGGCACTCTGAACAGGGAAGACAGGATAATATTCATGCGCAGATATTATTTCTCGGATCCTTATTCAGACATCGCTATCCTGACCGGCCTGACTGAAAAAAACGTTTCGGTCAGACTCACACGCATAAGGAACAGACTTAAAGCATATCTTAAAGAGAGAGGATATTCAGTATGAAAGCTACAGATTTCCAGAATGCGCTGACAAACGTAAATGATAAATATATAGAAGAAGCTGCCGCTTACAGAAGGCAGAAAAGGTCCCTCCGTGTATGGAAGGGCATAGCCATCGCAGCCTGCTGCGTGATAGCGCTGTCAGCATCCATCGGTATAGCCGCTGCAGTGATCAGCTCCAGAGGAGCCAAGTCCGCTGACAACTCTATAGTTATATCGGAAACCGGTGCCTCACCTAACTATTCCGGCTATGCTGCCGGAGGCGGATATGGCGGTTATGCACTGGATGGTGAAATGTCTGAGGCTGCCGGACCCATGGCTCCCGAGATGGCTCCCGAGTATGAAGAGGGAAAGAATTCATATGAAGTACCGTCCGAGGGAGAGGCCGCATCAAACGCCAAGATCATCTACACAGCGGATATAGGTATGGAGTCTACTGAATTCGACAAGTGCTTGGAAGATATTAATGCACTGGTGGATCAGTTCGGCGGATATTATGAGAATAAAAACATCGCAGATAATGCAGGTAAATACAGGACCGCGATCTTCAGCATCCGCATCCCGAAAGAGCAGTATGAGAGCTTTATCCGGAGTCTTGCAGGCAGTGGAACCATCACATATCAGTATCAGAGCGCTGATGACGTGAGTGAATCCTACTATGACATACAGTCCAGACTGGAGACCGCCAAGACCAAACTGAAAAGACTGCAGGAGCTCATGGCTACGGCCGAGGAAATGGCAGATATCATCACTATCGAAGAAGCTATTTCCGAAACCGAGTGGGAGATAGACTATTATCAGGGACAGCTGAACAGCTATGATTCAAAGGTTACCTACTCTACTATCTCGATCAATCTAAAAGAGGTCTATGAAGTAGTCGACGTCTCTCCCGCGCCTCTGACATTCGGTGAGCGGATCTCAAAGGCATTCAACCAGGGCCTGAAAGATTTCGGAGAGGCTATGGAAAACCTGGCTGTCTTCTTCGCAGAAGGCTGGACATGGATCCTGTTCATCATTGTCATACATGTGGTCGTCTTCCTGATCATCTTCTTCATCGTCAGAGGAGCGATCAGAAAACGCCGCAGAAACGGATAGATAGCCTGAAACACTGAAAAAGGAGCTTCGCGCCACGCGAAGCTCCTTTCAGTTTGTGCTAATGCTTTAGTTCAATTTATAACCGGAATCATCGCCTCATTTTTCTTCTGACAGATGTAAATACAGTTCCCGCGATCGCAATGACGACCACAGCTATCGGGATATATATCCAGCTGATATCGCGTTTCCCGGTGCCTCCGCCTCCTCCTGAATACTCGGGGCCCCAGTCATCTTCCTCGTTCATCTTCCGGAGCTCTTCATATGTGTACTCAGCATCACTGTAGTCAAGGACCCCTGACTCATCATATTCCAGCTTATCGACCGCTACGAATATCATCTCATCTTCTCCGGACTCAGTCTTTTTCCCGGTAAGACATACTGCGTTGATCATGGATTCCGGATTGATCCTGCTGACAAAATATATCTCTGCGTTATGTATGTCCTTGAGTTCCAGATAGCTTTCCATGAGCCCCATATAATCAGTTGCAGGGTCCAATGGTTCTTCAGATATTCCGACCTCTGACACTATCCATTTTCCGGCACGTTCACGGATGTAGGCTTTTCCTTCCTCTGTCAGTATCGCTTCTCCTTCAGGTGACAGCTCCCGTCCTATGGCGATCGTAAGGAAGATGGTCTGGTGCTCCCTGTACAGGGGCATGTAATATACATAATCTGCATCATCGAGCATTTCCTTTATCGATCCCGCATCAGTCTCCTGATCCTTGAAAAAATATGTCAAGGTATTGATATGTATCTTCTGTATACGGCTGAAATCCAGTTCCTCGGCTGTTATCTCCCCATCCTCAAACTTGGGGCCATTTGCATCCTGCAAAATATAATCAAGATCATCCAGTTCACTGGCCGTATCCATACCCACAAATGTATTGTCAGAGTCACCCCGAACGGCAGATACGCCGAGAGCCGACACACTGATCAGCACGAGCAGGATCATCAGCAGACTTTTTTTCATTTTTCACCTCTTGGCATTTACCCGCAGCCAGCCCGTCTGCATCCATCCGCTCGAGTCAAAATGATACCATCTGCCATTGATGTATTCCCAGCCATCGGTTGTATATGAACCGTCGGTATGCCGGTACCACCATTTTCCGTTTGATGACTGGATCCACTCTCCTTCTATCTGGGCAGGTGGATCAGCCTGTATGACATGTGGCACCAAAAAAGTGTCACATAAGAACAACAGTATAACTACAACTATTAATAATACAAATGCAGATCTATTGTGCCTTCTTTGTTTATAATTCATTAATTCTCTACCTTTTAGAGCATTTAAAATATAGTGCTAGCTATTATAATATTATATATGATTATATTTTATTTCAAGTTTTTTATCAATTATTATCTACTCTAATAGCGTAATTATATGCAGTTACTAAAAGAACTCTCTGAAGCCATTTATGCAAGATTATTTATTTGAAGACTGCCGTATTTTCACAATACAGCAGTCTTCCATGTTTACCATTCTCTAACAGATTTTATGTACCGGGATCATTGCCGCTTTTTTCCTGACAGATGTAAATACAGTTCCCGCGATCACGATAACAACCACAGCTATTGGGCTATATATCCAGATGTGCTTTATCTGTAAATCAAAAGGAGCTTCGCGCCGCGCGAAGCTCCTTTCAGTTTGTGCTAAAGATATTCTGTTATCTGATCTTCTTGCCGCAGTAACCGCAGAATACCGCATCTTCCGGCAGCTGTTTTCCGCAGTATATGCAGAAGATATGCTTCATCTCGGCATCTCCTGCTGCATCGGCTGCTGGCGCAGCCTGAGGCTTTGGGGCTTCCTGATCCTGTCTGACACCGTAGCCTGCCGGAACTTCATTCTGATCATAGTGAGGCAGCCATGTGCCACATGAAGGACAATGGATCTCGCCTGTAAATCCCTCATAGCCATGATTACGAACGACCCTGCTCAGACCCGGATTGCGGTGGATCTCATTCTTCTTATACACTACCTCGGCTCCGCAGTTGAAGCATACAAAGCGATACCTCGGAATATTTACCTGCTCTCTGTTTATCACTTCTGCCATGATATCACCTTCAATCTATACATAATAATAACAAAAAATGGAGCATAGGGGGCTCGAACCCCTGGCCTCCACAATGCCATTGTGGCGCGCCCCCAGCTGCGCTAATGCCCCATTCGGATACAGTATTTATCATTTTATTTCTCTTGTCAAGAGAAATGATGTGACTAATCTCCGTAAATGATACTCTTCAGTCTGTCTGACGCAGCATCCAGATCGTAAACCCACAGCCACTGCACCGGATCTTCTTCAGGTCCTCCGTCAGGATTGTCCACCCAGCCTCCGAACAGATCCTCCTCGTATTGTTCATCCGGAATGATATATTTAGTCAGTTTATATGTTGACGGTCCTGAGGAGATCAGACTGATCATATCTCCGTTTGAAAGAGTTGTTTCCATACAGCCCAGTACCAGATTGGCCAGGGTGATATAGCTGGTAACCGGCATTTTCCTGATCGAGCTGAACATAGACTCGATAACAGCCTGCTGCCTGCCCGCCCTGTAATACTCCGAATCTATATCTCTGATCCTGGAATACGCCACTGCCTGAGCTCCGTTGAGTTTGTTCCAGCCTTCCGTCACATCCGGAGCATCGTGCGGAACATCGTGCGAATACTTGTTCACTCTTATCGCTTCCTCATGACTGAGTTCGATATCAACGCCTCCCACGAAATCAACGATCTCCGCGACGTTTTCGAAATTCATGGTTATAAACTGGTTGAAATCCGTATGGAAGTTCCTGTTGATGGTCCGTACCGCGAATACTGAACCTCCCCACTTGTATGCATATCCCAGCTTGGTAGGGGCATGCCCTTCTATGTCTACCCGGGTATCTCTCAGGACAGAGATGACCTTGTATGTCTTTTTGGTCTTGTTTACAGACAGGATCATCATGACATCGCTGCGGTTTTCCTGGCGGTCTATCCCGAGGAAAACTATGTTCATTATGTCATCATTTATGTTGGGATATTCATGAGTTTCGGCTTCGTCATCAGGCTCTGTTATACCAAACTCATCATCCGTGGCACTGACTCTTGTCAGCCCTCCTGTCATATAAAGATACAGACCGACAATACCTGCAGCGATCAGTACCACGATCACTGCCACGATTATCAGGCCTGTATATTTCTTTTTTGATGACTCAGTCTGAGGGTCCTTTTTCATGTTATCAGAATATCACAGTTTATCTGACAGTTCAAATCCGCAGATCCTGCAGACAGCCATTATCTGTGAGCTGCAGCTATCAGAGATACCCCCACAGGGAATGAGTGTTTCCTGAGAACGTATTTCTCCGCAGCGAATATCTTCTTCAGCAGACGGTTGACCAACGTGTCATGATCGATATCAGGTATGTCAGACTCCTGGATATGCAGCAGGTTCTTGATCTTTCTGACCAGAAATGCGGGCAGGAAGAGGAAGCTGTTGTAATACGAACACTTGTCGACAGTGAAGCCTGCCCTCTTAAGGGCTGCCACCAGCTGCTTCTTATCATATCTGCGAAAATGATGATTCAGCTCATCATTGTAGCTCCACAGACTCATCAGGGCGGGCACCGTGATGATCAGTCTGCCATTACTTTTAAGCAGGTCGTGGATGGTCTGCACTGCGGCCGCCTCATCTTCAACATGTTCCAGCACGTCCAGTGCGAATATGCAGTCAAATGAACCGTTTTCGAAAGGTACCTGATCCGGCAGATATCCCACGCGGATATGATCTTTCGAGATGCCTTCAGGCTGACACTCCCGGCAGTACTCTACCGACTCTTCATTCATATCAGTTCCGAATACTTCCCCGTGCTCCCTGAGCGCGTCCAGCATGACACCCATGCCGCATCCCACATCAAGGATAGTTACATTATCAGACTCAAAGGCCTGATTATGAGCAGCAAAATCCCTGACTATCTCTTTTCTGGCGACATACCACCAGTGGAGATTCTGCTGCTTCTTCATTTCGTCATATTGTCTCTGTTCCATATTTACAGTCCCCTCGCGAATGCGCAACAATACGTATTGTTTTTTATTGCACAATAAGTATTATACTCCGTTTTACCTGTAATTCAACCTGCACGGACCGCATCTTATACATCCGCCCGGAACTGTTAAAATAATTTCTGCTTGAATTTACGCTCTAAACATAAGAAAATAATAGCAGGAATATTATTATGACTGAGATCAGAGAACAAAACGAAAAAGCCAATACCCTGGCCATGCAGATCCTCAACTATACCCGTGATACACTCATGGTGAACCTGAGGTTTCTTGATATTGCCATGAACAGGCTGGAGTTCACGTCATACACCGGGACCATGACTACTGACGGATACCGAATGTATTATGATCCCCGTCACATACTGCTCAGCTACAAGGCCGAGCAGAATTCCGTGACCAGAAATCTGTTGCATCTGATATTTCACTGCGTCTTCCAGCATATCTGCATACCTGAAGGCTGCGATCTGAGGCTGTGGAATCTGGCATGTGATATCGCATGCGAGTATACGGTGACCGGTCTGAGCCTGCGTTCCGCCGAATGCCTGAGGCAGCAGCGTCAGGAAAAGGTATATCCGGATCTGGAAGCGCATGCAGGCATGCTGACCGCAGAGAAGATCTATAAATACTATGCCAAGAACAGGCCTGACGAAGAGACTCTGGAATTTCTTGAAGATACGTTCAGGGCAGATGACCACAGCAAATGGACCCGTCAGGGCGAGACGTTAAGCATCATCTGGAACGGAGTGTCGAGACGCATGCAGGTAGACATGGAGACATTTACCCGCCAGCAGGGAAGCCGCGCCGGCGCAGTCCTGCTGAACCTGCAGGAGGTCAACAGAGAGATTTCAGACTATGCAGGATTCCTGGCCAAACTCCTGGCCAAGGGTGACGGTATGAAGCTCGACCCTGATGAGTGGGACTTCACCATGTACAGTCTGGGGATGCAGATGTCCGGCGGAAAGATGCCTCTCATAGAGCCTGTCGAATACAGGGATTCAGCCCGCATCAAGGATGTGGCTATGGCATTGCTGGTCACTGAGGATATGCCCGTTCAGAAGATCAAGCTCTTCCTTCTGAACACCTGGAACATACTGCATGCAAATGAAACGTTCTTCTCCAGGATCAGGCTGCATATACTCTACCCTGCTGTCACCGGACCGAAGGTCATACCGTATGACCCAGACGCGGACTTCCAGGGTGCTGCCCTTAAGCATGCCGTGATCACCTCAGACAGTGAGATGGAGACATTTGTAAGCGACCTTGCTCTGGCTCCATACAAAGGCATTGATTTCAGGCCTGCATTCAACCGCACTGCAGACCTGCTCAGAAAGAAGACATTCAGAACCCTCCGGGGCCTGATAGCAGTCACGGACTCTGCCGGGACATTCCCGGCATCCATGCCGACATTCCCCGGAGCGTTTATATTTATCAATGATGATTACAGCCAGCCCGCTGTCCCTGCGTGGGGTATCCGGCTGACACTGCAGAAAGACGAACTGTAAGATGGGAGTTAGTTATGCAAGGAACAGAATTCAATATAAATGACTCAGTCCTGATCGAATATACAGGAGCAGGCGGGCACGTGAATATTCCTGATGGCGTGACCAAAATAGCACCCAGGGTCTTCTATGGACGCAGAGACCTGACCGGGATCAGTTTTCCGGCATCTCTTGAAAGGATCGAAGAATCTGCTTTCTTCGGATGTCAGGAACTGAAGAAGATATCTTTTTCAACCGGTCTGAAGGTTATAGAAAACCATGCATTCGCAAGCTGCGGCGGACTGACCGAACTGATCCTTCCTGAAGGACTGGAAACTATCGGTCAGAGCGCATTTTCACCATGCGCGGCGCTCACCCGTCTGGTACTTCCTTCCAGTCTGAAAGATCTGGGCGAGTTCGCATTCTCCTGCTGCCGCAGGCTGAATGAGGTCTCACTTCCGGATTCGCTGGAGAAGATAGACCGCAGCGCATTTTCCATGTGTTCTGGCCTGACCTCCATTACCTTACCTAAGTCTCTCAAGGCTCTGGTCAGAGGTGTGTTCCTGGGGTGTTCTTCCCTCAGGGAGATCATTTTCCAGGAGAATATCTCTTCTGTGGAAAACAACGCATTTTCCGGATGCACTTCCCTGAAGAGGATCATGGTCTCGCAGGACAATCCGTTCTTTCGCAGTATCGACGGTGTACTCTACAGCCGTGACGGCTCATGTCTGAAGTACTTCCCGGGCGGTCTGATGGAGATACAGATACCGGACGAGGTGACTGAGATAGGTGCGGAAAGCTTCTATGAGAACCGCAACTTTGACCGTATCAAACTGCCGTCCAGACTGAGATCCATTGGAGACTCTGCATTCTACAGATGCAGCGAGCTGACCGGCATAGATTTCCCCGATACTCTCGTGAGCCTAGGGTCGTCTTCATTCGAAGGATGCGGAAAGCTGACTGAGCTCTATATACCGGATGGCGTACGCTCTATAGGTGAGAGTTCATTCAGAAACTGCAGGGCTCTGATGTGGCTGAGACTTCCGGATGATCTGCCGTTTGATATACACTGGTTCTGCACTCCGCATGATCCGCCGGCATTCAGCGCTGATCATACCGTGATCCCGTTCACCTCGACCAGACCGTTCAGTGATATATCATCCAATATAGGAGCAAAAAGAGCTTCACTCGGATTCATCCTGGCAGATAATGCGGGTATCACCTGCGAGAAATATCTTGCAGCGGAATATACAGACCAGATCCGTGCGCATGTCACCGACTACTACGATGATATGCTTGACAACGACGAGATCGTCAGATGGATGTGCAGCCATCGTCTGATCCCGGAGGAGGATATAGAAAGACTTATTGAACGAGCTGCTGCCGGTGCGCGTGCCAGTGCCAGCGCGCTGCTCCTCAGCTACAAGAACAGCATCCGCCCGAAGATCGAGCGGAAAGTAACTACAGATGCAAAAACTCAAATGCAGCAGCGTTTCGACGCACTCGAAAACGCACTGGATTTTTAGGAACAGATAAGGAGATGCTTTTATGAATATCAAGGAAGCCAAAGAAGAGATCCGCAACGCTATATTTGCTTATTTCACGAAGAATGAATTTGGCGAATATGAGATCCCTATCGAAAGACAGAGACCGGTCTTTCTGATGGGTCCTCCCGGGATCGGGAAAACTGCCATTATGGAACAGATATCCCAGGAGCTGGGTGTCGGTCTGGTCAGCTACTCGATGTCGCACCACACCAGACAGAGTGCGCTGGGTCTCCCCTATATCACGACCAAGGTCTATAATGGCAAAGAATACAGCGTCTCCGAATATACCATGAGTGAGATCATCGCCAGCGTTTTTGATATGATCAACGATACAGGCATTGAGGAAGGCATACTCTTCCTGGACGAGATCAACTGCGTATCCGAGACTCTGGCTCCCGCTATGCTGCAGTTCCTGCAGTACAAGACATTCGGCAAGCACCAGGTTCCGAAGGGATGGATAGTCGTTACTGCCGGCAACCCTCCGGAGTACAACAACTCCGTCCGTGAGCTGGATATCGTTACCTGGGACAGACTGAAGAGGATCGATATCGAGCCTGACTATGCGGTATGGAAGGAATATGCTGTCAACATCGGCGTACATCCTGCCATCACCACATATCTGGATATCAAGAAAAATGATTTCTACAAGGTTGAGTCCACGGCTGACGGCAAGACATTCGTAACAGCCCGTGGATGGGTCGATATGTCCGGCATGCTCCGTATATATGAAAAGAGAGGGTTCAAGGTTACGGAGAGGCTGGTGCGTCAGTATCTGCAGAACGACCGTATTGCCAGGGATTTCGCGGCTTACTACGATCTGTTCAACAAGTACCGCTCTGATTATCAGGTTGACAAGATCCTGGCAGGCGACTTCGATGTCGATATCAGGACCCGTGCAAAACAGGCAGGCTCCGATGAGCGTCTGAGCCTTTTAGGCCTGCTGCTGGACGGACTGACAGGCTATCTCAAGGCTGTATGTTTTGAAGAAGATGCCATGAGCGATCTGGTCCCGAGACTGAAGGACGTCAAGAATGCTCTGGATGGCGGCTCTTCCGTCAGCGACGCCGTACAGGCACAGATTGCAAATGTGAACAGAGAGATCGACACCGGCAAGCGTTCATCTACTCTTTCACCAGACCGCCTGTTCACACTGAACCGTGTTATCGCTATCCTGAACGAAATGAAGGAGCTCGGATCATTCGATGATATCAGGGCTGATTTCTCAGGCCGCGTAACAGCACTGAAGGACCAGGCTGCCGATGCAGGTGAGAAGATGGCCAACCTGTTCCGCTTTACAGAGCGCATGTTCGGCATGGATGCAAACGGTGACAGCCGTGAGATGATCATCCTGGTCACAGAGCTGACCATCAACAACTATTCCGCAAGATTCATCAGCAGATATGGCTCAGATGAGTACTTTGCACATGACCATCAGTTGATGTTCCATGAGCGTGAAAACGAGCTGATGGAAGAGATCAATACTCTGGAGCTATAAAGCGTCAGGGACATAAATGCTCAAAAAAAGTGAGGGGAAGTTCCCCCTCACTTTTCGCATACAGTCATGTTTTGGATCAGTCAACTGTCACTGCACCGAGCATCTTTATGCCCTGCCTGGTTATGAGATCCGCCAGTCTGGCGACTTCACTTCTGAATGTCTTTCCTGTGCGGGTTATGATCACCACTCCGTCAGCAGATGCCATCTTGTTCATGGCAACGGGATCATCCAGAACATTTTCAAGTACTACTGAATTCGATGTGAGCTCGCCGATATTTGCGATCACGGAATCAGCAGGCTCCATGCCGGTCCACTCTCTGCCGCAGGATACGATCGCTATATTATTCAGCTGGTTCTTTTCAGCCAGCATATTTATGCCTGCTGCGCTGACACCGATAGCCTCGTGTCTGCCCTGTCTGAACGCGCGGTTTCTCCATTTGAGAATCCATTTATCAACAAATGAGAATATCTTCTTTTTCGGCTTGTCTGCCGGGATATGTCCCAGATCAGCGATACCATAGATGTTCTGCACATCGTCATAAAGATCTGTACGGTTTGCGAATATATATCTGCACGCATGGATGACAACCATCACGAAAGCACCCAGAAGCAGTCCAATAAGTACATATTTCTTCTTGTTTAAGGATGAAGAAGCGGCTTTCTCCAGTGCAGCATCTATGGCGGTCTGTGCCTTCAGCATAGCCTCCTGATGCTTTAGTTCACGGTCTTCCTCTATGAAATCCCTGAGGCTCTTTACCAAAGCCTTCTGGTCAGCGGCATCGAACGATGCACTATCCAACAGGCTGTCATAATAATCCAGCTGCTTCTTTGTAAAGGACGACATGGCATTGATCGCTGTGCTGTAGTAGTTCTGAACGGAAGTCTTCTTGTCTCTCTGCGCATTCAGGATGGTATTGCTGTACACCAGCTCAGTTCCATTGTTGATGATATTCAGATCAAAGTCTCCGTAGAGAGCTGCCAGCTCCGGCTGCTTTTCATTAATAAACGAAATAATACTGTCGGTGATATCCCTGCAGCCCTGTTCATCGATATAGATCACCGTGATAGTGAATACTCCGTTCACAGACGGAACCTCAGTCGAGATATTGTCCGATACTGAGATCAGTCTCTCCCAGTTTTCAATATTGGTTCCGGCCTTGCTGTTGACATAGCTGTGCAGATCTCCGCCCAGAAGCAGCTGCTTCAGTGAATATACGATCGCGGAGTTCTTATCATTTATTGACGGAAGAAGCGATACGGAGATAGTAGTCTGTGGCGCAAATGCTCCGTTGATCTGCATATAAGGTGTCCTGTTCATATAGTCAACACCTTCGTAATAGTTGGACATACTCAGATACGCTGTGGCAGCGGTACTCTTGTCCAGCTCGGAAATAGGCACAGCATCTTCTTCAGCCTCTGCTGCCAGCATTTCCTCCAGCACCTGCTCGGGAGTCTGAATATCATCAGGCAGCGCAGCACTCGAAGCACTGCTTCTTTCTTTGTAGAAGCCAAATCCCAACAGCAGCAGACCGCCGATGATGATACCGATTATGATGCTCCTCCAGTGCTGAAGGATATATATGACCAAACCCTTGAGGCTAATCTCTCTTTCGTTTTTCATCAGAAAACCTCCGGAAAAAATTTAATATATTATACACTAAAACTATATGCTTGGCATCTGCTTTTTATTTTTGCCCCTGCTTGGGGATCAGCTGTATGTTCAGATCGACCTGCGCGGCCACTCCTCCTGCCATTCCATGACCATATTGCCAGATCTCAAACGCATACGGAGTCTGGGGATATCCCGTATAGTCTGCATACCAGACGGGGTACTCTGACAGCTCTCCCAAGTCGAGTTTTTCTGCTTCCCACAGCATGTTGGCATAGATCATGGGTTTATAACCGGCTTCCTTCACAGTCTCGCAGAATGCAATAGCATTTGCAGTGATCTGTTCTCTCGTCAGATCATCGGTTCGGGCTTCGGCATGAAGGATGCTCTCAGGATCGTAAATGATACCCATAGCCAGGTCGTCAGGTCCGTAGCCTTCCTCTTCCAGCGCGTCTATGATGAACTGTGCCTCTTCCTCGGCCTCCTCCTCACTGATAGCCTGTGAGAAGAAATACACGCCTACATCCAGACCATACTCCAGAGCTCCTCCGACATACTCCAGTACTCTCTCGTCCAGGACCAGATTGGGGTACAGGTATCCTCTGTATCCTCCGCGGACGATGACAAAATCATATCCAACATAATCTACAGCCCAGAAGTCTATGCCTCCGTGTTCGCCGTAGACATCTATCCCGAGCCTGTAATCGTACTCGTCGGAATCGTATATCATACGCATATCCTTCGGTGTGGTGAATGCCTGCATTACGAAGGCCTGCGGGTCGTAGTCATTTGCGGGCCAGTCCTCATTTACATCGACTTCATAGATATTGTCGTGCGCATCCACAAAGGTGAGCACCCCGTCCTTCACTCCGACCTCTACCTCGCCGGTCTCTGTTTCCACTTTATATGACTCGGCAGTCTCTGTTTCAGTCTCAGCCTCTTCTGTCTCAGAACTGTTCTCTGTTGACTCTGCTGATGACCCAGTCTCTGTCCGGGTTTCGGACTGCGGCTCCGTGGTCGCTTCGTCCGTGCTCTCCGGCTCTTCTGTTTCTGACTCCAAGGTCTCTTCTGTTTCTGGTGCTTCTGTTGCAGAGGTCACAGTTGTTGCTGCTGTGGTCACGGGTGTTGCTGTGCCTTCGGCCTCTTCGGGTCCTGTCTTCCCACAGGCCCCTGCAGCAATCATGATCAGCACTATTATGATCGCTATGATCTTATATCCGTATCTGTTGTTTTGCATTTATCTTCCATTCATTTCTGTCAGTATATGCGTAGTATACCATCATAGCCCTGCTCGCGAAACAGATTTTCTTCTAAGGCTGACTTAAGCATGGCGTTTTATGCTTTAAGCACAGCAATATCAAACATTGAGAAAGGATAACGACATGTTTAAGAAAAAGCATTTATGGACGATCATATATTCTGCCGTACTTCTGGCATTTACCGTATATCTGCTGCTGGATACCTTCGTGATCACGCGCGTCTATTCAGCGGAAAGTATCTCCGGAGGCAGCTTGCCATACTCCTTCAGTACATCAGATGAAGGTCATAGTGCTACTGTCAGCCAGGGTGTACCGGAAGGATACTTAGGCAGCTCTTCTTCCGGGGAAGGCACGGCTGCAGACAGCAATACATCTGCCGCATCCGGAGAGACCACTCAGACGGAAAACACTGAAGCCCTGAATGATGTGATGGTTCCTGTGGTTTCAGAAGATTCATATGCGGACAGCCATATCTCCGTTACACTGAGTGAATACCGTGAGTATGATACGACCATCTATGTAGCCGATGTACAGATTGACTCGCTGGAAAGCTTACAAAGCGCATTTGCGCAGGGGCTCTTTGGCAGGAATATCACTGCCGCTACTTCTGAGATAGCTGAAGAGAACGGAGCCATATTGGCCATCAATGGTGACTACTACGGTTCTCAGGAAAAAGGCTATGTGATCCGCAACGGTGTGCTCCTCAGGGGCACCTCCGCAGGCAGAGAGGATCTGGTCATCTACTATGACGGCAGCTTCGGCATCATCAATGAAGCCGAAATCAGCGCAGCTGAGCTGCTGGAAGACGGAGCATGGCAGGTGTATTCATTCGGCCCTGCCCTGCTGATTGATGGCGATATAGCAGTCACGGAAAGCGAAGAGGTAGGCAAGGCCAAGGCCAGCAATCCACGGACAGCCATAGCGATCATAGATGAACTGCACTATCTCTTCATAGTATCTGACGGCAGGACCAGTGAGAGCACAGGTCTGAGCCTGTACCAGCTGGCGCAGTTCATTCAGAGTCTGGGGGCTGAAAGTGCCTACAATCTGGATGGCGGCGGGTCATCTACCATGTATTTCAACGGTGAGGTGATCAACAACCCGACAACAAATGGAAACAGAGTCTCTGAGCGCAGCGTCAGCGACATCATATATATTGGATATTAGGAGGTATATCATGAAACAGAACAGACTGTTTAAGACGGCGCTGATCTATCTGGGATCTGCAGCATTTGTCTGGCTTTTCGGAACTGTATATGAAATCTTCAGTCACGGAGTGTATTCTCCGTATATGATATGGGCTTTCGCCTTTCCACTGGTCATGGGAGGCATACCGTTTCTGGGAATGTATCTTTCATGCAGGATGCGGGCCGGAAACAACAGGCTGCCGGGCAGATCCGGTTCATCAGCAGGCTATCTGTGGTGGCATCCCTGCACCCCGGCTGTCTATGCCTACAGTTCGGGCGTCGCTGCCCTGACCTGCGGAAGCATAGTCACCGGTGTACTGGAAATCTACGGAACAACCAACAGGCTGTCCGGAATATACTGGATATGCGGTATCTTTCTGGTATGCGCAGGACTTGTCCTGTACGGCATCCAGCTGATCCTGTCGCAGCTGGCCAGAAAGAACAGCTGAAATTCAGTCAGCTATCAGATGGAATCCTGCCCTGGTCAGTTCTGAGCGGATCTCACCAATCTGATCAAAGTCCCTGGTCTCCATTCCTATCCTCAGGATACAGCTGGTAATAGGTGTATTGGGGTCAGAACGCTCGTGATGAACTGAAATAACATTTCCACCGCATTTTGAAATGATATGGCTGACACCCTCGAGCTGACCGGGCTTGTCCTCCAGCGCGATCTGGATCATATAGTTCCTACCGCTGGTGGTCAGTCCTCTGGTGATAACTCTTGAGAGTATATTCACGTCTATATTTCCGCCGGAAAGTATACATACAGTCTTCTTTCCTTCAAGCGGAAGGTCTGAGAACATGGCTGCTGCGATACTGACGGCTCCGGCACCCTCTGTGATGAGCTTCTGACGCTCCAGGAGCCTCAGGATGGCGGCAGCTATCTGGTCCTCGGTTACGGTCACGACACCATCTACATATTTATTGACCAGCTCCAGAGTGGTCTCACCGGGAGTCTTTACCGCGATACCGTCTGCAAATGTGGCCACGGTCGGTACGGTCACAGACCTGCCCTGCTTCACACTCTCATACATGCTGGGTGCATTGGCCGCCTGAACTCCGTAGATCTTCACATGAGGGTTGAGGCTTTTGACAGCATACGCCACGCCTGCTATCAGACCGCCTCCGCCTATGGGACAAAGTATCGCATCCACGTCCTTCAGCTGGTCCAGTATCTCCAGACCTATAGTTCCCTGTCCTGCGATCACATCATCATCTTCGAAAGGATGGATAAATGTGGCGCCGCTTTCCTTCTGCAGTTCTACTGCTCTGTCATGGGCGTCATCGTATGTACCATTTACCAGACACACTTCAGCGCCCAGATGTCTGGTGGCCTCAATCTTGCTGATCGGAGCACCGTCAGGCATGCAGATAATACTCTTAATGCCCATATGGGTGGCAGCCAGCGCGACACCCTGCGCATGATTTCCCGCGCTGCAGGCAATGATGCCCGCAGCCCTCTGCTCCTCGGAGAGCTGGCTGATCTTGTAGTAGGCACCACGCAGCTTGAAGCTTCCGGTCACCTGAAGGTTTTCAGTCTTCAGATAGATCTCTCTTCCGTCCACAAACTCCGGCGCATAGATAAGGTCCGTTACTCTGGCTACGTCCTTGAGTACGTAAGCCGCCTGATATATCTGGTTCAGTGTAAGCATGATTCACTCCCTCATATATTGATAATGCGTTTCAACAGTATATCACAGTTATTACGGTGATGAAAGTTCTTTAATCAAACAAACAGGCTGTGACCCGTAACGGCCACAGCCCATTTCACTACAGTGATCATGCTTCTACTTCTCACCCGGCATCTTCCATGCGTGATGGTCGGTATGGAGCAGGTGATGCGACTTCTCAGACAGAGGCTTGGTCAGATATCTGTCATAGATGTCTATGATCGCCGGATTCTCATGCGAGAACCTGAGCGTCATATTCGCATCCTGACGGTACAGAGTCTGTCCACGCTCTTCTGCCCTCTCTTCTCTTTCGTGGATAGGCTGTCCGCCTCCGCCTACGCATCCACCCGGACATGCCATGACTTCCACGAAGTCATAATGAACCTGTCCCTTCTTAAGTGCATCCAGGAGCTTGCCTGCGTTTGCAAGACCGTTGGTGACTGCAACTCTGACAGGAGTTCCGGCCACGTCAAATGTGGCTTCCTTCCAGCCGTCCATGCCACGTACGTCCCTGAATGCATCCGGGTCAGGATTGCTGCCTGTGACCAGCTTGTATGCCGTACGGAGTGCTGCCTCCATAACTCCGCCAGTAGCTCCGAATATATTTCCGGCACCGCTGCCTATGCCAAGAGGCATATCTAACGGTCTGTCCTCAAGCTTATCCGGCATGATATGCAGCATACGGATGAGTCGGTCAACCTCACGTGTGGTCAGGGATACGTCTACGTCCGGTTCTCCACATGCATCGTTCATGCACGGTATCGCGCACTCATGCTTCTTGGCCAGACACGGCATGATGGATACACAGAATATCTTTGAAGGATCTACACCCAGGATCTCCGCGTAATAGCTCTTTGCCACTGCTCCGAACATCTGCTGAGGCGACTTGGCTGTAGACAGATTGTCCGTAAACTCCGGATAATGTCCTTTCAGGTATCTCACCCAGCCCGGACAACATGAAGTAAAGAGCGGAATTTTCGAGGTTTCCGGATGTGTGAGCCTCTCCAGGAACTCGCTTCCTTCCTCCATAATAGTCAGGTCAGCAGTAAAGTTCGTATCAAAGATATAATCAAATCCCACCAGATGCAGAGCCGCTGCCAGTCTCTCCACGGTTGCCTCCTCAGGGCTCAGACCGAACGCTTCTCCCCAGGCAGCCCTGATGGACGGTGCGATCTGTACAACTGTAATCTTGTCAGGGTCTTCGATGGCTCTGAGCACCTTGGCATTATCATTTCTTTCAGTCAGGGCGCCAGTCGGACAATGTGTGATACACTGGCCGCACAGAGCGCATTTTGACTCAGTTATGTCATATGTTGACGCGACATCTACAGTTACTCTGGAACCTGTATTTACCACATCCCAGATATTTACTCCCTGGATATGATCGCAGACCTGTATGCAGCGCATGCACTTGATGCACTTCTGCGCATCCCTGACCAGAGGGAAACTGTCATTGATCTTGAATTCGGGCAGTACTTTCTGGAATGGTTTCTTGTAGATGTCGAGCTCATTTGCAACTGCCTGGAGCGCGCAGTTGCCGCTCCTTACACATGAAGGGCAGTTGGTCTCATGCTGCGACAGGATCAGCTGGACGTTGATCCTTCTGGCATTGCGTGCCTTGCGGCTGTTGGTATAGATGACCATACCTTCGCTGACTGCATTGTTGCAGGCGGTCAGGAGCCTTTCATAACCTTCTACTTCTACAACGCACACTCTGCATGCGCCTATCTCATTCAGGTCCTTCCAGTAGCAGAGCGTAGGGATCCTGATACCTGCCATAGCGGCAGCGTCCAGAATGGTAGTTCTTTCGGGGACCTGGATCTTGTTTCCGTCAATCGTAATATTTACCATTTTTCTCTTCTGCCTCCTTTAAAGACTCCATAGCCGAAGTGGTCGCAGCGCAGGCACCTGGATGCCTCGCACATGGCCTCTTCTTCTGTCAGACCGCATTCGATGTGCACGAAGCTCTTCTTCCTCTCGTCCGCCGGAAGCTCCTTCATGTTGATACGTCCCATGGGTACCCTGTCGTCGAAACGCGCAGGCGGAAGCACTATATGGTTCACTATCTCATGATTGAATCCGAGATATTCGTCGATATTGGCTGCTGCCACCTTGCCGCCTGCAATAGCCCTGATAACTGTTGCAGGTCCGGTCACGCAGTCTCCTCCGGAGAATATACCGCTGAAATCCTTGACGTCACCGGTATCAAGAGCTGTGATCGCGCCTCTCTTGATCGGGATACCATACTCCTCAAATGATGTGGAGTCGATACCCTGTCCGACAGCTACCAGCACCTTGTCACAGGGAACCAGATACTCAGGTTCTGATGAATCCACCGGTGTAGGTCTGCCTCCCTTTATCATTCCTGCGATCTGAGGCTTCACTATCAGGCCCTTCACTGAGCCGTCCTCATTCTTCTCAATCCTGACAGGTGAGTGCAGTTCCATTACCTCACAGCCTTCAGCAACTGCTCCCTCAACCTCTTCAGGAAGGGCTGTCATGTCTGCCCTTCTCCTTCTGTAGACGATCTTCACGGTCTTTGCTCCCAGACGGATGGCGCTTCTGGCTACGTCCATGGCAACATTTCCGCCGCCTACTACAACTATATCCTGCCCGGTATAATCCGGCATCTCATTGTCGCCTATAGCACGGAGCATCTCGACTGCGGAGATGACGCCCTTCGCATCCTCTCCTTAGATACCGATCTTTTTGTCGGTATGAGCTCCGATGGCGATGAATACCGCATCGTTCTGTTCCTTGATCTCTGAGAAGCTGATGTCCTTTCCTACAGATACACCGGTCACGACCTTGAAGCCCGTCCTCTTCATCACTTCTATCTCATGATCCAGTACCTCTCTGGGCAGACGGTAACTCGGGATACCATAGCGGAGCATACCGCCCAGCTGTTTCCTCTGCTCGTAAACGGTAACCTCATGTCCCATGACAGACAGATATACAGCTGCGGACAGACCTCCGGGGCCTCCGCCTATTACTGCCACCTTCTTGCCTGTTGGTTCGGCAATCTCCGGCATGGGAGGCGTACCTTCATGCTTAACTGCAAATCTCTTGAGTCCGCGGATATTGATCGGATCATCGACCATAGTCCTGCGGCAGTGCACCTCGCATGGGTGCTCGCAGATCAGGCCGCATGCTGCAGGGAACGGATTATCCTTTCTGATAAGCTCGACAGCATCTGAATATCTGCCCTCCCTGATCAGTGCGATATATCCGGGTATGTCTACGTGTGCGGGACACTGAGCAACGCACGGAACCGGCTTGTCCTGTACACATGTGCAGCGTCCGTGTTCGATATGTTCGATATAATCCTCTCTGAATCCTCTGATGCCTTTCAGCACCATCTTGGCAGCCTCAGATCCGATCGCGCAGTCTGCAGAATAATAGATACACTCAGCTGTATCTTCAATGAGATCCAGAGTCTCCATTTCTGCTGTTCCGTCCAGTACGGATTCGATCAGAAGCTCGAGCTGCCCCAGACCTACGCGGCATGGTACACATTTTCCACATGACTGAGCATGGCACAGATGCAGAAATGCTGCCGCAAGATCTACCGGACACAGTCCCGGCTGGCTGGCTGTGATCCTGCGCTCTATATCCTTGTAGAGTTCTTCCACAGTCTCACGAGCCTTGTCTTTTGTCATGATAGTCAATCGGCTCATTAACAATCCCCCTCGCTGTAAGTGTTCAGTTTTAACGTGTTATTGATCCTGTCCGAATACAGATACTTCAGTGATGATCCATATCACCCGACAAATGCGAAACCGCCCGTGACAACCTCTGGTTCCCACGGTACATATGTTCCCTTGTCAAAATAGTGCCGGACAGGTTAAATTAAGAATTTGGCAGACCTTTAAGTAAAGAAATTATACTATACCGGAAATGTTTTTGTCTAATGGTATTTTACGAATGGCCGATATAAGAAAACCTCCCACGGGTTATCCCGCCGGGAGGTTTTATACTATTTGATCCGAACTATCTGCGTCCGTTTTTGCCCAGATACCTCTTCAGGAACTGTCCTGTATAACTTAATGGATGCTCTGCGATCTCCTCTGGCGTACCTTTCGCGAATACCGTGCCTCCTCTGTCACCACCGTCAGGCCCCATATCGATGATATAGTCTGCGACCTTGATCACCTCGAGATTGTGCTCTATGACTACGACTGAGTTGCCGCCTTCCGACAGTCTCCTCAGGATATCTACCAGTTTGTGAACGTCAGCAAAATGCAGTCCCGTAGTCGGCTCATCCAGTATGTACATGGTCTTGCCGGTAGGCTTGCGGCTCAGTTCTGTAGCAAGCTTGACTCGCTGCGCCTCTCCTCCGGAGAGCGTAGTCGACGACTGTCCCAGCCTGATATATGACAGTCCTACTTCGTTCAGTGTCTTTATCTTGTTGTAGATCTTCGGCACGTTTTTGAAGAACTCCAGTGCCTCCTCTACAGTCATATTGAGCACGTCGTAAATGCTCTTGCCCTTGTATTTGACCTCCAGGGTCTCTCTGTTGTAACGCTTGCCCTTGCAGGTATCGCATTTGACATACACATCCGGAAGAAAATGCATCTCTATCTTGATGATACCGTCACCGGAGCATGCTTCGCATCTGCCGCCCTTTACATTGAAGCTGAACCTGCCCTTGCTGTAACCGCGGGCACGCGCGTCAGGCGTCTGCGCGAAGAGGTCTCTGATCAGATCGAACACTCCGGTATATGTGGCAGGATTGGATCTGGGCGTTCTGCCGATGGGGCTCTGGTCGATGACTATGACCTTGTCCAGCTGCTCTACTCCCAGGATCTTCTTATGTTTTCCGGGCACTGTATGAGCCCTGTTGAGGGTTCTGGCCAGGGATTTGCTAAGAATCTCATTTACCAGTGATGACTTGCCTGAACCGGACACACCGGTAACGGCTGTCATGACACCCAGAGGGAACTTGACATCGATATTCTTCAGATTGTTCTCTCTGGCGCCCTGTACTTCTATCCAGCCTCTGGGCTGGCGTCTCTCCTTCGGGATCTCAATATATTTCCTGCCGCTCAAGTAATCACCTGTGATGGACTCGGGGCAGTTCATGATATCTTCGGCGGTTCCTATGGCGACCACCTCTCCTCCATGTTCACCTGCACCGGGACCGATATCCACCACGCAGTCAGCCTGTCTCATGGTATCTTCATCATGCTCAACCACAATCAGGGTGTTACCCAGGTCGCGGAGCTTCTTCAGCGTAGCCAGAAGCTTGTCATTGTCCTTCTGATGAAGTCCTATGCTGGGCTCATCCAGTATGTACAGCACTCCTGTCAGCCCGGAGCCTATCTGGGTGGCCAGACGTATTCTCTGTGCCTCTCCTCCGGACAGGGATGCGGCATATCTCGTAAGTGTCAGATACTCCAGTCCCACGTCCAGGAGAAATCCCAGTCTGGCATTGATCTCTTTCAGGATAGGCGCTGCAATTTCTGTCTGCATCCTGTTCAGTTTGAGCTTCGTGAAGAAATCCCTGCTCTCGCTGATGGTGATGTCCGATACCTCGAATATGTTCTTTCCTCCGATGGTAACTGCAAGGCTTTCCTTCTTCAGACGCTTACCGCCGCATTCTTCGCACGGACTGAAACGCATGAATTCTTCATATTCCTGCTTCATCATTTCCGACGGAGACTCTCTGTATCTCTGGGCAACATTTTTCATGATGCCTTCAAATGCTATCGGATATACTCCCCTGCTTCCGGATCTGCCAGTGTATCTGACCTCGACCTTCTTTCCGTCCGTGCCGTAGAGCAGGATATTCTGGATCTTCTTTGGATATTTTTCAAATGGTGTATCCAGGCTGAACCCATACTCATCTGCCAGCGCTATCAGCAGACTGTGTGCAAAGCTTCCGTCCTTTTTGGCTCCCTGCCATCCGGGCACGACTATGGCTCCTTCACTGATGGAGACGCTTCTGTCCGGGATGATCAGCTCAGGATCGAACTCCATCTTGTAACCCAGTCCCGCGCACGCGGGGCAGGCTCCGAACGGATTGTTGAACGAGAAGTTCCTGGGTTCGATCTCAGGTATACTGATACCGCAGTCGGGGCAGCTGAAGCTGCTGGAGAAATGGATCTCGTTATTGTCATCGACGTAGAGGCTCTTCTCTTCCGGACCTGGCTTTTCCGCGCCGTCAGGCCATCCGACTATCTGCACGGTCATCAGGCCGTCGGCCATGTTCAGGATAGTCTCGATAGAGTCGGGCATTCTGGATTCTATGCCTTCTTTGACTATCAGTCGGTCCACGACTATGTCTATGCTGTGTTTGATATTCTTCTCGAGGCTGATCTCCTCGTCCAGTTCATATGTGCTGCCGTCGATACGCACGCGCACATAACCTGATCTGCGGGCAGAATCCAAGAGCTTGACATGCTCACCCTTGCGGCCTCTGACTACAGGGGCCAGCAGCTGCAGGCGTGTTCCTTCCGGCAGGCTCATGACGGCCTCAACCATCTGGTCCACACTCTGACGCGAGATTTCCCTGCCGCACTCAGGACAGTGTGGTATGCCGGCTCTGGCATACAGAAGTCTCAGGTAATCATGGATCTCAGTAACCGTCCCCACAGTAGATCTGGGGTTTCTGTTGGTAGACTTCTGGTCTATGGAGATAGCAGGCGACAGGCCTTCGATCATCTCCACTTTGGGTTTCTCCATCTGGCCTAGGAACTGTCTGGCATATGATGACAGTGACTCCATGTAACGTCTCTGTCCCTCCGCATAGATGGTATCAAATGCCAGCGAGGATTTACCGGAACCTGACAGACCGGTAAATACTACCATCTCATTTCTGGGAATATCCAGATCTATATTTTTCAGATTGTTCTCAGAAGCACCCTTTATCCTGATATATTTCTGCTCCTGTGCTGCCATAAATATCCTTTCCTTGCATCCCGCATGGCCGGCTCATGCCTGTGCTTTACAGGACACAAACGGCATCCGCTCTTATAGATGAACAGATGCCGCTCTGTAATACGTATTCAAATAGATGTCTGTCAGCCGTTGATATATGCGCTGATATCTTCCAGGATGCCATCGTCATCATGTGTGACCTTTCTGATGGCATTTGCCAGATCTATGATCCCAGCGGAAAATCCGGGCATCTCATAAAGCCCGCCGGAAAAATATGCAAATCCGCCTTTGTCATTGACCAGCCACACGAAATACAGTGAATTCTGATGCTGGAAATGACATACTGTGCTATTGCCCAGCTCTGCGGAGAAATGATAGTCCACGCGGGCTGTTGTCAGAGGAACCTGCATCTCTTTGGGGATCTCAACGTTGTTATCAACTTCCTGTCTTTCCCAGATAATAGCTCCTGAGAGTGTATCTGCAACCAGCTTCCTGACCAGAGGCTCGGCTACATCATTATTTAAAACATGCTTGTTCATAGTAAGCTCCCTCCTTCATGCATTTACATGATCTTATTTAGAACATATTAATTGTACACGAAGAATGGTTTTTGTTCAAATGCTTTTGCCTGCGCAGAAATCTCTGATATCCCCAGCGGCATATATCGGGAATATCTAAAGTTTCTTTTTCAGCTCCAGCATCTGATCACGCAGCTGGGCAGCGGTCTCGAAATCCAGGTCCGCAGCTGCTCTTTCCATCTGACGCCTGATCTTCGCGATAAGAGTCTCCAGTTCTTTGGGTGACATGGACTCGGGCTCTTTTTCGAGCTTGTTGGCAGTCCTGGTCGCCTCCTTGGTGATGCTGATCAGGTCGCGGACAGCCTTATGGATACTGGTCGGAGTGATACCGTGCTCTTCATTGTAGGCCTCCTGGATGGAACGCCTTCGGTTGGTCTCATCAATGGCCCTGCGCATGGAGTCGGTGATCATATCCGCATACATGATGACATGACCCTCCGAATTCCTCGCTGCCCTTCCTATGGTCTGGATCAGGCTGGTCTCGCTCCTGAGGAACCCTTCCTTGTCCGCGTCCAGTATGGCTACCAGAGAAATCTCCGGGATATCCAGACCTTCACGCAGCAGATTGATACCAACCAGCACATCAAAGAGGTCGAGCCTCATGTCTCTGATGATCTCGGTACGCTCGAGTGCTGCGATATCCGAGTGCAGGTATCTGACCCGGATGCCGGCCTCCTTCAGATAATCGGTCAGGTCTTCTGCCATCTTCTTGGTCAGGGTAGTGACCAGGACCTTGAAGCCCTTGTCTGTCTCTTTGTTGATCTCAGCGATCAGATCGTCTATCTGTCCTTCTATGGGTCTGACCGATACTTCCGGATCCAGCAGACCTGTCGGCCTGATGATCTGCTCTGTCCTCAGCAGCTCATGCTCTGTTTCGTATTTCGCGGGAGTTGCCGATACGAACATCATCTGGTCTATCTTGCTCTCAAACTCTGCGAAGTTTAACGGTCTGTTGTCCAGTGCTGACGGCAGCCGGAATCCGAAATCCACAAGAGTCTGTTTTCTCGAACGGTCACCTGCATACATGGCTCCAATCTGCGGGATGGTCATGTGTGACTCGTCTACTATGATCAGGAACTCTCCCCTAAAGAAGTCCAGGAGCGTTGCCGGAGGCTCTCCGGGTGCCAGTCCGGTCAGGTGTCTGGAATAATTCTCGATGCCGGAGCAGATGCCTGTCTCCCGCATCATTTCCATGTCGAAGTTCGTTCTTTCCCAGATGCGCTGCGCCTCCAGGAGCTTATCCTCGCTGCGGAAATACTCCACCCTCTCATCCAGTTCCTTCTTTATGCCCTCAAGGGCCCTCTCCATCCTGTCCGGAGGAACTACATAATATGATGCAGGCAGTATGGCTACATGCTCCATACGCGCCTTTATCTCTCCTGTCAGCACATCAATCTGCGTGATCCTGTCAATTTCGTCTCCGAAGAACTCTATGCGGATAGCGTTCTTGGCGGTCAGGGCCGGCAGTACCTCTATTGTATCTCCGCGCACTCTGAAGGTGCCGCGCTGGAAATCCATGTCATTACGGTCGTACTGGATACTGATCAGCTCACGTACCACATCGTCCCTTTCCTTCTTCATACCCGGTCTTAACGACACGCACTGGCGCTCATATTCTTCCGGGTCACCGATGCCATAGATGCATGATACCGAGCATATGACGATAACGTCCTTCCTCTCTACCAATGAGGTGGTCGCGGAATGCCTGAGCCTGTCTATCTCATCGTTGATGGACGCGTCCTTCTCTATATATGTATCCGTAGATGGCACATAGGCCTCGGGCTGATAGTAATCGTAGTAGGAAATAAAGTACTCGACGGCATTTTCCGGGAAGAACTCCTTGAACTCGCTGTAGAGCTGTGCTGCCAGAGTCTTGTTATGCGCGATGACGAGGGTAGGTCTGTTCAGCTCCTGGATGACATTGGCCATGGTAAATGTTTTGCCTGAGCCTGTAACTCCCAGGAGCGTCTGAAACTGATTGCCTTCCCTGAATCCATCCACCAGCTCACGTATTGCACGCGGCTGATCTCCGGTAGGTTTGTATTCTGATACTAGTTTGAATCTGTCTGCCATATTCTATACAGGTTCCTCAGATATCTGTCAGTTCGATCTCGTTGTCTTCTGATTCGATATAGTTAAAATCTTCCAGGTTGCTTTCGTGGATATAATCTCCGATATCCCGGCCTTCCTCAACAGCCTTCAGTGTATCATCCAGACGGCCAAGCGCCGCAAACGGAGCAAACTGCTTCGCCCTGTCAGATACTGCCATGGGCGGATGTATATGAGGAGGTCTATCGGTTCTGGGCTGCATCATATGTCCTTTCCTGCCTGCAGCGTCGTATCGCCCTCCATGGGCTCCACCGAACTGCGGTGTCCGCCTATCTGGCCATTCCTCTCAATGGTTGTTCCGGCATCTTCCAGATTCATGCCCTTGAGGAATGCGTTCTTGCCGTATCTGCTCTGGATCTTCAGCGCAGCTTCCTGGATCGCATGATCCTTCTTCAGCTCCTTCAGATCGGTGAACAGATCTGTCTGCTCGAAGGATTCGTCCGCCAGATTGTTAAAGCCTATGTATACCCGTCTATAATATAACTTTTTATCTACTATTGCATCAAATAAATCAACCATTTCCCTGACCAGTACACGGTTGGAGCTGGTCCTGACCGACAGGGACCTGGACGCGGATATCGGACGCTTGTCTATCCCGAAGGAATATCCCATGGTCAGCGAGATGTTGTCCGTGACCAGGTGTCTTTTCACCAGGTCCAGACACGCCAGCTCGGTCATCTCCTTGACTATCAGTCTCAGGTCGCTCCAGTTGTAATCATGTGCCAGGACCTGACCGCTGGATATGGACGATGATTTCGCCCGGTAATTCTTGATATCGCTGATCTGCGTGGGTTCCAGCCCCCATGCATGGTCCATGAGCAGCTCAGAGTTGATCCCGAACAGTCTGTACAGCATATGCTCGTCCGCCATGGCAATATCCCTCATGGTATGGATGCCTACTCCGGCCAGTCTCCTGACCGTACCTCTTCCCACCATCCAGAAGTCCGTGAGCGGTCTGTGGTCCCACAGCTGCTTCCTGTAGCTGTCCTCATCCAGCTCTCCTATAAAATCCGGAGCATGCTTGGCCATGATATCGAGGGCAATCTTCGCCAGATACAGATTGGTCCCTATCCCGCAGGTGGCATACAGACCGAGGGAGTCAAATATGTCCTTCAGGATTTTCTTCGCCAGTTCCTTCGCCGACATACCGTACAGGTGCAGATAATGGGTGACATCCATAAAAGCTTCGTCCACTGAATACACATGGATGTCTTCCGGTGAGAAATACTTCAGATATATACCATAGATCCGCGCGCTGTAATTGATATACAACTGCATGCGCGGAGGCGCGATGATGTAATCTATATTCTTCGGGATCTGAAAGAGTCTGCATCTGTTGGATACTCCAAGTTTCTTGATTGCTGGTGACGCGGCAAGGCAGATGGTCTTCTCTGTACGGGTCGGGTCTGCTACTACCAGATTGCATGTCATGGGATCCAGACCGCGTTCGACACACTCGACCGAGGCATAGAATGATTTCAGGTCTATGCATATATACTGCTGGGTTTCTTTCATATGTTATATGATAACACATACGCATACGCTATGCAAACAAATGTTCGTTTTATGCGCAGATAAGTTCTTCAGAAAACAAAAGAACCAGCTTGCGCTGGTTCCAAAAAAGGAGAAGGTATTTTGTGATGTTGTAAAACATAAGTTTCACTGTAGTAAATATATCACTATTTCACAATCCAGTGTTAACAAATATGGCAAAAAGAAAAGGGCGCCTTTATGCAAAATGCACAAGGGCGCCGACTTTTCAATTCTTTTTCTTACAGTTCAGGGATTGGTTCTCCTGAAGGAGCCACCGGCTGATCAAACAGTGCTTCGAATTCTTCGCGCATGATCTTTTCTTTGGTCATCAGACGCTCTGCACATGCCTCGAGAACATCCATGTGTGACTGGATGAGCTCCTTGGCTTCTTTGTAGCAGCGCTCCATGATATTGCGGACTTCTTCGTCGATCTGGGCTGCAACCGCCTCTGAATAAGGCTTTGCCTGTCCCCAGTCACGTCCGATGAAGACCTCATCACTGTCAGATGATGAATAATCGATAGGACCGAGTTTGTCGCTCATACCATACTTGGTGACCATGGATCTGGCGATCTCAGTAGCCTGCTTGATATCCTGGCTGGCGCCGGTAGTGATATCGTCAAATATCAGTTCTTCAGCGATACGACCACCGAAGGATACCTTGATATTCTCCAGCATCTTCTCTCTGGAATTGTACATCTCATCCTTCTCAGGAAGAGGCATGGTATAACCACCGGCCATACCTGTAGGGATGACCGAGACCATATGTACAGGTCCGACCTCGGGAAGCAGATGGAAGAGGATGGCATGTCCGGATTCGTGGTAAGCAGTGATCCTGCGTTCCTTCTCAGAAACGACCTTGCTCTTCTTCTCTTCGCCTATACCGACCTTGATGAAAGCTTTATCGATATCGGCCTGCTTGATATATGCTCTGCCCGATGAAGCCGCATTGATGGCTGCCTCGTTGAGAAGGTTCTCCAGATCCGCGCCTGAAAATCCTACTGTTGTACGGGCTGTATTTTCCAGATCGACATCCTCTGCCAGCGGCTTGTTGCGCGCATGTACCTTGAGGATCTCTTCTCTTCCTCTGACGTCGGGCTTGCCGACGAATACCTTTCTGTCGAAACGTCCGGGTCTCAGGATAGCAGGATCCAGGATATCCACTCTGTTGGTAGCCGCCATGACGATGATGCCTTCGTTTACACCGAAACCATCCATCTCAACCAGAATCTGGTTCAGGGTCTGCTCTCTCTCGTCGTGTCCGCCGCCCAGACCGGTGCCTCTGCGTCTTGCAACTGCATCGATCTCATCGATGAAGATGATACATGGTGAATTCTTCTTAGCCTCTCCGAAGAGATCTCTAACACGTGATGCACCTACACCGACGAACATCTCTACGAAGTCTGAACCTGAGATATGGAAGAACGGTACGCCCGCCTCACCTGATACTGCTCTGGCCAGCAGTGTCTTACCTGTTCCGGGAGGGCCTACCAGCAGTATGCCCTTGGGGATACGTGCGCCGACCCTGGTATACATCTGCGGATTCTTGAGGAACGATACGACCTCTTCCAGTTCCGCGCGTTCCTCATGAAGTCCCGCAACATCCTGGAATGTGGTCTTGTTGTCCTTGCTGTCTGTAGCCTTGGCACGGCTCTTTCCGAAGCTCATGACGTTTCCGCCTGCTCCGCCCTGCCTGTTAGCGATAATGATAAAGAAGACGAACATGAGTGCTACCATCAGGAGCATTGGCAGGATAGTTCCCATAAAGAAACTCTCTCTGGTAACGTCCTTCAGGATATAGTCCATATCCTTTTCCTTCAGTTCGTCAGCAATCTTGGACACATCCTCAACATACAGGACCTTCTTGGAAGAATCCTTGAATGTGATAGTCAGGACACCTGTTGGAACTTCGTTGTTCTGATTGATCACTATCTCTGTGATGGATTTGGCATTCAGATCCTTTTCGAACTCGCTGTATGTATATCCATCGTCAACTCTCGAAGAGCTGGTCATCAGATAGACCGCTCCGAAAACGACGAGTATGATGATGGCATATATGATCAGCCCTCTGAAGCCGCTTCCTCTGCTGTTATTGTTCATGCTGTACCTTTCAAAACTCTGTATTTACTCATTTAAAACACCGACAAATGTCAGGTCTCTGTATTTCTGGTCAAAGTCAAGTCCCCATCCGACCACGAAGGCGTCCGGGATCCTGAATCCCACATAATCCGCCTCCAGATCTACCACTCTCCTGTCAGGCTTGTCCAACAGAGTGACTATGTCGAAGCTTGCCGGCTCCTGTGACAGTATCATCTCCTTGATGACCTTGAGAGTACGTCCGGTATCTATGATGTCCTCGACAATGATGACATTTTTGCCTGTCAGCGGTCTGTCCAGATCCTTGACTATCTGTACATTGCCCGATGACTCTGTTCCCGATCCATAGCTGGATGCAGATATGAAATCTATCTCGATGGGCACGGTCATCTCCTGTGCCAGCGCGGTCATGAAGAATACCGAACCGTTCAGGATACCTACCAGCAGAACGTCACCGTCCCTGTATTTCTCGCTCAGAGCTGCTGCAAGCTCCTTTATTCTCAATCTAACGTCCTTTTCTTCTATAAGAACATCGATACTACTCATCATTTCCTCCGGTTATAGCTACTTCCAGCCCTCTGGTAGTACGCTCCGTAACCTTGTACGGCTCCCCTATACGATACCCCAGGACCCACAATGTGCTGTTAACGTCTTTAAGGACGAGAAGCTGGTTTCTGATCTCCAGTGGTATCTTCTCGTCTGTAAAATATTTCTTCAGAGACTTGGTGCCTCCTGCGAACTTGATCTCGTCATCCGGCATAGGCCTTCCTAAAATCAAGCTACCCTTTATTGTATCACAGTCGAACACTTTGTTGTACAGGTTTTTTTCAGTAAGCTGACTGCGGTTTTCATCGTTGACATCAATGATGCGGAATGTCAGCATGCCGCCATCGGCCATGATGAATGTTTTGCCGCCTTCCTGCTTGATCTCCTTGAGAGAAATATTGATATGCGAACCCATGGTCATATGTACGGGCTGCTCGTTGTAGTCTTTTCTTCCGCGGCCGGAGTTCAGATCGCTGGCATGTCTTATAATGATATTGTCATAGCTCTTCTGTGCGGTCAGTCCGTACGGAAGCTCGATACGCCTTCCGGTCTGTTTCTCAGCCAGAGAGATGACATCCATCACATTTACCCTGGTGATATCCTTCATGGTTCCGGACAGTTCTGCGATGCATCTGTGGACAACGCCTGTCTGGATAGCGCTCTCCTGGTCTTCCAGCAGTCTGATATCTATGGCCATGGAGTCGTCGCGCCTGTCAACTATCCTGTTCATGGCGTCAAAGATCTGTTTCTCCATGTATTCTCTTACCTGCGACAGTGTGCCGGCTGTTTCGTTGATATGCTCGACCGCGCGGCTGTTGACCTTCTGCAGTTCGGGGATCACATTCATACGGATCTTGTTTCTGGTATAGTCGTCGCTGAAGTTGGTCGAATCATTTACAAACGTGAGCCTGTTGTCCCTGACGTACTTTTCCAGGTCTGCACGTCCCACTGACAGGAGCGGTCTGATCACAGTCAGGTCGCCCTGCTCCGTTACAGGCACCATGCCCTTCAGCCCGTTCAGTCCGGTTCCACGCACCAGGTTGAGCAGGATGGTCTCAACATTGTCATCTCTGTGGTGAGCTACAGCCACCTTGCTGTACGGAACGCCGCTCTGTTTGGACAGCTTTCTGGCAGCACTGGTAAATGCCTTATACCTGGCGGCTCTGCCGGCTTCTTCGATACTGATGCCCTGAGCCTGAGCCATGGCCTGAACATTGGTGTTTACGGCCATACACGGCACATCCAGAGACTTGCACAGTTCTTTTACGAACGTCTTGTCTCTTTCCGACTCAGCTCCTCTGAGCATGTGATTTACATGCACGGCAAACAGGCTGAAGCCCCACTCTTTGCTCAGTTTATTTAAAAGGAATAACAGACATACGGAATCTCTGCCTCCGGAAACGCCCACAATGATCCTGTCTCCGGGGTTGATCATGTCATAAGCCCTGATATGGTCAATGACCATCTGTTCAAATTTCTTAGTCATCTTCACGGAATATGATCTCATCCGGATACACGTATCCGATGGATTTTGCCTTCTCTTCTATATATTTTCTTGTCTTGACGTAGACCGCTTCGTCTTCCAGATCCTGACGCCTGAGCTTCTCGTCTTCGATCAGCTGCTCCAGGCGCTCCTTGCGGATCTTCAGTTCTGCATTTTTATGATTGACCTTGACGATCTGAACCAGCATGATAGCACAAAAAAGGATAACCGCAGCGGCTATCAGAATACGTAATATCAGTCTTTTCTGGTTCCTTGAAAATCTCACAGCAGTTCGTACATCTCTCCTGCTTCTTCTTTTCGGGCCGATTCTGCAAGGCTCGTCACTCGGGCACGAACAGTCCTCGTGCCGAAAGCGATCTCTATGATATCCCCGACCTTCACGTCATACGAAGGCTTCACAGGCCTGTCATTTACAATGATCCTGCCTGCGCCTGCCGCCTCATTGGCCACGGTCCTTCTCTTGATCAGTCTGGAAACTTTTAAATACTTATCGATCCTCATAAAACTCTGCTTCTTGTGTTTTAGATATTATAAGAAATAATTGTGAATATTTAAAGTACTTGTTTGACATTTTGTGTTGTTTTGCGGGCATAAAAAGACTGCCGTACGCGGCTTGCGTACGGCAGTTGGATCTTAATGTCTATAAATTAGTTAAGAGCGTCCTTGAAAGCCTTTCCAGCCTTAAACTTAGGTGACTTGGAAGCCTTAATCTTCATAGTAGCTCCGCTCTGAGGGTTTCTTCCTGTACGAGCTGCTCTCTTGGTAACTTCGAAAGTACCAAATCCAACTAACTGAACCTTTCCACCCTTCTTAAGCTCAGCCTCAACTGTGTCAGTAAAAGCCTTAAGAGCTGCTGCAGCGTCCTTCTTGCTAATGTCGGCCTTCTCGGCGATCTCAGCGATCAACTCAACCTTATTCATTTTAATCCTCCTAAATAAATAAAAAAATATCATCTTCCCCTTTTTAAGGAGAACCCACAGATAGTTATAGACCATTCGCTCGTCTTTGTCAACGAAAATCACGAAAATAGCCTAAAAATAAAGGATTTTTAAGGTCTGTACTCGAGTATGTCGCCGGGCTGACAATCCAGTGCCTGGCACAGTTTTGCCAGCGTTTGAACCTTGATCGCCTTCGCTTTGCCGGTCTTCAGGATGGACATATTGGCCAGGGTTATGCCGACCCTGTCAGCGAGTTCCGTAACGCTCATTTTTCTTTTAGCGAGCATGACGTCAATATTGAAAATGATCTCTCCTTCCATAACTGCCTCCTATATCGTCAGATCGTTCTGTTCCTGAAGAACTGCTGCCCTGTGCACCAGATGCGACAGTACCGCTGCCGCGATCGTTACCGGGATACCGATCAGCTCCACGCTCAACAGAAAAAGGGCTACTCCGGGGTGATTCATACCTGCAAACCACAGACCCACGTCACCAATGAAGAAGTAGATCGAGTCTGCGCCGGCCAGGATCGCTATCCATTTCAGATATTTAGAGTTTGCTTCGGAAAATGATCTGTCCCTGCCGATATTTGATGAGATCAGCCAGCCCAGGACCAGCACTGCGTAGCACGGCAGTCCCGAAACGCTGAGGAACACCAGCCATGGAACATAGAAATACGAGAATTCAGGATACTCTACATATGCCAGAAAATATCCATAATACGGGATCAGAAATACATATAAGAATAACCCGAATACACCTACTGCAATTATGGCCATCTTGAGCCATTTGGATAAAGCCTTCTGAGTCATTATCATACCTCCTGTATATAAACTGAAACATGTCATGTATCAAGAGCATTATATACAGTCACATGCCGCGCGTCAACAATTATTTATCGTTTTACGATAATTATTTTATGTTTTGCGCATATTCATCCCATTTTAGACCCGCATTTGGCCTGAAAAAGGCTAAAAATAAGGGATGAATTCTCAAAAAATGGAAGCCTCATCCTTCCGATACAGGAAAGAATCAATTTTCATGGCAATCTGCCCCCCCAGTCACTCGGATCTGTCGTCAGACAAGGCCATAGCTTCTCAGGCAGGGCTTAAATTCAGGAATCCAGAGTTTAAGCCCTGTTTTCTCAGCGCTGTAGCCTCTCAGGCCGGGCTTGAATTCAGAAATTCAGGATTCAGGCCCTGCTTTCTCAGCGCTATAGCCTCTCAGACCGGGCTTGAATTCAGAAATTCAGGATTCAGGCCCAATGTGTTTCGTAAAATGTGGTGGATATTACCAGATATGATTATGAAGCTGTCCTTCGGTTTCCAGATCCAGATAGGTGTTTTGGCGGAGTGCCTCATAGAGAACTATGGCAGCTGAATTGGACAGGTTCAGGCTTCTCTGCTCATGCGCCATCGGGATACGGATGCAGCTCTTCCTGTCAGTCATCAGTATTTCCTCAGGTATGCCTGCGCTTTCTTTGCCGAACATGATGAAATCTCCGTCCTGAAAATGCGCATCTGAGTGGACCTGCCTGGCCTTGGTGGTCGCAAACCACAGCCGGGCTTTGCCAGCAGAAGTTGATCTCGGAATCCCGTCACATACTGATCCCTCCTGATCCTGTCTGGACGTTGCAGTTTCCTGCATGTCCTGCAGAGTTTGTGTCTCAGTACCATCTCCCCGCGAAGCATTCCCGATTGTACACCCCTCCTTGTCGGTGCAACCGGGACCACCTGCAGCCTGCGACCCGCGGGTGATGTGCAGCATTTCCAGCATGCCCTCCGGGAAATCAATTACCTCCAGATTCTGCCTGACGAAGTCCTCCAGTGAATCATAGGCCGTGACGTCAAGATCGTGCCAGTAGTCCATGCCGGCACGCTTAAGATTTTTATCGTTGATGATAAAGCCCATGGGCTCAATTAAATGAAGGCGGGAGCCTGTCACCAGACAGGTCCGCCCTATATTTCCTGTATTTGCCGGTATTTCCGGCTCAAGCAGCACTATATTGAACATCAGTTTCCGACAACTTCCAGTCTTTCTACGAATCTTCTGATCCTGCTGAGTGCTTCCTTCAGCTCATCCAGCGAGTATGCATAGGATATCCTTAAGAAGCCTTCGCCGCAGTTTCCGAATGCCGTGCCCGGAACCACTGCCAGCTTCTCCTCTTCGAGCAGTCTGGTAGCGAACTCATCTGAGGTAATGCCCAGATGTTTGATCGAAGGGAATACATAGAATGCTCCGAAAGGCTCAAAGCAATGGAGTCCCATATCGTTCAGTTCCTTGACCAGATAACGTCTTCTCTGATTGTATGACTCACGCATGCGGGCGATATCATCATCGCCGTTTCTCAGCGCCTCGACGCCCGCATACTGGCTGGTGGTCGGAGCGCACATGATCGCATACTGATGGAGCTTGAGCATCTGCGACAGGATCAGCTTCGGTCCTGTGACGAATCCCAGTCTCCAGCCTGTCATTGCATAGGCCTTGGAAAACCCGTTGATCACTATGGTCCTGTCACGCATGCCGGGAAGAGACGCAATGGTCGTATGCTCACCCAGATATGTCAGTTCGCCGTAGATCTCGTCCGAGATGACATACAGGTCATTTTCAAGAATGATCTCGGCGATAACCTCGAGGTCCTTCTTCTCCATGATGGCGCCGGTCGGATTGTTCGGGAAGGCCAGCATCAGGATCTTTGTTTTCGGTGTGATGGCTGCGCGCAGTTCATCGGCAGTCAGACGGAATTCATTTTCCTCTTTCAGATCAATGGTTACGGGCACCGCACCTGCCAGCTGCGCGCAAGGCACATAGGATACATAGCAGGGCTCAGGGATGATGATCTCGTCGCCCGGATCGACCATGGCTCTGATAGCCATATCTATAGCCTCGCTGCCGCCCACTGTAATGAACACCTCATTTCTGGGGTCATAACTCAGGCCGTGCTTTCTCTCGTAATATTTTGAAACCTCTTCCCTCAGAGCCATCAGGCCCGAATTGGAAGTATAGAATGTTCTGCCCTTTTCCAGAGAATATATACCGGCCTCGCGGATATGCCAGGGCGTGTCGAAGTCTGGCTCGCCTACGCCCAGCGATATGGCATCCGGCATCTCAGCAACCACATCAAAGAACTTTCTGATGCCGGACGGCTGCATATTCTCAGCAACTTTTGAAACGGGATTCCTCAAAATGACACCTTCTCTCTCTCATCTTTTTTCTTCTCACCCAGGATGGTTCCGTAATCCTTGTATCTCTTCATGATGAAGTGGGTGGCAGTACCTGTGATGTACTGGATAGGTGAAAGCTTGCTGGCTACAAAATTGGCCACCTGGCGCATGGTCTTGCCCTCCAGGATCAGCATGAAGTCAAATGCCCCCGATACCAGGTAGCAGCTCTTGACCTCGTCAAATCTGTAGATCTTCTCAGCTATGGTGTCAAATCCTACTTCGCGCTCTGTATTTGCCCTGACCTCGATGATAGCGTCGATCTTCTCCTCGTCCGTGTCATCCCAGTCGATCAGTGTATAATATCCGCTGATGATACCGCTGGATTCCAGATCAGCGATCTCATTCGCGACTTCCGCCTCGCTCACTCCGAGCAGTACCGCCAGTTCAGGCAACTCTATCCTGCTGTTATGTTCGATCAGCCGCAATAATTCTTCTCTCATCTTGAAATCCTCCTGAATGAATATTTTTGTACTAATATCCGTACAATCTAAACAAGAATTATATCACACTATCTCTGCGCTAACAATACGTATTATCCTGTTTCCGTGTTCTTTGAAAATACATCCGCAGCTTTAATACAGATCGGCATTCTTTCTGTCCTTTATATCTTTATCCTGTCTGGACGGAGGAGTCAGATACCTGACCATATCCCTGAAGCAGACGACTCGGGCAGCTGTATCCGCAGTCCTTCCGATCCTGGCAAACGGTATGTCCTGTGCATATCCCGACCTCTTAAATATATCTATGATAGCTTCAGGTCCTCCGGCGGCTATCACATAGCTCCCTGTGGAAGTGCATTCATACGGACTTTCCTTGCATACTTCCATGATCTCCGTGATCTCCTGGCGAACAGGGATCTTCTCCAGTTCGATATGCAGACCGCTTGAGAGCTCCTCACCGGCTTCCCACAGAGCCCGGAGCAGCCCGCCCTCTGTGATCTCCCGCACATAAACGCCCCCTCCCGGCTCAGTCCGCAGCTGCAGAACATCTCCTTCTATACTCTCAAACTGCTCAAGAAAGAAATGCGGAAATCTCCTCTCCAGCATTTCCTTATTCTGAGTATATAGCTTCCTGGCGGTCTCATATCCTACAGGACCGCATACATATATATTCATCAAGACTCTGTCTGACATGGTCCGCATCACTCTTTTCCGGGGCAGTACCCGGCCAGGAAGCACTCGCTGCATTTCGGCCTTCTGGCTATACAGATGCTTCTTCCGTGCGCGATGATCTGGATATTCCACAGTATCCAGTGATCCTTCGGCAGAACCTTCTCCAGATCATGCTCCACCTTCTCAGGGTCTTCATTTTTCGTAAGACCCAGTTTGCGTGAGATCCTGCCCACATGAGTATCTACAACAATGCTGGGGATATCGTAGATATTTCCGCGGATCACATTGGCGGTCTTGCGTCCCACACCGGGAAGAGCTGTCAGCTCATCTATATCCGATGGCACGTTTCCGTCATATTTATCCAGCAGCACCCTGGCGCATCCGATGATATTCTTCGCCTTGTTATGGTAGAATCCTGTGGAATGGATATCCTCCTCCAGCTCCTTTTGATCTGCTGCCGCGAAGCTGGCCAGATCCGGGTACTTCACGAACAGATCCTTCGTAACGATATTCACGCGGGCATCTGTACACTGTGCGCTCAGGATCGTCGCTATGAGCAGATGCCAGGCGTTGTCATAGTCCAGCCAGCATTTCTTCTGAACTGAGTAATGCTCGTCCAGCAGCTCCAGTATCTTCTCTACTCTTTCTTTTTTATTCATGGTCTTCTCCGGCAGTCTCTTTCTGTATGATCTCATCCAGCATTTTGAAAAAACGCATCAGATTCTTCTGTTCCTGCTCCAGCGTTCTGGAAGGATCCTTAGGCCTGTAGGTGAAATACGGCTTCTTGTCAGTTGTAAATCTGATCTCTCCCGCATATTTGCTTAAGAATCCGTGCATCTTGTATGTATCTATATGCGCGGTGGGAAGCATCGTGATCCTGTATTCCCCTGCTCCTCCCGAGATCTCAGTTATATATCTTTTGTGCGCCGCAGATTTGATCAGCGCTATGGTCAGGAGGTTCTCTGTCACAGTGGGTATCTCCCCGAACCTGTCCTCCAGCTCCGCACGCACATCCTCAGCGTCCTCCGTATTCTGGATCACCGAGATCTTCTTGTACATGTTCAGCTTCTCATAAGCATTCTTGATATATTCAGAGGGAATGAACCCGTCCACTTTCAGGTCAACCGTGGTCTCATAGTCTTCCTCCACGATCTCACCCTTGAGGAGTGCCACCGCCTCATTCAGCATCTTGCAGTACAGCTCGTAGCCTACGGCCTCCATGTGGCCGGACTGCTCTGCTCCGAGCACATTTCCGGCGCCTCTGATCTCCAGGTCCTTCATGGCGATCCTGATGCCGCCTCCCAGCTCCGAAAACTCTCTGATAGCCTTGAGCCTCTGCTCTGCCTCCTCGCGCAGGATCTTATTCTGCCTGTACATGAGAAAAGCATATGCCATTCTGTTTGCTCTTCCCACGCGGCCCCTCAGCTGATACAGCTGTGACAGACCGTAGTTGTCCGCATCCTGGATAATGATCGTATTGACATTCGGGATATCCAGACCTGACTCAACGATGGTTGTGGATACCAGCACGTCTATATCACCGGCGACATAGTCTGTCATGATCTGCTCCAGCTCCCTCGATGACATGCGTCCATGGGCATACTGCACATGCAGAGTAGGCACCAGCGCCTGGATATGTGAGCAGACATCCTCTATGGAGTCGATCCTGTTGTGGATATAGTACACCTGTCCGCCTCTTCCGGCCTCCCTGAGGATAGCCTCCCTGACAGCATCTTCTGAATACTCCATGACATACGTCTGGATGGGTATGCGGTCAACCGGCGGCTCAGTCAGCAGGCTCATATCACGTATGCCTGACAGGCTCATATGCAGAGTTCGGGGAATAGGTGTGGCGCTTAAGGTAAGTACATCCACATCCTTCCTGAGCTCTTTTATCTTCTCCTTGTGAGCCACGCCGAAGCGCTGCTCTTCATCTATGATCAGGAGCCCCAGATCCTTGAACTCCACGTCTTTGGACAGGAGCCTGTGAGTTCCCACGACAATATCAACCATACCCTTCTTCATGTCTTCTATGGTCTGCCGCTGCTCTTTGGCGGGGGTAAATCTGGACATCATCCTGATATTTACCGGATAGTTGGCCATGCGGCTTACTATATTGTCGAAATGCTGCTTGACCAGAATCGTTGTAGGCGCGAGGAACGCTACCTGTTTTCCATCCTGGATGGCTTTAAATGCGCCACGGATAGCCACTTCGGTCTTTCCGAATCCCACGTCGCCGCAGATCAGCCTGTCCATGACCTTGCCATGCTCCATATCGGACTTCACATCCGCTACTGCCCTCAGCTGGTCATCTGTCTCTTCGAACTCAAACTGGTCCTCGAACTCTCTTTGCCATACGGTATCCGGGCTGTAGACAAACCCTTTCTTCACCTGACGGGCCGCATAAAGTCTGACCAGCTCTTCTGCTATATCCTGCACAGCCTTTCTGGTCCGGGCCTTGGTTCCGGCCCATTCCTTGCCGCCCAGCTTGTTGAGCCTGGGTGCAGCATTGTCGCTTCCGGCATACTTCTGAATCCTGTCAAACTGTGTGGCCAGAACATAGAGGCTTGCCTTGCCCGCATACTGGATCTTCATATAGTCCTTCTCCAGACCGTTTGAAACTATCCTTTCTATGCCGCAGTAGACTCCCACGCCGTGCTGCTCGTGCACCACGTAGTCTCCGATGTTCAGGTCAGTAAACGATTTGATCGGATCTCCGGTAAAACGTTTTCTGGCTCTCTTCCTGGCTCTTCTCTGACCGAAGATGTCGACCTCAGAGATCAGAACCTCTTTGATATCGGGGTATTCGAATCCGACTCTTACAGAGCCTATTATCACGTTTGCGGACGCGTTTTCTTCTGCCAGATCGCTCCTTAAGCGTTCCGCCCTCGACTGGCTGGCGCAGCACAGAGTTACATTCCATCCGTTCTTCCTGTAAGCGATGATATCCTGTGCCAGCTCTGAGAACCTTCCGTTGTATGAAGGGATGTTCTTCGCGTTTATCTGATAGGTCGAATCTATCTTCAGATGCACCTCGGCTATCCTGTGACCGTGGAGCTCATCAGATACGCTGTATACATCCTCATCAGTGGCTGTTTCGGCATCTACACTCTCCGACACACCCAGCTTCTCCTCCTGATCGTAACTGCCCGAAGGAGTTCCGAACAGAGACAGGAATATACATGGGAATCCTTCCGGATCAAACAGGCCTCCTGCCTCAGCGATCCTTCCGGGATCATTAAATATCAGCACGGTTTTTCCGGGGTCAAAATAGCTCAGAAAGCTGACCTGCCCGCCATCAATAGTATCCTTGTCACCGCCTGCAAATACGGTGAATTCTTCCACCTCTTCGATAGATCTCTGGCTCTCCGCGTCAAATACCTTGATAGTCTCCACAGAGTCTCCCCACAGGTCTATACGGAAAGGCGCCTCCTCAGCATGAGGAAATACGTCAACTATATTTCCACGGATCGAGAACTCTCCGTGTCCAGATACCTGAGACTCGTTCTCATAGCCCAGAGCGACCAGATGACCTGCCAGCTCCTGAACGTCCAGCTGGTCTCCTTTGTGAATGGTTATATTCAGGGAACGGACCTCGTCCCTGGCTATCAGTTTGTCGGTAAAGGCCTCCGGGCATGTAATGACAGTCAGCTTCTCATTGTTGAAAATACGCTTTGTAACATCTATGCGCTGTCCGGATATATAATTGCCGCGGATATCCGCCTTGTAGAACATGGGGTCTCGGGCCGGGTAATATGCCACAGCCCTGTCGAAGGCCAGATAGTTTTCCATGATCTCCATAGCCTTCTGCTCATCTATGGCTATGATGATCTTTTGCTCGTACTCTCCGGTCACTCCCACCAGGAGATGCTCCATCTGCGAGGGCACGCAGCCGGTGATCTGAACCTTCTTACCTGCCTTCAGATCCTTCTTTACGGACTCTATGATATCTATTTTCTGATAAATGCTTTCTAACATTTAGCCGGTTCATCCTCTGCTTCAGTTATAATTGTTCATCGCGTGGTCCGCACCGTTTCTGACCACATCCTCTGCTGCCTCAGCAGCCCTGCCCAGGGCCTCATCGATGGTCTTCCGTTCCTCGGAGCTGAATCTGCCCAGCACATAATCAACCATGTCCATATATTCAGGACGTTTTCCGATACCCACACGGATCCTGAGGAACTCCTCGTGTCCCAGATGCTGAACGACGCTCTTCATACCGTTATGGCTGCCAGCAGAGCCCTTCTTGCGGATACGGATCCTGCCGACATCCATGTCAGAGTCGTCATATATCACGATCAGTTCCTTCTTTGTATCTATTTTATAATACTTCGCCAGAGGGCCTACAGCCGCTCCGCTTAGGTTCATGAATGTCAGGGGTTTGACCAGCAGGACCTGTTCTCCTCCAATCGTACCCTTGCCTACCAGCGCACCGAATCTGGACTGCTTCATCCTGACGCCCAGCCTGTCTGCCAGTATGTCGATGCAGTCAAATCCCATGTTGTGTCTGGTATGCTCATATTGTTTTTTCGGATTGCCAAGACCGGCTATCATGTACATGTCTTTATACCTCTGGTAGTAATAAATATATGCGCCACAAGGCAGCGTAAAACTGTCATGAGTAATACGCTGCTTACGACTGTTTAAGTATAAACTTCTCACAGGTTTTGCGTCAACTGCACGTTTGATGTACTCCACTAGTTTTAAGCAGTTGCCAAGCATTTCCGCGCGTGATATAATTTCCTATTGTAAATTAAACGATTTTCCAACAAGGAACTATTTATGGAACTGGATATAAATAAAACTATACATTTTATCGGTATTGGCGGGATCAGCATGAGCTCGATCGCCAATATTTTACTATCAAGAGGATATAAGGTCTCCGGATCAGACTCAAAGGAGTCTGCCCTTACAGATGAACTGGCAGGACTCGGCGCCACGGTCTTTATCGGACAGAGCGCAGACAATATCTCTGATGATATAGGTATCGTAGTCTATACAGCTGCTATCAGTGAGAGCAATCCCGAACTGGCAGCCGTCCGCGCCAAGGGTATCCCCGCATTTACACGTGCAGAGTTTCTCGGACGCCTCATGAAGGAATATACACATGTACTGTGCGTTTCCGGAACCCACGGCAAGACCACGACCACATCCCTGATCTCACAGATCTATATGGAAGCTGATGAAGACCCCACTATCCTGTCGGGAGGCATCATTCCCTTCCTCGGAAGCCAGACCCGCATAGGCGGTCCGGATCACATGATCGCAGAGGCCTGCGAGTATACCAACAGCTTCCTGTCATTCTTCCCTACCACAGCTGTCATACTGAATGTCAAGGCTGACCATCTGGATTTCTTCAAGGATCTGGATGATATCAGACACAGCTTCAGGAAGTTTGCCGAACTGGTACCAAAAGACGGAACCCTGGTCATCAACGACGAGATTGAAAACTATACATACTTCACAGAAGGGCTTCCCTGCCGGATAGTCACATACGGTCTGAACGAAGAGAGCGACTTCACAGCCAGAAACATCTCCTTCAATACCATGGCATGCGGAGAGTATGACCTGGTAAAAGGCGGTGAGGTACTGGGACATGTGGCCCTGAAGATCCCTGGAGAGCACAATGTCAGCAATTCACTGGCTGCAGCTGCAGCATGCGACGCTACAGGCATCGCCCCGGAGAAGATCATAGCAGGTCTGGACGCGTTCACAGGCGTGGAAAGACGTTTTGAATACAAGGGCATGCTGGGCGGAGTGACCGTGATCGACGACTATGCCCATCATCCCGATGAGATCAATGCCACCATGGATGCAGCGCTCAAGCTCCCCAGGAACAAACTCTGGGTTGTCTTCCAGCCTCACACCTATTCCAGGACAGTTTCTCTGATGGATGATTTTGCCAAAGCCCTGTCCAGAGCCGACGCTGTAGTCCTCCCCGATATATACGCTGCCAGGGAGCAGAATACCTTCGGGGTGTCGTCCGAAGATCTCAGTAAAAAGATAGCTGAGCTGGGTACGGAGAGTTATTATGTCCCCACCTTCGACGAAATTGAAAATTTTTTGCTTGAAAATTGTGTGGACGGAGATCTGTTGATAACTATGGGAGCCGGAGATGTTGTAAATATAGGCAATTCTCTGCTTGGAAAATACTTATCCACTTTATCCACAATTTTACGGTTGATAAAATCAAGTTGCATAAAGGTTGCATTCAATCGAATAAATGCCCATTTTAAGCCATCCGAAAATGGATGGCTTTTTCATAAAAACGAAACGGTTTTTTATCCACTTTATCCACAGTTTCCACATTATAAGCACTATCGCCATTTTCGCGATTTCGGGCCTTTTTTTGCCTCTTTTCAATCCAAAACAAGTGTGATATATTGACCTCTGTCGAAAGATATTACGACTGGCTTTCGACCAGTATTTCATGACAGGTCTTTATATAAAATGAGCAACTTTGAACTGAAGCAGGAAGGCTACGGAAGCACTACCAGCATCCCGAACAATTTCATAGAGAATTTCATGCCCACTGCTGCAGGTGAGTTCGTCAAGATATATATCTATCTGCTGAAGTGCATATCTGAAAACTGCCGCGAGCTGTCTATCTCCAGACTGGCAGACGTATTCAACAATACCGAAAAAGACACCACCAGGGCCCTCAAGTACTGGCAGAAGAAAGGCCTTCTCAAGCTGTCCTTCAATGAAGACGGTACGCTGAGGTCTCTTACCCTTACATCTTCACCAGAGAGCGAGGAGACCGTGATCAGGAGACCGGAGATCTCTGATATCGCTGAGGATGTCACAGAAGAAGTATCTGCAGAGCCCGAAGAAGAGACTCCTGTATTCCATGCGCCTGAGAAGAAACAGTACTCCAGAGGTGAAGTGGCCAGCTTCTCTTCAGATGACGACAACACCATGCTCATCTTTGTTATCCAGAAGCTCCTGGGCAGAGTCCTGACCGGTGCTGATGTCAATACCGTCATGTTCATGAAGGACGGTCTGCATTTCCCGGACGACCTGATCGAGTATGTCTTCGAATACTGCGCAGACAAACACAAGACCAGTATCCGTTATATAGAAAAAACCGCTATCGCATGGGCTGAGCAGGGCATCAGAGATGCCGAAGGAGCCAAGCTGATCAATACTATCTATTCTGAGAACTGTTACCCTGTCATGAAGGCATTCGGCCTGACCGGCAGGAACCCGGCCAAAGAAGAATGCCGCTATATCGACAGATGGGTACTGTCATACGGATTCAGTCTTGATATGATCCTGGAGGCATGCTCAAGGACTATCAGTACCATCCATCAGCCCAGCTTCGAATATGCAGAATCCATCCTCAAAAGATGGAAGAGCGCAGGGATAACCACACTGGAAGAAGTCAGCCGCGCAGACAAGGAATTTTCTTCAAGAAATACTACCAAAAGACCCATGAAATCTGCTACAATAAAGATGAACTTCAACAACTTCCAGCAGCGCTCTTACGACTATGATGAGCTGGAAGCAAAACTTCTTAACAAATAGCCGGAGATCTCCATGGGTATTACGCGGACAACCTACGAAAGTATCTTAAAAGAATACGAAGATCTGCAGCTTCGCAGTTTACAGGAACTCGATGCCCGCAGAGCCCAGATCGAAAAGGCTGTTCCGCAGCTGGAGAAAATAGAAGAACGCATCACATCACTGTATGTAGAGATGGCGAGGCAGAGGATCTCCGGAGGAGCTCCCGGCAGGGATATCCGCAGCGAGATAGCTGCGCTGAATGAACAGAAATCCCAGCTTCTGGAAGATGCAGGATATTCTTTAGAAGATCTCAAATCGCATTACCAGTGCAGCATCTGCCACGATACAGGCTACGAAGAGGACGGCAGCATGTGCAGCTGTTTCCGTAAGCGTATCATAGACAGACTGTACGATTTCTCACACATCCGCCCTATCCTTGAAAAAGAAAACTTCGGTACATTTGATTATAAATACTACTCTTCTGAGAAAGCCGTCACACGTGAAGGCCGGACTGAACTTGACATGGCCAGGGACGCTGTTTCCAAGGCCATGAACTATGTAAGGACGTTCAAGGACTCTCCATCCAATCTGTATATCACAGGCGGGACGGGGGTCGGAAAAACATTCCTTACCAACTGCATCGCCAGAGAACTGATCGAAGCAGGATATACAGTGGTCTATCTGTCCGCAGTAAGACTGTTTGATATCCTTGCTGACTCAGCTTTCCAGAGGACCGATGAGACGGATATCTCCGCCAGACTGATCTATGACTGCGATCTGCTGATCATCGATGATCTGGGAACCGAGATGACCAATTCATTCGTCCAGACACACCTTTTCAACTGTATCAACGAACGCTTCCTCAAAGAGAAGCACACTGTTATCTCATCCAACCTGTCTGTCAGCCAGCTGCAGTCAGTATATTCAGAACGTGTTTTTTCCCGCATAGCCATGGGCTATACGGTCATTAAGTTATTTGCAGACGATATAAGGATCAAAAAAGCTTTGGAGGTATAATATTTATGCTGCGTGAAGAGATCGAGATCAATACCATTCCTGTAGGCTCTCTGGGTATCGTAGCCATGAAAGGCTGCGAACAGATGGCAGAAAACATCAATTACTATCTTTCAACATGGCGTAAAAACCGTGACAGTGAACATAAATACTCCATCGCCCTGTCCGGTTATGAGAGGGATTCATACATCATCGATGTAGACACCCCGAGATTTGGCTCAGGTGAAGCTAAAGGTATAGTCAGAAGTTCTGCAAGAGGAATGGACGTATTCATTCTGGTGGATGTATGCAACAGCAGTATCGAATACAAGATGAACGGCAGGATGAACCGCATGTCTCCTGATGATCATTTCCAGGATCTGAAGCGTATCATTGCCGCTCTCGGACGCAAGGTCAACCGTATCAACGTGATCATGCCGTTCCTGTATGAAAGCAGACAGCACAAGAGAACTTACCGTGAGTCTCTGGACTGCGCCATGGCTCTGGAAGAGCTCTATGCAATGGGAGTAGACAATATCCTGACATTTGATGCCCATGACCCGAGGGTTATCAATGCTGCTCCTCTGAACAGTTTTGAAAACATCAGACCTTCATATCAGTTCCTGAAGTATCTGACCAAGTATGAGAAGAACATCAAGTTTGACAAGGACCACCTGCTGATGATCAGCCCGGATGAAGGCGCTATCGACCGTTCTGTATACTTTGCCAGTGTGCTGGGTATCGATATGGGTATGTTCTACAAGAGAAGAGATTATTCACAGGTAGTTGACGGTTCCAACCCGATCGTAGCTCATGAGTATCTGGGAACCAGCCCCGAAGGCAAGGATGTCATCATAGTTGACGATATGATCTCATCCGGCGGCAGCATGATCGATACAGCCAAAGAGCTCAAGAAACGCGGTGCGAAGGATGTCTATATCTTCGCAACATTCGGTCTGTTCACCAACGGTCTGGAGAAGTTTGACCAGGCATACAAAGATGGCCTGTTCAAGAGAGTACTGACCACCAACGGAACATATCAGTCACCGGAGCTGCTCTCCAGAGAGTACTATATCAGTGTGGATATCTGCAAATATATATCATACTTCATCGACTCGCTGAATCACAACGCTTCTATCGGAGATCTTCTGGATCCTTCAGCCAAGATCAAAAACCTGATCGAGCGTTACAACCACGATGAGCTGGAGAAAACCATCTACGACTATCTGGGATGAAAAAGGTCTTACGGTTCTTTCTGAGCATCGCGGGACTGGTCATCTTTGCATGGTTCTTTATCCCCGGTGTAATAACTGCCAACTTTCATATCGGCGTCCTCACGGGCGCCGGTATTGGTTTAGTGCTGACTCTGTACGGCATCTTCTTTACCCAGATCAATTCCGGTATCGGAAAGCTGTGGAAGTACGCCGTAGGTAAGATACTGATCTTAACTGTCAGTCTGGCTCTGTGCGCCATCATGGCTCTGGCAGGAATGTGTATCTATCATATGATAAATGCCTGCAGGCAGCCGGAAGCATCACAGACACAGTCTCCCAGGCCAGCGACCATCCTGGTCCTGGGATGCAAAGTATATTCATATGGACCCAGTCTGTCTCTTATCGCGCGCATGGATGCCGCCATCCGGTATCTTGAAGAACACCCTGATGCTGCTTGTATAGTATGCGGGGGACAGGGACCTGGAGAGCCCACTACTGAAGCCCAGGCCATGTATTCGTATATGACTGATAAGGGAATAGCGGCTGAACGTATCTACAGGGAAGATTCTTCAACCGACACCAGAGAAAACCTGGCTAATGCTGCCCATATAATAGACAAAAACGATCTCACGGCACAGGCAGTCATCGCCACCAATGACTTTCATATGTACCGGGCCCTGACCTATGCTGAGGATGCAGGCCTGTCAGATCCCGGTGCGGTACCCGCTTCTACGCTCTGGTGGCTCTTCCCTTCACTGTCTGTGCGGGAGATGTACGGCATCATGGAGATGTGGTTTCTGAACTGAACATTTTCATTATAGCATCTTATTGTAAACTATCAGGCCTTTAATCTTAGACTATATAAACGCTAAAAAAGAGCGTTTTTGGACATTCACAGGTAACAAGAAGGCTGCCCGGAACAGGCAGCCTTTTGCTAAACGATCTATTTGTATTGTAAATGGGAAATCTGGTTACAGATCTATATCCAGTTCCACAGGGCAGTGATCCGAACCATAAATATCTGTCAGGATCTTTGCATCCTGCAGTTTATCCTTCAGGCTGTCAGAAACTATAAAATAATCTATACGCCATCCAGCGTTATTCTCTCTTGCATGGAATCTATATGACCACCAGGAATAAACATGCTCTCTGTCAGGATAGAAGTACCTGAATGTATCTACCAGACCGCTTTCCAGGGCTATACTCATCTTCTCGCGCTCTTCATCGGTAAATCCCGAGCGTCCTCTGTTGCTCTTTGCATTCTTGATATCTATCTCTTCATGTGCTACATTCAGATCTCCGCAGTAGATGACCGGCTTGGTCTGCTCCAGGTGCTTGACATACGTAAGAAATGCATCCTCCCACGTCATGCGGTACGCAAGCCTCTTCAGTTCATCACCCGAGTTGGGAACATATACTGTGATAAAGTAAAAATCCTCATATTCAAGCGTGATCACGCGGCCTTCTGTGTCATGCTCGGCAATCCCTATACCGTAAGTCACCGCCCACGGTTCTTTTTTAGTAAATACCGCAGTGCCCGAATAGCCTTTCTTCTCAGCATAATTCCAGTACTGATAGTAGCCCGGCATGTCCAGTTCTATCTGGCCTGCCTGCAGCTTGGTCTCCTGCAGACAGAATATATCAGCGTCCGCCTCATTGAAGAAATCCATGAAGCCCTTGCCGACACAGGCACGTATTCCGTTAACATTCCATGATATACACTTCATATCGATCTCCCTGTTTATTTCACAACATAAGTATGGCCGGTATTCTCTATCAGGCCTTCTATATATGCAGAGGTAAACGCGATCTCCTCTCCTGTATTCACATCCATCATGAAGATATTGTCACTGTAATCATATCCCAGGAACAGATACGTGGTACCGTCCCATTCCCATGCAAACGCGATCTTGGCCGCTGTATAATACAGCGCTTCCATCAATGTAATACCAGTTACATTGATCATATCATTATTGCGTATCTTCTCGACAGCCAGATCTGCAGTTACCTTGGACAGCTCCACTTCACCTGGCATCAGGCCTCTCTTGTAGAACAGTGCTCCGTCTGACTCAAGGACCACTCCGCACTGGTCATAAGCAGTGATGATCGCATCTGCAGGATTGTCCATCAGAGCCACAACCTCACCCTTAGCATATACATAATACTTTCCGGTGTCTTCCAGCATATCTCTGATATCGATGGTCTTCTCATTGGTAAACATGACTACTGCGTCGTCATTGATCTTCAGATCACCTGCCGTGGTCGTACTGTCTGCAAATCTGACCAGATATACGGTCTTTTTCACTTCGTCGTACTGTGTGAATTTCTCCAGTGAAGGATATGCTTCCAGCTCTGCAGCAAACAGGGTGTAGTCATCCGAATTATCAAATCCGTCTCTGGTACGTATGACCTTCTTCAGCACTACTCTGTTATATTCATTTAACGCATCATAGAAGAATCCGTCGCCTGCATTGGTCTCGGTCTCAACGATCAGCCTGTCATTTATGACATACATATCGCTCATCAGCAGGTACTCATGACCGGACTGTGCTTCGTACAGATTGCCTTCTTCGCCCTGTCCGTACACCAGCTCCTGATTCAGGAATCCCAGTGCCTTGATGCAGCATCCGTCTGCAGCTTTGACTGTATAGCTCTTCCCGGTTTCCAGGTTGAGGACTGTGATACTCTTTGCATCGTTTACCCTGCTCTCATCATGCCATGCGATCAGCTTGCCCTCAGAGTGGATCATATATGTACCGTCTACCAGTCCGTCTGTGACCAGAACAGCCTCATCGCTGTCGGGAGCCAGCCTGTACAGGTACTGGTCCATCATGATATACAGGTAGTTGCTGCTGCTCAGATAGAAGAGATTTCCGACTGAATTCTTCAGTATCTCATACGGAAGATTGGTCGGAATGAATATCTCCTCCGATACCTCCTCTATATCTGCATGGTAAGTATACATACCGATACCGACCTTGCCCTCATGCAGGCCGGCATTCATATATCCATAAACGATAAACTGGATGTCTCCTTCGTCAGAGACATTGACTATACGTATATTGTGCTTGCTGTAATTGCCTCTCAGATCGTTGAAGCCGGATGAGAATGAGAATATCCTCTTCAGAGTCTTGGTCTCTGTGTCCATGGCCCACAGTGTATGGTCGGCTACGAAGCATGACAGCGTACCGGAAAGATTGGACAGCATGGAGATATCCTTGTCGCTGATCACTCCCAGCTTGGCAGATTTTGTTCCGACGGTTTCCGCGGCTTCCGGGTCAAATACCTGGTCACAGGTCCTCTCATAATTCAGGATATAGGCATATTCATTTGCCACCCTCATTCTGTAATACTCAGATACTCTGTAGTATTCGGTATCCTCTCCTGCAGCGCGTGACATGATATAGTTGATCCGCAGATATCCCAGCTCGCCGTCTACATCCAGGATCTCTATCTCCGGATCTCCCTCCAGCTGTGCGTTCATCTTGCCCCAGGTCACGCTGGAAATAGAAGAATACAGGCTGACATTGCTGAAATCAGTGTTGTCATCCATCCAGTATTTTGTATCGAGCATGCTGACGATATATGCCTTGACCTCGTCATCATTTGCATTATAGATAGCCTGGTGGAATCTGAGGGCTGCCTCGATCTGCCCTTTAAGAGACGTGGTGACATCCCTCTTGATACGTGTATAGTAATGGATCTCGTCTGCTCTGGCCGTGCTGATGATCACATCCAGGATATACTCTCTGCCCTCATCTATCAGATTGTCGATCTTGAGCGTGCATATGAGCTTGTCATCAGAGGTCTGATAGTCCTCCACCGTGGCATTCTGTATCAGATTGTTTACCTCGGCATCTATTACCTTGAACGATATGGAATTGACCCTGTTGCCATACAGAGATACGGTGATGGGGATATCATAGGTGTCTTCCAATACATAGATATTGTGTCTGATATAATGGATATCCATCTCCTGTGTATAGCCGTGCAGCGTATTGACCTGCATGGCATTGTATGTCATGGACAATACCGGGATGGATGCAGATCTCATGGCCTCGTATTTGATCCCTGACTCCTGCTGCCTCTTCTGCATATTCAGAAAGAACAGGACACCTCCGGCCACAAGTGCCAGAAATAAAAGAGTGCTGACAATGATGATCAGCACCTTGTTCCTGGAAAACCAGTTCCTGCGCGCATATGTTGAATATGTGGAACGTCTTTTCTTTCTCATCACGCACATTATACAGGGTTTCTGAAATTGTCTCAAGAACCTTGTTGGGGATATTTTGTGAATTATCCTTCTCACTTGACAATATCCTTTTCAATCCTTAAAATGAATAAACCCCTTGAAAAGGAGAGCTATTATTATGAAGGGTTACGAAAAATATATCCCGTTTATCCCGCAGCCGATAGAGGGCAGGACATGGCCTGACAATCAGATCACCAAGGCACCCATTTGGTGCTCTGTTGACCTGCGTGATGGCAACCAGGCCCTGATCGATCCCATGAACATGCAGGAAAAACTGGATATGTTCCATATACTCGTTGATGAGATCGGTGTAAAGGAAGTCGAGATTGGATTCCCCAGCGCGTCCGACACCGACTATGAGATCTGCCGCGAGCTCATCGAGGGAGGTCATATCCCTGATGACGTCACTATCCAGGTACTGGTCCAGGCCAGAGAGCATCTGATCCGCAAGACATTCGAGGCTATCCAGGGTGCAAAGCATGTCATCTTCCATTTCTACAACTCCACTTCCACTCTGCAGAGAGAGGTCGTTTTCGAGACCGATGTAGAAGGCGTCAAAAAGATCGCCGTGGATGCCGCAGAGCTGATCTATGAGATGGCCCAGCCTGTACTGGCTTCCGGCATGGATCTGCGCTATGAGTACTCTCCCGAATCATTCATGGGGACGGAGATGGACGCTGCCGCCGAGATATGCGCAGCTGTTCTGGACGCACTCCATGCAGACGAGGAGCACAAGGTCATCCTGAACCTTCCCACTACCGTGGAAAACTGCATGCCCAATCAGTTTGCGGATGAGCTGGAATACTTCATCAGAGTCCTTCCCGGAAGAGAGCGCGCCATCATTTCGCTGCACCCTCACAACGACAGAGGATGCGGAGTAGCAACCACAGAGGCAGGACTTCTGGCAGGTGCCGAAAGAGTCGAGGCGTGTCTGTTCGGAAATGGTGAGCGTACCGGCAATGTTGACATGATTACTGTTGCCATGAACATGTACGTTCAGGGGGTAGATCCCGAGCTTGACTTCACCCATATGGACCGGATCCGCGAGCTGTACGAACGCTGCACCAAGATGCGCGTTCCCGAAAGACAGCCATACAGCGGAGACCTGGTATTTACCGCATTTTCCGGCAGCCATCAGGATGCCATCAACAAGGGCTTCAACTACATGACGAAGCACGGTTATGACAAGTGGATGGTACCCTATCTGCCTATCGATCCCGAAGATATCGGCAGAGAGTACGAGCCTGTACGTATCAACAGCCAGTCCGGCAAGGGCGGCGCTGCATTCATCATGAACCACAAGTTCGGATTCGATATGCCCAAGGCCATGCATCCCGAGTTCGGTGCCGTGGTCCAGGCGGAGAGCGATTATGTAGGGCGAGAGCTCAAACCCGCACGTATCCTCGAGCTCTTCGAGAAAGAATACCTGGACATCGAGCGACCTTACAAGATGGTCAAGCATGTATTCCATGAAGAGACCGTAAACGGCCACAGCGTGGTCACCTTCTTCGGAACCATCTCCCATACATCACAGAAGGACGAAGAGACTTTCTTCAATGTTCAGGGAGAAGGCAACGGACCTATCGACGCGTTCTTCAACGCCATCAAGGGCGAAAAGATGAACCTGCTGAACTTCGTTGACTACAAGTCCCACGCTCTGACACAGGGCTCCGACTCACGCTCTGTAGCATACGTTCAGCTCCGTGATGATGAAGGCAAGGATTACTTTGGAGTAGGTTTGAGCCACAATATCAACCTGGCACCGCTCCGCGCCATCATATGCGCTATCAACCGCTATAAAATAGCCAATAAAGATAAATAACATCTGAACATTAACTGCAGCACCGCCTGCAATAGATATCTTCCTCGCTCATAGAAAAATCGCTGCGGAGATATCTTTTGCAGGCGGTGTTTTATTTTAAGATTGTACTAATTTTTGTACTTTATTTATACACTTGCTGATTTTACATTGACATATTTTCGGAGGGGTGCTATAAATAGTACCACTAACTTTACAGGAGATCTTATGAACTTCAGCATTATCGGTATTATCGGTATAGTCGTCGTGGTCATCGTACGAGTGCTTGTGGAAAGCCTTGGTAACGGTGTTGCTTGTGACGCACGAACTGCTGACTGATATCATATCCTGAACTGATAGATCAGATTTGCAATAGATCCTGCGACTCACCAAGCCGCAGGATTTTTGATTTTCAGCATAAAATCGCGGTTTTTTCGCATTTTTATACACTTTTCAACTTTGCAAATCTACCTTAATTATGTATAATTAATTTTCAGACACTTAAGGAGGAACGACACAAATGGAAATGACCGGCGCACAGATATTGATCGAATGTCTGCTTGAACAGGGCGTAGATACCGTATTCGGCTACCCCGGCGGCACAATCCTCAATGTCTACGACGAGCTCTACAATTACTCTGACAGGATCAGGCATATCCTGACCTCCCATGAGCAGGGTGCTGCCCATGCTGCAGACGGATACGCCAGGAGCACCGGCAAGGTAGGTGTATGCTTTGCGACCAGCGGTCCCGGAGCCACCAATCTGACTACCGGAATAGCTACTGCTCACATGGATTCTTCACCTGTCGTATTTATCACATGTAATGTCAATGAGAACCTTCTGGGCAAGGATTCATTCCAGGAAGTGGACATCACGGGCATATCCATGCCTATCACGAAATGCAATTACGTAGTCCGGACTGCCAAAGAACTGGCTGACGTTGTTAGAGAGTCTTTCGCTATCGCAAGAAGCGGCCGTCCCGGACCTGTTCTTATCGATATCCTGAAGAACGCAACAGCTGAGAAGGTGGATTACACTCACCTCGATCTCAAGGATCATTACAAAGATGGCCGTCTGGCCAAGCTGGCAGCACGTTCATCCGACGACTTCAAGACCCCTACTCCCGATGAGAAGGACATCGACCTCCTGATTGACATGATCCATGAGGCAAAGAAGCCTTTCATCATCTGTGGAGGCGGCGTTGTCAGAGGACGCGCGGGATCTGAGCTGGTCAAGTTCGCTGAGAAGTGCGATGCTCCGACCGCCATCACCCTGATGGGCGGCGGCGGACTGAACGGACGTCACCCTCTCGCTACCGGTATGATAGGCATGCACGGCAGTCAGGCATCCAACCAGGCATGCGCTGCCTGCGACCTGCTGATAGGCGTTGGCTGCAGATTTTCTGACCGTGTTGCTCTGGATCCTTCAACATTCGGAAAGAACGCAAAGATCGTCCATATCGATATCGACCGTTCCGAGATCGACAAGAACGTCAAGACCGCTCACCACATCATCGGTGACGCGAAGAAGGTCCTTTCCATGCTGAATGCCAAGCTGACCGATCAGAGTCATCCTGAATGGAAGGATTATGTATTTTCCTATCCGAGAGAGACCGAGTACGATCCTGAGGAAGACGTGCTCACACCTGTTCAGGTCCTCGATACCATTGCGAAGGCTCTGCCTGATGACACCATGGTCGCTACTGACGTAGGCCAGCATCAGATGTGGGCTATACAGCATTTCCACTTCGAGTATGAAGGTCAGCTGATGACATCCGGGGGATTCGGTACCATGGGATTCGGTCTCGGCGCAGCCATCGGAGCTAAGCTGGGCAATCCTGACAAGACTGTTATCCACATCACAGGCGACGGATGCTTCCGCATGAACTGCCACGAGCTGGCGACCGAGCAGGCATACGACATACCGATCATCACATTTATCTTCAACAACGGAACCCTCGGTATGGTCCGTCAGTGGCAGACTCTGATCTATGACGAGCATTACTCACAGACTACCCTGGACAGAGGCCCTGACTTCGTCAAGCTGGCAGAGGCATATGGCCTGAAGGGAAGCAGAGTCACCAATGTAGAAGAACTCAAGGCTGCTATCAAAGAAGCTCTTGAATGGGGCCACGGCTATGTAGTCGACTGCGCTATCGGCATTGACGAGATGGTCCGTCCCATGGTTAACGGCGGCAACCCCATCAACAAGTTCTTAACACTGTAGGAGGACATCATGGAAGAAAAATTATTTACGCTTTCAGTACTGGTTGACAATCAGGCCGGTGTACTTTCCCAGGTTGTCAGACTGTTTTCCAGAAAAGGATACAATATCGAGTCTCTTGCTGTAGGAACAACTGCAGTAAATGAGATCTCGCGTATCACTATAGAAGTTATCACAGACGAAGATCGCGCCAATCTGATCACCAACCAGCTGGCCAAACTGATCCCGGTTCATTCCGTCAGGATCCTGGCACCGAGTATCTCTATACGCAGAGAACTGGTCATGATCAAGGTCAAGGCAGAGACCGGAGATGCCAGAAATGAGATCATTCAGATCGCCAACATCTTCCGTGCGAACATCATTGATGTATCAACAGGTGCTCTAACCATCGCCATCATAGGTGATGAGGAGAAAATACAGGGACTTCAGAATATCCTGGCCGAATTCGAAGTTCTGGAACTGGTCAGGACCGGTTTCATCGCTCTTGAGCGTGGCCAGGAGACTATTTACGACAAGACAAAAGTTAAAGGAGAGTTTGATTATGGCAAAAATGTATTATGAGAAGGATTGCGACATCAGCGCACTGGACGGCAAGAAGATCGCGATCATCGGTTATGGTTCACAGGGACATGCTCATGCAATGAACCTTCGCGATTCAGGATGCGATGTTATCGTAGGTCTGCGTCAGGGCGGCAAGAGCTGGGCTGTTGCTGAGAAAGACGGATTCAATGTTATGACAGTTGCAGACGCAACCAAGGCTGCTGACATCATCATGATCCTGATCAATGATGAGGCTCAGGCTGATATGTACAGAAAGGACATCGCTCCCAATCTGACAGCAGGCAAGGCTATCGCTTTCGCTCATGGTTTCAATATCAGATACAAGCAGATCGTTCCTCCTGCAGACATCGACGTATTCATGGCTGCTCCCAAGGGACCCGGTCACACAGTAAGAAGCCAGTATGTTGCAGGAAAGGGTGTTCCTTGCCTCGTAGCATTTGAGCAGGATGCAACCGGCAAGTGCCAGGATATCGCTCTCGCTTACATCGCAGGTATCGGCGGAGCAAGAGCGGGCGTCATGCTGACAACCATGAACGAAGCGACCGAGACTGACCTCTTCGGCGAGCAGACAGTTCTGTGCGGTGGTGTTGTCGATCTGATGAGATGCGGATTTGAGGTTCTCGTTGAGGCCGGATATGCTCCTGAGAATGCATACTTCGAGTGCATCCATGAGATGAAGCTGATCGTTGACCTGATCAACAAGGGTGGCGTTCAGGCTATGAACTACTCTATCTCAGATACAGCTGAGTACGGCGAGTATGTTTCAGGTCCCCGCGTACTGCCTTATGAGCAGACCAAGGCCAACATGAAGGCAGTTCTGTCAGATATCCAGGACGGTACATTTGCCGGCAAGTGGATCGCTGAGAACAAGAACGGACGTACATTCTTCAACTCTAAGAGAGACCAGCTGGCCAAGCATCCGATGGAGGTTGTCGGCAAGGAGCTGAGAGAGCATATGCTGTGGAAGAACGACTCTGATCTGGACACTGCTTCCAACTAACTTTGTAGATTATATAAGGATGTGGGGCCCCGCTTCGATGCTTTCCTCCGGGGACGTAATTCAACTGTCCCCTTCGTAAAGCATCGGCCCCCCACATCCCTCATATATCTATTGTATTGGAAGCCGTATCCAGAATCATTCAAGGCACCTCCGCAAAAGGTCAGCGCCCGTGCCTGAATACTACCGTTACCTGGGAGGCACTGTTCAGACTCAGTCCCCTCCGTAAAGTATCGGCTCCCCGCATCCAAAATCAACCGTTATTCTGGACGCTGTGTCCAGGCTCAGTTGCTGATTTTTTCAGGAGGAATTATGAATTCTGATTTTATTAAGAAAGGCGTAGACCGCGCACCCAACAAGAGCCTTATGGTTGCCCTCGGGCTCACTGAAGAAGAGATCGATCGCCCGCTCATAGGAGTGGTGTGTTCCTATAATGAGATCGTCCCCGGCCATATGCATCTGGACAAGATCGCAGACGCTGTCAAGGCAGGCGTACGCATAGCCGGCGGAACTCCCATCATGTTCCCTGCGATCGCTGTCTGCGACGGCATTGCCATGGGACATATCGGCATGAAATACTCTCTGGTCACCAGAGACCTGATCGCCGACTCTACCGAAGCTATGGCTATCGCCCATCAGTTCGACGGACTGGTCATGATCCCCAACTGTGACAAAAATGTTCCCGGACTGCTGATGGCCGCAGCAAGACTGAATATCCCGTCCATCTTTGTCAGCGGCGGCCCTATGCTCGCCGGTCACCTGAAGGATGGCAGACGCACATGCCTGAGCCATATGTTCGAGGCAGTAGGCGCGTACCATGCAGGCACTCTTGACGAGGAAGGCGTCAACGACTATATCGAGAACGCCTGTCCTTCATGCGGATCCTGCTCAGGTATGTATACAGCCAATTCCATGAACTGCCTGTGCGAGGCTATCGGCATGGCTCTTCCCGGAAACGGCACTATCCCTGCTCCGCTCTCTGCACGTATCAGACTGGCCAAAAAGGCCGGCATGCAGATCATGGAGCTGGTCAACCGTGACATCCGCCCTAGAGATATCATGACAGAGGCTGCTTTCCACAATGCCGAAACTGTTGACATGGCTCTCGGCTGCTCAACCAATACCATGCTCCACCTTCCTGCCATAGCTCACGAGTGTGGCATGGAGATCAGCCTGGATATGTCCAACGAGATCAGCGCGCGTACTCCGAACCTGTGCCATCTGGCACCTGCCGGAGATACATTTATGGAAGATCTCGACAGGGCAGGCGGCGTTTATGCAGTCATGAAAGAGCTGACCAAAAAGAATCTGCTGGATCTGTCCGTGATCACCGTTACAGGAAAGACCATGGAAGAGAATCTGGCAGGCGCAGAAAATACTGACCCTGAGATCATCCGTCCTATTGACAATCCTTTCTCTGAGAGCGGCGGTATCGCGGTTCTCAAAGGAAATGTTGCTCCCGACGGATGCGTCGTCAAGCAGAGCGCTGTCGCTCCCGAGATGATGCAGCATTCAGGTCCTGCCAGAGTATTCGACTCTGAAGAGGACGCTATCAAAGCCATCTATGGCAAGCAGATCCAGGCAGGTGACGTAGTAGTCATCCGCTACGAAGGACCCAAGGCCGGCCCCGGCATGCGTGAGATGCTGAATCCTACATCTGCTATCGTGGGAATGGGACTAGGCGAGAGCGTAGCCCTGATCACTGACGGACGTTTCTCAGGCGCTACCCGCGGTGCTGCTATCGGACATGTCAGCCCTGAGGCTGCTGCAGGCGGCAACATCGCCCTCATCCGTGAAGGTGACATCATCGATATCGATATCAAGGCCTGCACCATCAACGCCAGGGTAAGTGATGACGAACTTGCAGCAAGACGCGCAGACTGGACAGCTCCTGAGCCACGCATCAAGACCGGCTACATCGCCAGGTATGCGAAGCTGGTTACCAGTGCTGATAAGGGCGCTGTGCTGATGTAAACATTCATTATCAGATATCCCGGCGCGGGACCCCGCTTCGGCCCTTCTCTCCGGGGACGTAATCCAACTGTCCCCTCCGCGAACGGCCGGCGCCCACGCCGATATCTGATATTCAATATTAAGATCAATGAGGACATTTATATGAAATACAACATTGCACTCATACGTGGCGATGGTATAGGCCCGGAAATAGTTGACAGTACAGTAAGGGTTCTGGAGCGGATTGCTGAGAAGTTTGGCCACGAATTTGTATTCACACCGTATCTGGCAGGCGGCTGCGCCATCGATGCGACCGGCGTTCCGCTGCCGCAGGAGACTGTAGACGGATGCCTGGCCAGTGACAGCGTGCTCTTAGGTGCCGTGGGCGGTCCCAAATGGGACAGCCAGCCGCCGGCAAACAGACCTGAGAGAGCTCTGCTCGGACTCCGTTCTGCGCTGGGACTGTTCACCAATCTTCGTCCTGCGAAGATCTACCCCGCTCTGGCTGAGGCGTGTACTCTGCGTCCCGATATCGCGGCAAAAGGATTTGACCTGGTGATCGTAAGAGAGCTGACCGGAGGTATCTACTTCGGCGAGCGCGGAAGAAGAGACGGCAAGTATGGCCCCGAGGCATATGACACAGAGTGCTACAGCGTGATGGAGATCGAAAGAATCGCAAGAGTCGCTTTTGAAACCGCCATGAAACGCCGCAAAAACCTCGTCAGCATCGACAAGGCCAACGTGCTGGAGACCTCCCGTCTGTGGAGAGAGACTGTTGCCCGCATCGCTTCTGAGTATCCGGAGGTTCAGGTCGATCATATGTACGTGGACAACGCGGCCATGCAGCTGGTCAGGGAGCCTTCCAGATTTGATGTTGTTCTGACCTCCAATATGTTCGGAGCCAACCTGTCAGACGAGGCATCACAGATCCCCGGCTCCATCGGTCTTTTGGCATCTGCCTCTCTCGGCGAGACCA
>JAZUNG010000026.1:0-2930 GCA_045604025.1 Lachnospiraceae bacterium | reverse complement strand
ATCGCAAAACTGGGCAAGGCAGATAACCTTACACTGCTCACAGGAGCATCTGTTGGACCTCATCTGGACGGCGATCTGTGTGATGCAGGCCTGGTTGCCAGAAGATTCCCCTATCAGACCAATAAGAGCATGCGTGCAGCGATAAATGCAGGTCAGGTCGCATATGCAGACCAGCATCTTTCACATACAGGCCGCTTCATGCTGACAGGTGAAGGCCCTCATGTGGATTTTGCCATTATCGAGTGCTGTGCTGTTACAGAAGAAGGCCTCTACCCTGCAGCTACCGTAGGTATCTCAGATGCTTGCGTAGAGTGCGCTGACAAGGTTCTGGTAGAGCTGAACACCACCCTTCCCATCGAGCTGGTAGGTATGCACGATATCTACTCTGTTGCAGGAAAGTGCCAGCCTATCCCTATTACAGGAGTCATGGACAAGGTCGGAACACCTTTCATCCCCTGCCCTCCCGAGAAGATTGCAGGTATTGTAGTAACTGACGATCCGGATTTCTTCCCGACATTCAAGGATGCCGATGAAGATTCACAGAAGATCGCAGGACATATCGTAAACTTCCTCAAGGGCGAGATTGCAGCAGGAAGACAGCCTGAATGCCTGCATCCTATACAGTCAGGAGTTGGAAATGTTGCAAACGCAGTTCTGTCAGGTCTGGAGACCAGCGGTCTTTCCGGGCTGACCATGTATACTGAAGTTCTGCAGGATTCAGCTCTGAATCTGGTTAAGAAAGGCATTATCGTAGGAGCCAGCTGCACATCAGTTTCCCTTTCCAGAACCGGAATGGATGAACTGATCCAGAATATCGATTTCTACAACAAACGCATCGTTATCCGCCCTCAGGAGATCTCAAACAGCCCTGAGGTTGCCAGAAGACTGCAGCTCGTATCCATGAATACACCTATTGAGGTTGATATCTACGGAAACGTCAACTCCACTCATGTTATGGGCAGCAAGATCATGAACGGTATCGGAGGATCCGGAGACTTCGCGCGTAACGCCGGTCTGGTCATCTTTGCTACAGGTTCTCTGGCTAAAAACGGTGCTATCAGCTGTATCGTTCCGATGTGCTCACATATTGATCATACTGAGCATGATGTTATGGTCATCGTGACCGAACAGGGCGTAGCTGACCTGAGATGGAAATCACCGAGAGAAAAGGCCGAGGCGATCATTGAGAACTGCGCTCATCCTGATTACAAGGATATGCTGTGGGATTACTACACCCGTGCAAAGGCACTGGGCGGACAGACACCACACATCCTTTCTGAGGCGCTGTCATGGCATGACAGGTTCAATAAGACCGGTACCATGAGATTACAGTGATCTGTTTGAACCGATATATTCTGCATATAAAAACTGGCTGCCGTTTATGGCAGCCAGTTTTATTCTACTTATTAGTTATGTTACAGGTATTACGGCGTGAAGATCAGTACCAGGAACTGCGCACACAGTACTACGATGATCAGAGCTACCGGATAGGTTGCTGCATATGCAGAAGCAACATCATCTGTACCGGCTGTACGGATCAGTGTTCCCAGTGCGGGAGTGGATGTCATACCACCTGTAATAGATCCCAGACAGTTCAGCAGGTCTATCTTCAAAACCTTTCTTGCGAAGATGAATCCGAGGATCATAGGAATGATCGTGATGAAGATTCCATATACGAAGTAGATCGGTTTGAAGTACTGAACGAAGTTTTTACCACCGGAAACACCTGCACCGATCAGGAACAGGACCAGACCAAACTCACGGAATGTCTCCAACACTCTCTTGTTGCATTTCAGGCTGATAGGTCCGATATGTCCGAAGTGGCCGATGATCAGTCCCATCAGCAATACTCCGCCTGTGGATGTCAGACTGAAGCATGTACCCTTAAGACCGGCTCCTGACAGCGGAATCTTGATAGCGCCTACCAGAATACCTGTAACAGCTGTAAGTGCAAATGCTGCCAGTCCGAAAGGATCCAGCTCGAACTTGCCCTTGGTATCCTTCATCATCTCATTTCCTGTAGAAGCAACGGTGATCTTTCTTCTTTCCTCATCCATATTGGCCTTGAGAATCTTGGGCATCAGCTGTACAAACAGTACAACTCCGATAACACCAAAGATATAAGCGATACCATATCCAACAGATACAACGCTCTCCAGTTCAGGTGCAACTGTAGCCTTGGCAGCTGAGAATGCAGGTGTAGATGTAAGTGAACCACTCATCAGACCAACCAGCATGGCTATGAACTCGCTGTCACTGGCCTCTGCACCACGTCCGATACCGAAGCATGCTGCTGTTACCAGTGCGCCTGACAGGATGATGATAAATCCGATCAGGATATAAGACTTGAAATTCTTTTTAAATGTTTTGAAGAAATTGGGGCCTGCGATCAGACCAACTGCACCAACAAAAAGGATCAGACCAAGTGTCTCAACGATCTTTAATGCATTTGATGAGATGTTTACGGCTTCTTCTCCAACCTTCTGTGTAACTGTATTTCCCAGGGCTGTAGCAAAGAAAGCTCCATACAGCAGCGCAATGATAAATACGCCTGCAGTTCCCAGGTCAACACCCTTGATGTTGATCCTTCCCAGACCGTAACCAACTACCGTAATAGCGAAAACGCTGAACAGCAGGAAAGTAATACCGGTTACAGGAAGGACTCCTCCAAATAAACTCATACACTCCCTCTTTCTGAAACCAGAGTTTCAATTGTTTTTGTCCCAATGATTGTTATTTTTCCACAACGTTTATATTTTAATACTATCGCCAGAAAGAAGCAATCTTTTTCTTCAGTTATTCAATGCCTTTTCTGTTCTTTTTGTTATTAAAATACAACATCGGGCGTTTGAGCTCTTTTGCCTGCTCTGTGAGCTCTGCTTCATCGCCATAATAAATGATAGCAGCCTGACATGCCTTTACACATGCCG
>JAZUNG010000025.1:0-10324 GCA_045604025.1 Lachnospiraceae bacterium | reverse complement strand
GGCACGCGCGATCTGTGTACTGGTCATCTCATGCCCCTGCGCACTGGGCCTGGCAACGCCTGTTGCTATCATGGTCGGAAATGGTATCGGAGCAAAGAACGGTATCCTGTTCAAGACCAGTGAGGCTCTGGAGACGGCCGGAAAGACTGACATAGTTGCGCTGGACAAGACAGGAACCATCACTTCCGGAAACCCGGAGGTTACGGATATCTATCCTGCGGGGGGGCTCTCAGAAGACGAACTCCTCCGGAAAGCATTTGCCCTGGAGGCCAAGAGCGAGCATCCCCTGGCCAAGGCCATCCACGCAGAGGCCGGCAGAAGGGGCATAGCAGCTGATGAAACAACTGATTTCAGGGCTCTTCCCGGAAACGGTCTGGAAGCCAGGATGCAGGGACATCTACTGCATGCAGGAAGCGGCACGTTTATCCGCACCCTGACTGAGGTAAGTCAGGAACTGGCAGCAGCAGAGGAACAACTGGCCGGTGAAGGCAAGACTCCGCTGTTCTTCGAAGAGGAGGGAAGGCTCCTTGGCATCATCGCGGTTGCCGACGTGATCAAGCAGGATTCCGCAGAGGCTATTGCCCAGTTGAAGAACCTGGGACTGCGTGTGGTCATGCTCACAGGTGACAACGAGCGGACCGCGAGGGCTATCGGAGCGCAGGCAGGAGTGAATGAAGTCATAGCAGGCGTACTTCCGGATGGCAAGGAAGCCGTGATCAGAGACCTGCAGAAACAGGGCAGTGTCATCATGGTCGGTGACGGTATCAATGACGCTCCTGCACTGACCAGGGCAGATATCGGTATAGCCATCGGAGCCGGAACAGATGTTGCCATAGACAGCGCGGACATAGTACTTATGAACAGTCGACTGACCGACGTCGCAGCTGCGGTCAGGCTGAGCAGAAAGACCCTCAGGAACATCCACCAGAATCTGTTCTGGGCGTTCTTCTACAATCTGATCTGCATCCCTCTGGCAGCGGGACTGTTCGTATGGGAGATGAATCCCATGATTGGAGCAGCGGCTATGAGCCTGTCGAGCTTCACAGTATGCATGAATGCGCTGAGACTGAACCTGGCGCGGATCTACGATACACGCTCGGACCACGCTCCGCGAAGACTTCTGATAAAGAAAAATGCGCATAACGCGCAGAATAATAGTATAATAAACAACACCGATACAGAAAGGAACATTGAAATGGAAAAGACAATCAGGATCGACGGTATGATGTGCATGCACTGTGAGGCAAATGTAAAGAAGGCACTCGAAGAGCTCCCCTTCATCGAGGAAGCTACCTGTAGCCACGAGGCCGGCACAGCAGTTCTGAAGCTCTCCGGAGAGTATGATGAGGAAGCTGCAAGAGCAGTTGTAGAAGGAAAAGGCTATACATTCGTAGGCTGATCTGAAAAGAGTTTCACAGGCAGTATCAGTGAAAAAGATAGATTTCAGAAACGGAAAAATAGGATACAACATTCTGATGACTGCGCTGCCCATGCTGGTAGCGCAGGTTCTCAGTCTGCTGTACAGCATAGTTGACCGTATATATATCGGACGGATCGGTGATATAGGCACGGTTGCGCTCGGGGGCATAGGCATATGCTTTCCGGTCATTACCATTATCACCGGACTGACCAATATGTTCGGTATGGGAGGCTCGCCCCTCTTTTCTATAGAGCTGGGCAGGAACCATCCGAAGGAGGCAGAGAAGATCATGCATACTGCCGCATTTATGATCTTCTGGTCCGCTATCTGTGTGATCATACTGGGAGAGGCTTTCGCGGAGCCTCTGCTCAGACTCCTCGGAGCGTCTGACAGCAACATCATTTTTGCGCTCCCGTATCTCAGGATCTATCTGACAGGCACATTGTTCACTATGATGGCAACTGGTCTCAATCCTTACGTAAACGCGCAGGGATTCCCGGGGATTGGCATGCTCACCGTGGTGATAGGAGCAGGCTTAAATATAGCACTGGACCCTCTGTTCATCTTTGTATTCCACATGGGAGTCAGCGGCGCTGCACTGGCTACTGTCATCTCGCAGGCGGCATCCGCTGTATTTGTTGTGGCATTCCTGCTCGGCAGGAGGCCTGCACAGCGACTGAAGCTGATCAGCTTCAGAGAGTTCCGGGCCAACAGATCTATAGCAGGCAATATCTGCAGCCTGGGGCTGGCAGTATTCATCATGCAGTGCACCAACTCCCTGGTAAATATAGTCAACAACAAGCTCCTGTCCATATTCGGAGGAGATATCTATATTTCCATACTGACCATTGTTACGAGCTGCAGGCAGATCATGGAGGTGCCGGTGCATGCCATAGGAGAAGGCGCGTCACCGACCGTCAGCTTCAACTACGGAGCGGAAAGGCCTGACCACGTCAGCAAGGCCATACGTATCATGGTCACATCCATGCTTATCTACACGGCTGCCAGCTGGGCGGTAGTATTTCTGTGGCCCAGGTTTTTCATATCCATATTTACTTCAGATGCGGGATTCATTGAGAAGGCCATTCCGGCCCTGCATATATATTTCTTTGCCTTTATATTCCAGGCACTTCAGATGTGCGGTCAGACCGTGTTCAAGGCACTGGGCAAGAAGAAGCAGGCTATCTTCTTCTCGATATTCAGAAAGGTTATCATCGTGGTACCTGCGGCCCTGCTGTTGACTCTCGTATTCCGCATAGGAGTGAACGGAGTCTTTATAGCAGAGCCGGTGTCCAATGTGATAGGCGGAACTGCCTGCTTCATAACCATGCTGCTCACTGTGATCCCTGAGATCAGGCGTATGAGAGCGAGCAAGGAGGCAGAAGAGGTTTCCGATTAATCTTCGGGGCTGTATGTGAGGACCATCTGGCGTTTGTGCTCGGTAGTCGCATGCATACGGTCAACTTTCGATTTGAATTCATCATTAGGCGCGATCCCTTCCAGGATATATCTGTCCAGATCGGCATATGTGATACCCATCTCGCCTTCGTCTGTCTGACCTTCCTCGAGACCTGCTGACGGAGCTTTTTTAATGATATTTTCAGGGGCGTTCAGATACTCCAGAAACTCATAGACCTCGCCTACCGTCAGGTCAGCTATCGGGTTGAAGTCCGCGCCTCCGTCACCGTACTTCGTAAAATAACCTACATATATCTCGTCGCGGTTTCCGGTTCCGCAGACCAGTCTTCCTTCACTCTGACCGATAGCATAGAGTGTGGTCATACGCAGACGGGGAGCGATATTTTTGGCAGCGGCGTCTGTGATATTTCCGCATGCGTCAGATGCAGCGACAAGAAGCGCAGCTCGGGTCTCTGTCAGATCGACAGTCCGTGTCTCGATATCAAACTGTTTGGCCACAGCCAGCGCGTCATCGGTATCTTCACCGTAGTTTCTTTTGGAAAAACAGGGCATGATCACACCGACGGTATTGTCACATGCCAGCTTGCACAGGATACCGGCCAGAGCAGAATCCTTTCCTCCTGAATTGCCATAGATAATGCCTGAGCAGTGTGCATTCTCCAGGACCTTTCTGATCCATGCGCAGCGTTTTTCCAGCTCTTCTTTATAATCTCTCATGATCGTTCCTCCATGCAGATATGTATGCAGTAATATTATATCTTTTTGCCTTTCAAATCAATGAATGTTAACTTACTTCTTGAAAAGAACACAGATAAATAATATATTATTATTCAGATAGATACTATACTTTTTAGCAAAGGAGAAACTGATATGGCTGAAGATATCAAACTGGAGTTTGGAAAGACTTTTCCCGAGTTCAAGATGGACACAGAAGAGCCTCTGGCTGAGACCGCGCAGACCGTCCAGCCGGCAGAAGGCGAAGGTTACATGGAGAGCGTCAATCTGACCGATGAAGAGAAGCAGATGGTATCAGATTTTGCTGAAACTATCGATCTGACTGACACAAGCGCTGTCATGGTATACGGAGCATCAGCTCAGCAGAAGATCGCGGAGTTTTCCGACAATGCACTGGAGGGAGTAAAGACCAAGGACATCGGTGCTGTCGGTGAGACACTGTCCAATCTGGTAGCAGAGCTGAAGGGATTCAGCGTGGACGCCGAGGAACCGAAGGGACTGGGCAGGCTCTTCAAGAAGACTGCCAACAAGGCAGTGGCCCTGAAGGCACGCTATGACAAAGCGGAGAATAACGTTGACAATATAGTCGGAGTTCTGGAAGACCATCAGAACAGACTGACCACAGATATCGTTATGCTGGACAAGATGTACGATACCAATCTGGTTTATCTGAAAGAGCTGACCATGTACATCCTGGCCGGCAAGGAGAAGCTGGACAAAGAACGTGCGACCACTCTGGTAGATCTGAAGAAGAAGGCTGAAGAGACCGGACTTGCAGAAGACGCTCAGGCAGCAAGAGACTTCGACGATCTGTGCACACGTTTCGAGAAGAAGATATATGATCTGGAACTGACCAGGACTATCAGCATCCAGATGGCACCTCAGATCCGCATGGTGCAGAGCAATGACACTCTGATGACAGAGAAGATCCAGACAACCATCGTCAATACGATCCCTCTCTGGAAGAATCAGATGGTGCTTGCACTCAGCATGGAGCATTCTGAGGAAGCCATGAAGGCGCAGAAGGCTGTTACAGATCTTACAAATGAACTGATAAACAAGAATGCTGAAGCCCTCAAGGAAGGCTCTGTCAAGATTGCTGAAGAGAGTGAGAGAGGCATCGTTGATCTGGAGACTATCCAGAATGCCAATACCAAGCTGATCGAGACTCTCGATGAAGTTCTGAGGATTCAGGAAGAAGGCAGAGAGAAGAGACTCCTTGCCGAGAACGAACTCGGAGTGATCGAGGCTCAGCTCAAGAAGAAACTGCTCGAGATCAAGACTGCCGAAGTAGTCACAGTCCCTGCGCAGGAGGCTGCCGAAGAGGCTGTTGAGGCTGCAGAGGCTGAGTTTCCTGAGCAGTAACAGGTAGAAGGAAATGAAAGGCTCAGGTGGTTCAGGGTCAGGCGGGATCCTGGGCGGGATCATTGGTATCGTCGTCCTTATCGGAGGCCTGATCGTAATACATAAGTTTATACCGTCCCTGTTCAGATTCTTTCTGTGGGGCATCATAGGAGTTATCATCCTCCTGATAGGACTGATAGTTCTGATCATTGTGCTGGCATCCAGAAGCAGCCGCGGTGAAAACAAGGCTAGCGAGGAAGTGCCTCTGAATGATGAGCAGAACGAGGTCCTGATAGATGCCAGAGGCAAGCTGATGGAACTGCGCAGAGTGATCTCTCAGGTCCATGTCATGGAAGTGCGCCGTGAGGCAAATAATGTCTGCGCCACACTGGACAAGATCCTGCAGACTCTTAAGGAGAAGCCGGACAAGATCCGCAGCTCCAGACAGGTGCTGAACTATTACATTCCGACTCTTACTGACGTTCTCAGACATTTCAGGGATCTGGAGACGAAGGAGCAGCTTTCGGAAGATATGAAGGACAAGACTCTAGCCTTCCTGAAAGACGTACAGACTGCCTTAACAAAGTATTATGGCAGCCTGTACGAAGATGATAAACTCAATATGGAAGTGGATATGGAGGCTATGACTATCGCCATCAGGCGTGATGGTCTTCTTTGAGCCTCTCGTGTTCCAACACTTTGCGGAACTGAGTTTCATACAGTTCCCTGTATACACCGTCCAATTTCAGCAGATCGTCGTGCATTCCGTGCTCGGCGATCTGTCCGTCTTTAATGACCAGGATCTCATCAGCCTTGAGGACTGTGGTCAGTCTGTGGGCGATGACGATGCTGGTCCTTCCGACCATGACATTCTCCAGGGCATCCTGGATAGCGCTTTCAGAGATAGAATCCAGGGAGCTGGTAGCCTCATCGAGTATCAGTATGCGGGGGTCCTTTAAGATCACTCTGGCGATGGATACTCTCTGCTTCTCACCGCCTGAGAGCTTGAGACCTCTGTTTCCGACCACGGTATTGTAGCCATCAGGCAGGCCGGAAATGAAATCATGGATATAGGCAGCCTTGCAGGCAGCTATGATCTCTTCTTCCGTCGCATCTTCCTTTGCAAACTTCAGATTCTCCATGATCGTACCGTTGAACAGGTAGGTATCCTGAGTAACGACACCGATCTGCTCCCTCAGATACTTGAGGTCATAGTCCCTGACGTCGCATCCGCAGACGGAAACGCTTCCCGAGGTAACATCATACAGACGTGGTATCAGATTGACCAGCGTGGACTTGCCGGAGCCGGACCTTCCGACTATGGCTATCATTTTGCCGCCTTCAACGCTGAAGCTGATATCTGTAAGCACCGGCACTTCCGGATTGTATGAAAAGCTGACGTGGTCGAACCTGATATCGGGATTGGAGATGTCAGGCTTCTGACCGTTCTCCGGAGATACCAGATCGTTCTTTCTGTCGAAGAAATCGAATATTCGGGTGAAGAGCGCCATCGATCTGGTGAACTGCACGTTGATGTTCAGGAGCTGTTCCACAGGTCTGTACAGACGGTTGATCAGTGTTACCGTAGCAGTGATGGTACCGATCGTCAGTGCGGTATCCCAGTTGGAGATGATCAGATATCCGCCTGCGAAGTAGATCAGCAGGGGTGGGATCTGAAACATCATGCCCATAGCCATACGGAACCACTGGCCGCTGCGCTGCTCCTTGAGGGAGTATCTGGTCACTTCGTTGTTGATATACTGGAATCTGTCGTATTCCTGCTCCTCTTTGGTGAAGAGCTTGACGAGCATAGATCCGCTGACACTCAGTGTCTCATTGATCATCTCGTTCATTTCGTCGGTCTTCTTCTGGCTCTTGGTCAGGATCTGCCATCTGGTCTTTCCGACTACTCTGGAGGGGATGATCATCAGCGGAAGCATGACCAGTCCTACCAGCGCCAGCTTCCAGTTCAGTGAGAACAGAGCGAACAGAGTAGTAATGACCGTCGCTATGTTGCTGATGATATTCGTCAGAGTATCAGTGATAACTCCGCTGACACCGGAGATATCGCTGTTCATTCTGGTAATGATATCGCCCTGCTTCTCGGTAGTGAAGAACGAGTGCGGCATATACTGCAGATGGTTGTACATCTGGTTTCTCATATCATAGATGATCTTCTGCGAGATCCATACATTGATATAACTCTCCAGCAGATTGATCAGCTGGGATCCGACAATGGCCGCAAATGCATAGAGCAGGAGTCTGACCAGGAGCGACATGTTCTTGCCTGTCAGGGCTTCGTCAACGATCCTTCCTGTGATGATGGAAGGAAATACTCCTACTATGGCTGCGGCAAGGATAGCGATAAATACCAGCAGCAACTGGAGCCAGTATGGTTTCAGATATGAGAAAACTCTTTTGATCAGAGCAAAAGTGATCTTGGGTCTGTTCTTTTTTTCTTCGGGCGTGAGGAAGTTTCTGGGGTTTCCTCCTCTGCCGGGGCCGCCGTGGCCACCTCCTCCAGGTCCTCCGGGTGGCATATCAAGCACCTCCTTAAGTGATAGTTGTCTGATAAGTGCATTATACTACATTGTTCATATGATGTAAATAATTAATGTTAGTTAAATTAAATTATATTTTCAAATGCTTACAAAGATGATAAAATTACCTCATTAATCCAGAAGGATGCTGAAATGGGAAGAAACATCTGGCGTCCGGGCAATATGCTGTATCCTGTTCCGGCAGTGATGGTCAGCTGCAAGAGACCGGAAGAAAAAGCGAATATCATCACAGTTGCATGGACCGGAACGGTCTGTTCTGACCCTGCCATGGTCTATATCTCTGTTCGCCCGGAGAGATATTCACACGGTATCATTCAGGAAACCGGCGAGTTCGTGATCAACCTGGTCTCCGACAGGATGGTCAGGAGCGCAGACTGGTGCGGAGTGAAGTCGGGCAGAGATGTGGACAAGTTCAGTGAGACCGGCCTGACCGAGTTGCCTTCAGAGAAGGTATCGGCACCGACCATAGGAGAGAGCCCTGTCGCCATGGAGTGCGTGGTTGACCGGGTCCTGCATCTGGGCACGCACGATATGTTCATTGCCAAAGTTGTTGCAGTGACGGTTGACGATACATATATGGATGGAAAAGGTAAGTTCCACCTGGAGAATGCAGGTCTGACATGCTATTCGCATGGCGAGTATTACAGCATGGGCGACAAGCAGGGTAAGTTCGGTTTCAGTGTGGAAAAGGCAAATGTAAAAAGGAGAAAGAAATGAATATCTGTGTATACGGAGCTGCCAGCTCAGAAATAGATCAGAGTTATATAGATGTAGTGGAAGCATTGTCAGAACAGCTGGCGAAGAGAGGTCATAACCTGATCTTCGGTGCAGGCGGGAGCGGCCTGATGGGAGCAGCTGCCAGAGGCTTTCACAGAGGCGGGGCCAAAGTATGCGGAGTGGTCCCGAAGTTTTTCAGGGATGAGAAGATAGAGAATCTCTATGACGAAGCGGATAATACTATTTACACCCGCGATATGGGCGTCAGAAAGCATATCATGGAAGAGAATGCGGATGCGTTTATAGTTTGCCCCGGAGGCATAGGGACATTTGACGAGTTTTTCCAGGTGCTGACCCTCAAACAGCTCGGACAGCACAACAAACCGATTGCATTATTTAATATTAAGGGTTATTATAATGCAGTTCAGACTCTCATGAAGATTGGAGAGCTGGAGAGATTCCTCAGATCCGGATGCACATATCTGTATAAGTGCTTTGACGACGGCGAAGAGGATGAATTGATCGAGTATATTGAAACTGAAGCGAGTGATCCGCTCGGCAAAGTAGAGGATTACAAGTACAGTTAAATATAACTGGAGGTGTATCGAAGTGGTCATAACGAGCCGCACTCGAAATGCGGTTGCCGGGTAACCGGCACGTGGGTTCGAATCCCACCGCCTCCGTAAAGCCGAATGAAGTTCCCCCAATAAGTTGGACACATGGTACAATTTATTGGAAGGGGGCTTCTTTTTTGCCCATCAAATAAGAAATCTAACGTTTGTACCGCCTTTAAAAAATGAAATGTTAATTTGCATTGCGCAATGTTAATAATCATTGCGTGACTGTAATTCCATTGTCATGATAGAGTTTTTATGGAACCAATAGTTATTTAAATATCATAACATTTTAATATAGGGAGGACAGACCGATGGGATGAAGTATAGTACAATAGGTGAACATATGAGGTATAATCCGTATAGTTAATCATATATAGATTGGAGGATAAGATGAAGAAATATCTTAGAAAATGGTTGATTATCCCTCTTCCGGTAATTGCACTGATATTTGAATTATTGCCATGCGGTGTAAAAATGGTTTTTTCAGACGGTCCGGATAATAATTTTAAACAGTATGTATATTCATATTCATATTTCCATATTATGCCGTTGGCATATGGAATTTGGGGGCCAATGATAACAGGTGTATTAACTGCTATAATTACTGTTTTGGCAATAATATGGATTGTCAGAAAAAAGAAAAAGAGGCCAATAGCCATAATCGTCTTGTCTGTAATTGCATGCTGTACTTCACTATGGATTTTTGCCTTTAATGGAGCATATAGCTGGATTTCGTGGGTCATATCGTCTATCTTAATTGCAGAATCGGCAATCGCAATAATAATAGGCAGTAGTATACATTAAGGTAAAATGATATAGCAAGACAGTTTTTAAGTGATATTCCATCGGGCCGGAGATTATCTCCGGCCCGAAAACCTTGTTTTGGCGATATACATATAATTGATAATATTCTGTCAAACATTGTTTTTCGTCTGATGCTATACTTTAATGTAAAGAGGGGGTAGTTTGGAAGAGAAGGGTTTAATGAGCTAATTTCATATGTGAATTTAATTCTAAAACAAAGCTGTTGAGGGTTATTACATTCCAGAACAACAGGAGATTATATGCTGGGTGAAAACTTGAAGTCATTAAGGATAAGACAGGGAATAACACAGAATGAGCTTGCTTCTGAAATGCATGTAGTCAGGCAGACAGTGTCAAAGTGGGAACAAAATATATCCGTTCCAGATGCGGATCAGCTAAAAAAACTAGCTGAAATACTAGGAACGGATATAAGCTCTCTAATGGGCATAAAGATAGAACAGGATATCGGTGAGGCTCAGATGGCCAACATAAAATACATCATCGAATACTAGCTGTTATCAGATCATCTGCCGAATAAATATAATATTTATCATCATGGATCAGCATATCCTGAAGCCATTTTACGTGACTGCAGTCATCCACCATCTCCAGATTATTGTCACCAGGATCCCAACTGTACAGGGTAGCCTCATAATCCCTGTCCTTAAACTCATTCAGAAGGAAGTATATCTGCTCTTTATAGGATG
>JAZUNG010000024.1:0-7324 GCA_045604025.1 Lachnospiraceae bacterium | reverse complement strand
AAAAAATATGGAGATAAAACGATTTTTAAAGATTTCTCTTTATCCATAAGCCAGGGAGAAATGATTGCTATTACAGGAGAAAGTGGAAGTGGAAAGACAACATTGCTTAATATAATCGGACTGTTAGAACCAATTGACTCTGGAGTAATAGTAGTTAAGAACCATAAAAACATTAAACCTAACAGCAAAGCATCTGAAGTAATGCTGAGGAATTCAATTAGTTACCTTTTTCAGAACTTTGCTTTGATTGAGGATGAAAGTGTCCAGTACAATTTGATGCTTGCCTTATATTATGTTAAAGAAACAAAAAAACGTAAAGAACAGATCATTTCATCTGCATTAAAGGCGGTAGGTTTAGAATCATATGAAGAAAAAAAAATATACAGATTGAGCGGCGGGGAGCAACAACGAGTAGCAATAGCAAGAAGTATGATAAAACCGGGAAACATTGTATTGGCAGACGAACCAACTGGTTCCGTCGATCCGGGTAACCGCAAGATAATAGTTGAGCTTCTTAAAAAAATGAATCAAGATGGAAAAACCATAGTAATAGTGACTCATGACCCATACGTAGCTCAAAGTTGCAATAGGCAGGTAGATCTGTTATTGTTGAATACATTCCAATAATATTGTTACAAAGCTGCAGCTGCCGGTGGAAGTCCCATCTTCCGCAGTAAAAAGGATGTGCATCAGGCACATCCTTTTTTTGATTATTATCTTTGATCTAAGCCTGCTTGGAGCTTTTCTTTTTCCTGAGCCATGTAAATATGCCTGTCCCTGCTATACCGACAGCAATACCTGCCGCAGCTGCAATTGCAATATAACCAAATGAAAAGGTTGAGGCTGTTTCTGCCGCTTCTGCTGCCTCCCTTGAATAAGCGTTCTCATCAGTATCCCAGAAGAAATACACTCCGTTTTTATCATTGTTATAGCAGTAAGCCATGTCTCCAAGATCCAGAGCATTTGTATATGTGAAGAAATGAAGCGCCTGGGTCACACCGTCAGTCAGTGCAGCACTGCCGTACTGGAGCTTAAGGGAGTCGGCAACGATCGGATAGCCCTTCTTTGGCGCTCTATACCGTAAAGTCGCCAAAGAAGGGCTATCCGATCCTGGCAGATTTGCTGATACTGCAATATGGAGGCAGCGGCCAGCCGGACGGAACAACAGGGCATCTGCACATGATGACATACACACATGCAATGGACCTGGGCGATACTGCTTATTCCTATAACAATGATAAGGACGGAGTATACTTCTTCTGGGATGTGGATAAAAACGCATATAACAATGAAAAACTGACAGCTTCAACATTTTCAACCGGTCACATGGCACTGGCAGGAGCAGGCGGCCTGATCATAGGTGTACTGGTAGCTGTCTTAATCTTTATTTCCAAAAAGAAGAAACAAGTACAGGAATAGAAGTATTCTGCAAAAAACAGGGCATATGTCCCATGACATATCTCCTGTTTTTTTTTGTACAGATATAAATGATCGAGTTTAGATCACATAATTGTTCGCATACAGTTCCTGCTGGCGATCCAGAATATCCTGCAACGTGATACCGTCGAGATAATCATTGATCATTTTTGTCAGATCCTTCCAGATGGGCAGAGTAGGACATAGAATACTTCTGGAGCATTCGATAGGATCCTGCATAGCGCAGTCGACAGGTGCCAGATTGCCTTCGGTGATGCGCAGGATCTCGCCCACAGTATATTTATCAGGCGTTTTGGCCAGCTTGTATCCGCCTTGGGCTCCGCGGTTGGTCTTGAGCATATCGGTATTGTTGAATAGAGGAATGATCTGTTCAAGATACTTCTTGGAGATCTCCTGCCTTTTGGCAATGTCTTTCAGGGAAATATATCCGTCATTCTGGTGTTCAGCCAGATCTATCAGCATACGCAGAGCATAGCGTCCTTTTGTTGAGATCTTCATTTATTTAACCCTCCATTTCAATTCCTATAATAACATATGTTTAATAGGATTTGCAATGATCTGACCATTTACAGCTCGGAATAATCCAGAAAAATGTAATGCATATCTTCAGGACTGTCAGAGTATTCATTTTCATGCATGGGCCCGGAAAACAGCTTCTGCCCGTCTTTATATGCCAGCAGCTGACACATGGGTACAGGATCCCAGGTCCCAAGATCCAGCGGGACAGTAGAGAACATAACGGAATGACCGTTTCTTTTCATGAACATACTGTTTTTGTAGTTCTTATGAATGTACAGCAGTTCACCGTCGTAGATCATCAGATTGAGTTTGTTGTATATTGATAGCTCAGAAACAACATCATTGACTACATTAAAACGTTCAACATCTGATAGTGGCCTTCCCAAAGCCTCTGTAACCAGATCTATCTGATCTATGATATACAGAAGAACTCTTTCACTGTCGGTATTGCCTTCCTGCAGATAGACATATTCATCCAAAAGCGGGCATTCAAATATAGTTCCATTATGTATGAGGGTCCATGTCCTTCCACAGCTGTCACACCCTGTGAATGGATGGCAGTTATTATATCCTATAGCACCGCGTGTCGCAAAACGGATATGGGCCAGCATATTCTTTGCTCTTATGGGAACAGCCAGTCTTTCCTTCAGATAACGGCTTTTATAGGCAGTTACCGGTTCTTTTTCTATATTTACACTGTTACCTTTGAAGATGGCCAGCCCCCATCCACTGGGATGTTCATTGCTGTGTGAGGCCAGTGTCTTCAGATATTCATTTACAGTCAGTTCATCTTTCCCGGATACTCCGAATAATTCACACATTTTTTAGCAGTCGGCTCTGCAGTTCACTGGCAAAGCTCAGTCCTCTCTCAACATATTTATCTTCAAATTCATTTCTGATGATCCAGGCGTATCTGGTTTCAGGATCAATGAATTTCAGTTCTTCAAACTCCAGAATGTCTTTGATCTCCTGCGGATGTTCACGATAAAACTCCTTCATCTGTCCTATAATGCGGAGAGCCTCACTGACAACGGAGTATCCAACTCCCTTTGGAGTAACGATCTTGACCGTTTTGAGATCATAGTGAGCTGCGTTCTTGAAGTTCTGAGCTGCCTGTACCTGATCCCTTGGCGCAAACACCCTCCTGGGTGTGCCGGCTATCCAGCCTATCAGGAGTTGGGCAAACTTCAGATCCTTCACATTTACACCGGAAAGTTCCAGTGGATTCAGATCGAACATCCTCAGCTCTATATGACTGACACCTTCTTCTTTAAGACGATTAAGGTTATTCTTTCCATATGACTTCAGACGGATGGGATAGTATAGCTCGGTAGGAGAGAATATGAAACCATCATCAACATATCTCTGAATACTGTCTGCATAAGCCCTGATATCTGAATAGTCAAATATCGGAGTAAAATAATTCCAGTAACCCAGCTCACTGCACCTGGTACTGCCCAGACCGTTGAAAACGGTCGTGCCTGCCTTACCTTTTTCCAAATAACTGCCATCCAGCAGAGGGCTGGCAGCAGTAACAGCTGTAAGGATCCAACCAAAAGCAGCCAGGCCTTCAGCCAGCTCCAGATAAACCTGATTCTTATATTCATTGAAATCTGTCTGTTCACTCATATTGAAACCGGTTTCCAGCAGAACATCTGAGAATGAATAATTCACATGGATACCGCAGAGTGCCATCTTATATCTGCCATATCTGTCAGCCAGGTATTCGCGGTAGCCTTCGGAATACTCAGCCTTAACATTGTGTCTGGCGATCGGAATATCAGCTTCATTCCTTATATAAGGAGGGTTTGAAAAAGGCCAGAGCAGTTCAGGTTCAGGCAGAGCAGAGATCGTCTGATGGATCTGAATGGTATGTTCTAGCAGCCTGTCAGAAACCTCCTCAGCAGAAGGAGCGATTGAAGTATTGATCTCGGTTTGGTTTTCACAGAAATCATATACGATATGCTCATCATCAGGAAAAGGATGAAGAGTTTTTGAAAAGTTTCCTTCAGGTGTGATACGAAGGCTTTCCTTCTCCAGACCAAAATTGCCTGTAAGAAGCAGGTCCTGTATTTCATTGCTATTGATATTGAACATAATAGATCTCCTGTTCAAATTAATAGGTTTTGGAGTATTCTAATTCCTAAAACCTACTATGTCAATAGGAATTATATGCAAAAAATTTCAAAAAACTATTGACACAACAGAATATCGTGCTATAATGCCTACAAAACCTACCGAGTAAGTAGGCAATAGAAAGGCAGTACCAATGAAACTTATCCTGAGATCTATCCAGAAGCAGAATTTATTCCATCTGCGAATGTGGAATTACAGCGAGCGATGTTAAACCTATACTATAATTCACACATTTGAGAGGAGATACAAAAATGTCATACAGATTCGAAACACTTCAGATACACGTAGGTCAGGAACAGCCGGATCCGGCTACAGATGCCAGAGCGGTTCCCATTTATGCAACAACTTCTTATGTATTCCGCAATTCCGCTCATGCAGCCGCAAGATTTGGGCTCACCGATGCAGGCAATATTTATGGAAGACTTACCAATTCCACTCAGGGCGTTTTTGAAGAGAGGATAGCAGCACTTGAAGGTGGTGTGGCAGCTCTTGCGGTTGCATCCGGTGCAGCAGCCATCACCTATTCTATTCAGGCACTCGCTCAGGCAGGCGATCACATCGTAGCTCAGAAGACTATCTACGGTGGAACATACAACCTCCTTGCTCATACACTGCCTCTGCTGGGGATCAATACAACATTTGTTGATGCCCACGATCTGGAAGAAGTTGAAGGCGCTATCCAGGACAATACCAAGGCCGTATTTATCGAAACTCTGGGCAATCCCAACAGTGATATTCCCGATATCGATGCTATTGCTGAGATAGCTCACAGACATGGGCTTCCAGTAGTCATTGACAATACATTCGGAACACCTTACCTGATCCGTCCTATCGAGCATGGCGCTGACATAGTTGTTCATTCAGCTACCAAATTCATCGGCGGACATGGAACCACTCTGGGCGGTGTGATCGTAGACTCTGGTAAGTTTGACTGGAAGGCAAGCGGAAAGTATGCTCCTATTGCAGAGGCCAATCCAAGCTATCACGGTATCTCATTTGCAGATGCAGTTGGACCTGCGGCATTCGTAACATATATCAGAGCGATCATTCTCCGCGATGAAGGCGCATGTATCTCTCCTTTCGCAGCATTTCTGCTGCTTCAGGGAACAGAGACTCTGTCACTCAGGCTGGAGAGACATGCTGAGAACACAAAGAAGGTTGTTGAATTCCTCAAAGATCATCCGAAGGTTACGAAGGTCAACCATCCTTCGCTGCCGGATCACCCTGACCATGCCCTGTACGAGAAGTATTTCCCGAATGGCGGAGCAAGTATCTTCACATTTGATATAGCAGGAGGACAGGAAGAGGCTCACAAGTTCATAGACAGCCTGAAGATCTTCTCATTGCTGGCCAATGTCGCTGACGTGAAGTCACTGGTCATCCATCCTGCAACAACTACTCATTCACAGCTGACAGAGGAAGAGCTGCTGGCATCAGGTATCACGCCTGCAACAGTCAGACTTTCCATTGGAACAGAGCATATCGATGATATCATCGAAGATCTGGCTCAGGCATTCGATCAGGTGTGAGAGTTCAAGAAAACTGTTTAATTAAACATAAAAAGGGTTTATAATACCCAGACAAACCAAGAAAGGATATTTATCATGTCAAATATATATACAGCAGCAGATCAGTTAGTAGGAAACACCCCGCTTCTGGAACTCGTTCATATCGAGAAAGAACTCGGACTTAAGGCAAAGGTCGTCGCCAAGCTGGAGTATTTCAATCCCGCAGGCAGCGTAAAGGACAGGATCGCCAAGGCTATCATTGATGACGCAGAAGAGAAGGGCATCCTGAAACCCGGCGCAACTCTGATCGAGCCCACATCCGGAAATACAGGTATCGGTCTGGCTCTTATAGCCGCCAGCCGCGGATATCATCTGATCCTGACCATGCCCGAGACCATGAGCGTGGAAAGACGCCAGCTCGCAGCAGCCTACGGAGCAGAGGTAGTGCTTACCGAAGGCGCAAAGGGAATGAAGGGAGCAATCGCCAAGGCTGAAGAGCTTCATCAGCAGATCGAGGGAAGCTTTATCCCCGGACAGTTTGTAAACCCCGCCAATCCCAAGGCGCATTTTGAGACCACAGGACCTGAGATCTATGCTGATACAGACGGACAGGTTGACATCTTTGTCGCCGGAGTAGGTACGGGCGGAACCGTAACAGGTGTAGGAGAGTTCCTGAAGAGCAAGAACCCCGATGTGAAGATCGTAGCGGTTGAGCCAGCCAGCAGCGCTGTGCTGTCAACAGGTGTGGCAGGAAGTCACAAGATCCAGGGTATCGGAGCAGGTTTCGTTCCCGATGTACTGAATACCAAGATCTATGATGAAATCATAACTGTTGAGAATGATGATGCCTTTGCAACCGGAAGACAGATAGGTATCAGGGAAGGCGTTCTGGTTGGTATCAGCTCAGGTGCGGCAGCATGGGCAGCTATAGAGCTGGCAAAACGTCCCGAGAACGAGGGCAAGACAATAGTTGTTCTCCTTCCGGATACGGGAGACAGATATCTGTCCACACCTTTGTTCTCATAAAGTACAAAAACCAACTTCGACTTTTTGAAAGATCAGTGTACAGTTATTCGTACAATTGATCATAAAAAAAGGAGTTAAGCACTGATCGGTCCTTTGGAAAGGTCAGTGCTTTTAGTTTTGGGGATACTGGTCTGCAAGACGTCTGGCCTCATCTCTCATACGCTGAACCAGTGACTCGGGGGAAGTGATACGTACACTTTCTCCGAGCGCGAAGACCCAGCCCAGAAACTGAGGACTGACTTCCACATCAACTGAAACAGAGAAGCGGTTCGACCCTGCTCTGGCCAGTCGGATATCCTTTCCGAAACGGTCGATAAATACTCCGGCCAGCTCATTACCTGCCTCCATGGTCACTCTGGTGGTATCCCCACCGAACATTCCGAACAATCTTTTTGAATAGCCTGGGACATCCTTGGCATTATATTCGTCTTTTCCGTCACGGGGTTCATCAGTGAGGAATATCTTTTGCATTTTATCAACGCGGTAATGCTTGATCTTGCAGTCTGCAGAGTCATATCCGATCAGATAGTAGTATTCGTCATCCCATACCAGAGACCAGGGACTGATCTGATACCATTCGCCGTTCTTTCTGGGAACGAGCTCCTTGTCAACCGTCCACTGGGTATACTGGAAGCGGATGCGGACATTCAATCCGATAGCTGTGTGGATCTTGTCCACGTTATAGTAAATACTCTCAT
>JAZUNG010000023.1:0-16532 GCA_045604025.1 Lachnospiraceae bacterium | reverse complement strand
TCTTTTCCGGGAGCCGGAGTCGGAGCGACCACATCTGAGTAATGCTTCTTACGAGCCTTGAACTCTTCATTCTTGTTCAGGTTCATCAGTCTTGTCTCGTTCGCGAAAATGTCATCTCCGTGCAGTTTCTTTCCGGATACGATATCATGAGCCATGTACTCTGTTGCCGGATCGAATTTGGACTTGAATGGGCCGTCAACGATCTCCAGAGTTCCCTCAAGACCGCAGAGCTCACAGATAACATGTGTTGTTCCGGGTGAGATATAGAAGTTGTTGCTATGGCAATGAGGGCATGCGCCTTCTGCGCCTTTCCAGTAAGACTTCTGGTTCTCAGCTACAGGGAACTTCATGGTCTCATTGTCTTTCTTGATCTCCTCAGCAGCCTCAACAAGATTCCTTCCGATCTCTTTCATACGCTCGATCTTGGTATCCTGCATGATAACATCCTTGCCCCATGAAAATGCCTCGTTATTAACGATCTTCCATCCGGGACTCATAGCCAGCATAGCGTGATCTGTCTCAACACGTGTCATCCAGTCACTTCCGCCGATACCAACGAATGAAATGGCTTTCTGTTTGAAATACTTCTCCGGAAGACCGGGCTTACCGTTTTCCATCAGCTGGAAATGTGCGCCCAGCAGCATGCCGCTGTCATGGCCGGGTCCCATTCTGTCCATGACTGTATGGAACAGACCTGTGCCACCCTTTTCAAAGATGGGATCCACTATCAGCACGCCATCAGAATCTGCCATTTTCTCATACAGAGCAGCATAATCATCCTTGCGTGAGCAGATCATTCCTCTTCCTGTTACCAGTCCTACTGAGCATGCAACACAACCTGTGCAGTAGTCCAGCTTCCAGTCCTGAGCGCGGATAAACTCTATCTCTGCTCCTGCTTCTTTGGCTGCTTCCAGTGCTACACGGCACATAGTGTCATTGTTTCCGTTTTTCGTTCCAAATGATATGCCTAAGATCTTTACCATAATGACTTCTCCTTACTTTACAGTTCTTCTTCTACAAGGTCTGTAAGTTCGCCAACAGTCTCACAAGTGCTGGCATCAGCAAGCATAACAACTGCATCCAGTTCATTCTCGATCTCTGAAACCAGTGCAACCATCTGTACTGAAGCTCCGCCCAGATCATCCTTGAAAGAGGTCTCCATAGTGATGTCCTCAGCGTTTGCCTTGAATGCGATAGCTACGAGCTCGATCATTTTAGCTTCCAGTTCCTGTCTGTCCATAGTTTTCTCCTTTCCGGATATTTTCCACATTATTCTTCAACCAGATCGAACACTACTGTCTTGAATCCGCCCTCACGCTCAAATATAGCAGCCTTTACAGGCACAGGGAGCTTGGCCGACAGCTCTTCGCGGTTCTTTCTGGACACACCACGGACAACACCGTTGAATCTGGCACCTTCCTCCAGTTCGATCTCGCCGTAGCAGTATTTTCCAAGTTTCTTATATTCAGGTTTGGAAGAGAGGGCTGCAGGCAGCACGATATTGTGCAGCTTGGCATTTCCGCTCAGTTCCACCCACTCGGTCTCATATGAGCCGCAGGCATTGCACGCATAGACAGGGGGGAACTCTACATTTCCGCACTTGGGACATTTCCTGCCCATGATCTTGCCTTCTTCAAGTTTTTCATAAAAGGTCGCAACGACTTTTTCCAGTTTGATCGCCATATACTCACCTCCTACTCATCCATGGTACGGATCACAACTGCCGCAACGTTCTGTGCTCCGCCATATCCGCGCAGCATAGTGGTCTTCGGCAGTTTCTTTACCTGGCGTTCGCCGCACTCATTCCACATCTGCTTGCATGCTTCGTACATATCTGCCAGTCCTGAAGCAGCGTGAGCATGTCCGAATGAAGTCCTGCCGCCGTTGGAGTTGATCGGCTTATCTCCATCCCATGCTGTCCTGCCGTCGCAGATATATTTCCAGCCCTCGCCGAACGGCAGATAGCCGGCGATCTCAGCTGCGATCAGGTGTGATGTGATGATGAAGTCATTTGCAAAGAACAGATCCAGATCGTCTCCGGAAAGTCCGGTCAGCTCATAAACCTGACGGACAGCTTCTTCTGTTGCCCTGACTTCGAAATGCGGTGTGCTGGCTTCACATGCAGCACTTCCTATACCCAGTACCTCGATAGGAGCATGCTTCAGGTTCTTTGCGATCTCAGGGATCTTCTCTGTTGCGATCAGAAGCGCTGCTGCAGCTCCGTCACACTTCAGCTCGATACCGCCTGCACGCAGGAAATCTCCCATACGGGGATTGAAAGGTGAGTTCATATACTCATCCAGAGTCATTCCCTGCTCTGCCGCATACTCTTCATAGGTCTTGCGCTCGATGGCAAGAGGATTCTTGGAGGCGTTGCGCCTATTGTTGATGCACATCCAGTTAAGTGTGTCATTCATCTGCTCAGGTGTGATGCCTCGGGTACGTACATACCACTCTGCAGCATCATCATAGATCAGCTCCTGACCTGCCATCAGACTTCTGGTATAAGTTCTGTCATACAGCCACTGTGTGGTCCTGAGGAACTTGTCCATGGTCATCTTGTCACGCTTATAAGGATGCTTGGGTGTCTCGATGTTGTCATTCGGATGAGGTGTGCTGTCACCGAATTCAACTGCTCCTGTCAATACACAGTCATACTTTCCTGAAGCAATGGCATTTACTGCCTGCTCTATAGCAAGGTAGCCAGTGCAGCAGGCTTCGGAATGATGAATGGAGCCCTTTCCCTTCATGCCAAACCAGTTTGCGATCTGAACATTGGGTGTCAGGTAGTTGCATCCATTCAGGGGGCTGGCGCAGCCATGGAAATAGAAGTCTACATCCTGAGGATTGACCCCTGCATCTTCCATTGCCTTCAGCGCAGCATAACCAAACATTTCGCCTTCGGTCAGACCGTCTGTCTCGGGATTGTCAACCGTATACATGAACGGTGTGCATCCTACGCCGATGATCGAAACGCTTCTGCTGTATTTTCCCAGTGGTTTCATGGGCATTATTCTCCCTTCTTGATCGTTGTTTTAATCTATTGCCCTGGGGCTATCTTCTGCATGGTATAGGTTTAACCGGACATCTCGGCTTGACCGCACCGGCCAGTACTATCGCCTCTTCCTCGCAGGCATCTACGCACTGTCCGCACTGAGTGCATTCACCCTGGTCGATAACATGGATGAATTTCTTTCTGCCCAGGATGGCTTCATCCTCGCAGGCATCTATGCAGTCTCCGCATCCAATGCATTTATCCGGAAGGATATGATAGGTCATGAACTTCTTACATACTCCTGCTCTGCAGGCCTTCTTGCTGATATGATCTTCAAAATCCTTCTGATATGTGTCAAATGCCAGCTCACAGGCTCCGGCAAGTTCTATACCGTCATCGCACATGCTCTGGGTCTTCATCAGTCCGCAGAGTTCTTTCATTAACGCCAGATCGTTGCTGCGGCCCTTCTTGTCGATGATGGATGAGAGGATCATCTCCAGCTGGGATGCGCCTTCGTATCCGTATACGCATTTGCCGCAGGCCTTGCAGGGATGCCCTGAAACCTCCTTCAGAAGGGTATCTACCGGGCACTGGTCCTCTTTAAGATTCTGAATAGCTTCTGTAGCACTCATTTTCAACCCTCCTAAATATATTCGTTCCAGAGCTTGACCTGCTGAAACTGCAGTCTGAGATCACACTGCAGACACCTGGTAGCCTCACAGCCTGCCTGTTCGCAGGTAAACGGCTGCTCTGCCAGGTCAAAACCTGTTATTCTGACAGTCGGATCTGCAACGTCTGCTTCCACTCTCTCGAGGTCAGCAAAGCCTTCGATCCTGCCGATGTACGGATCTGCTTTTTCCGGCTCAACCAGTACCTCATCGATGCATCCGTCTCCGCCCATATACAGGTCCATCTGCTCTGCGGCCTTTCTGCCGCCGGCGATAGCCTGAATCACGGATTTGGTTCCGGTAAACACATCACCAGCGGTATATACGCCGGTCATGCTGGTCTCCTGATTGCTGTTTGCCTGAATATACGGTCCATGAGTCAGCTCAAGTCCCATACCATCTGTTCCCGCAGGTCTCTGGCCAACTGCGAAGATAACGTTATCCACAGGGATGATTCTCTGTGTGCCTTCCGCCAGTTCGATCACTGCTCTGCGGTTCTCATCGAAGTAGAATCTCTCTACCTTCTGAAGCTCCACGCCTTCTACTCTGTCTGTTCCTGTTATCCTCAGGAATGAATTGGCAGCATGCAGGATGATGCCTTCTTCGGCTCCCTCTGCGATCTCATCCGGTGTGGATGTCATCTGCTGCTCGTTCTCCAGACAGGCCATATGGACTTCCTTCGCTCCGAGTCTGACAGCTGTTCTGGCACAGTCATAAGCAACGTTTCCGCCACCCAGGACCATGACCTTCTCACCCACGGGAAGAGGAATGCCCTCCCTTGCAGCCTTCAGGAAATCCGCGTTTACGTATACTCCGGGAAGATCGTTTCCGTCGATCGGAAGCTTGGATCCAACTGTGGTTCCGACTGCTACCAGGACTGAATCATATCCTTCAGCCAGAAGCTCTGCAGGTGCAAGTGCTTCAGTATTCAGTTTCAGTGTGACGCCTGTCTCCAGGATATCTGCGATCTCCCTGTCGATCACTTCATCGGGAAGACGATATGCAGGAATACCATAACGCAGCTGACCGCCGGCCTTCTCATTCTTTTCGAACACTGTTACATCATGGCCTTTCTTGGCCAGATAGTAAGCAGCTGTAAGACCAGCAGGACCTGCTCCTATGACTGCAGCCTTTTTGCCTGTAGAAGGAAGATGCACTGCACGCTCTTTCCATGCTCCTGTCTCATTTACTGCAGCTGCTCTTTTCAGTCTGCAGATAGATATCGGCTTGCCCAGCTCGTTACGCTTGCACTCTGTTTCGCAGTCATGTGTGCAGATGCTTCCAAGTGTCTCAGGGAAAGGCACCTTCTCGCGGATAACTGCCAAAGCCTTGTCGTATTCACCGTTCTTCACATAACGGATATAACGGGGAATATCGATATGAGCAGGGCATGTAGCACGGCATGGTACGATATTGTCCGTACGTGTGCGGTCTTCTTTCATTATCTTTACAACATCCATGATAGAGCCTGTAGGGCATACTTCTATGCAAGCACCGCAGAAGCGGCATCCTGCTTCCTTCAGAGATTTGCCTTCAGGTACTCCTGCATGAATGCCGGCTCTTGACTGAACATAATCAAGAACCTTTACTCCCCTTAAGTCCTGACATGCGCGGATACAGCGTCCGCATCTGACACATCTGGTAAACAGATGCGAGATCAGCGGATTGCTGTCATCGTTGGGAACACTTCTGGATTTCTTTCTCCAGCGTTCCGCGCTGACTCCCATATACTGATACATGGACTGAAGCTCACACTTTCCGTATTTGGGACAGCCCGTGCAGTCTTCAGGATGGGTTGCCAGGATCAGCTCCATGGCAGTGCGGCGCACCTTGTCGGCCTCAGGACCGTTTACAGTGACCTTCATTCCCTCTTCAGCCTTGGTCATGCATGAGGGTACCGCACCTTCCACGCCTTCAATTTCCCCGGACCACAGGCGGCAGCCCCCCTTGGCCTCGAGGTCGGGATGGCTGCAAAGATGAGGAATAAAAATTCCGGCTTCAAGAGCAGCGTCCAGGACTGACTGTCCTTCGTACGCTTCTATTTCTTTTCCGTCAATTGTTAATTTCACCTTGTTCTCTCCTATATGCTCTTAAATCTTTTATACTCTTAGAAATCGTACTCAACTGCTTCTGCAGCAGCGTTCTCACCGGCTATACGTCCGGAATTCAGGCAGAATCCCATGGTATTTCCTGAAAGAACGAACGGATAGCTGTCACCGAAGATGTTGCATGCGTCAGTTCCTGCAGCATACAGACCGGGGATAACCTTGGACTCCTGAGTCATAACCTGAGTCTTGTGATTGATCTTGATACCGCCGAGTGAGCCGTAAGCGCCTACATTCTGACGCAGGCAGTAGAACGGTCCTTTCTCGATAGGCTGCATATAATGTCTGTTCTTCTCAAACAGCTCATCATAACCTGCATAGCACATCTCGTTGTACTCTTCAACCTGAGCTACCAGACCATCAACATCGATGCCGGCTTTCTCTGCCAGCTCCTCGATGGTATCTGCCTGAGTTACGGGCTCATAACCGTCTGCAAGATCTCTCTCCCACTGCTCATCAAAATGATCATACAGATCATGAGGATGTACGTGAGATACGATATCCGGACCTTTCTTCTTGTACTTTCTGAGCAGCTTGCTGTCCATGATCGCATAAGCAACTCTTCCGGGCTGTGCTGAGATAGCATTGCCGGTAAATGTAGTATTTCCGATCTGGTCTTCAGGCATGAATCTTTCACCGTTTCTGTTGACCCACAGGCACGGCTGACGGAACGCGCCGTCCAGGATAAAGTGGTTCATGTTGTCAGGCAGCTGATACATGAGCTCCATGATAGGCTGCTCTTTTCCTGCACCTGCTTCCCATGCCATCTTGATACCGTCACCCTTCATACCGGGAACTGCGAAGTTGAAGATGGTCTTTCCGAATTCATAACCAGTCTCTTCCTGGATCATCTGAGGGTTGTCACCGAATCCGCCTGTAGCGATGATAACGGCCTTGGCTCTGATCTCAACGTCCTCGCCGTCCTTATCAACTGCCATAACGCCTACAGCCTTGCCATCTTCCATAATGATCTTCTTGCCAGGGGTCTCGAAGAAGAACTCTACTCCCAGATCCTTTGCATGCTCTGTCATCTTCTTGGTCATGGCTGTTGCAGCACGAGGGCCGGGAATGCCGCCGTCTTCAGGACGTACAACATGCCATGTAAACTCGCCGTCAGAATAAGGTCTGGTTGCCTCATCAGCGCCAAAAGCTCTCTGTACGCCTACGAATTCAACGCCCATATCCTCAAGCCAGTCGATAGTATCACCTGATTTGAAGTAATAATCACGAACCAGACGTGCATCTACACGGTAATGTGTGAAATACATATGCTTTCTGAATGCCTCAATAGGTGAAAGCTGGATCATATGCATACGCTGGATCCTGGAACCAACTCCCAGAGGGCCCATACCCATGTTTGCTGCTCCACCTGTAGTTGTGGACTTCTCAAGTGTGATAACACCTGCTCCGCCTTCTGCGGCTGCAATGCTGGCAGCAAGACCTGACAGGCCGGCAGCTACTACAACAACATCAGTCTCAAATGTTTTCATGTTTCTTCCTCCATTTAAATACTCTGCGCCTTTACCTCAAGGCGTTGTCTTTATTTACTGTTTGCCGCACGTACTGCAGACATTACGATATTGCCCTTCAGTTCTGAAACAGGGGCGCTTCTGGAGCAGTCACAAACGATCTTGTTAAATCCCTGAAGCATCGGTCCGTATGCATCTGCATGACCGAACTGCTGGATGAGCTTGACAGCTACATTTCCTACGTTCAGATCCGGCCAGATCACAACATTGGCCTTGCCTGCAACTCTGCTCTCTCTGGGAACCTTCTTGGCTGCGATAGCGGGAACTATAGCAGCATCAAGCTGGAATTCACCGTCGATAGCCAGATCGGGACGCTTCTCCTGAGCGATGCGCAGTGCCTCAGTTACCTTGTCGATCAGCTCACCTGAGCCGCTGCCCAGTGTGGAATAGCATACCAGAGCGCAGCGGGGCTCCCAGTCGAGAAGCTCAACTACGGTATTGCATGCTGAGATGGCGATATCTGCCAGCTGTTCTGCATCGGGATTGGTGCATACGGCAGAGTCTCCGATAGCCAGGAGCTGTCCTTCGCTTCCCTCATATCCGGGGATATCACACAGTCCGATACTGGAGATTGTGCTGATACCTGGCTTGAGGCCTATGACCTCCTGTCCGGCCAGAAGTACGTCTCTGGTGGTATAGTCGATACCTGCAAATGTAACGTCAGCCTCTCCTGCACGCTGCATGATCATCGAATAATACAGCGGTTTGGTGGCTCTTCTGCGAAGGCCTTTTTCTGAGAGGAATACATCCGGCTGCTGCAGATACTGTGCAACAATCTTCGACAGATACTCTTCATCAGCCATATCCACGAATGTGAATACGGATGTGTCATATCCGCGCTGCTCAGCCAGTGCCTTCAGCTCTTCTGGATTTCCAACGAGGAGAGGGATGATATATCCTTCCTGTCCGCACTCGTATGCAGCCTGCATCATCTTCTCATTGTCAGCCTCAGGAAATGCTACCCTCTGCGGATTACTTTTGGCCTTCTCATAGATAGGATCTAATACATTGCCCATTCTTTTTCCTCCTACTCGATTCCCTTGAATTTCTTCTCTATATATTTCTTGGCTCTTTCTCTTGCAGTTGCCATAGCCTCAGGATTTGCGAAGAATCCTCCCTGGGTCTCTCCGATCTCCTCGAGATGTCTTGCACGGCCGATAACAGTGGTCCTGTCCTTATACAGACCATTATCCTGGATCACGAATTTCCATCTGCCATTGCCATCCGGCTCCAGATTGCCGCCTGCGCCGCATACCTGGCACTCGATCGGATAATACACTCCGTCATACTGTACCTCTCCAAGAACCAGAGCGTTGCTGTGGCAGTTCGGGCACCATCCCATATCGGGATCGCCGAGCCATCCTCTCTCTTCCGGAGGAGTTGCTATAGCCTTCATGATGTTCTCGCCCAGTCTTCTTGCCTTGCCCATAAGCTCGTCATCCAGCAGGCACTGTGCAGGTCCTGCCACCTTGGTAGCCAGTACCATATCTACAACCTTCATGTCGGTAGTGAACATGGTTGCCTGCAGTCCTTCCAGAGCCATGGACTGCCATGATCTGGTCGATCCGCCTACAGAGATAAGGCCTGCGATACGGTCCTTGTGCTCGATAGCGCCGATAGTCTCAAGGAATGCTGTCTCATATGCAAGACTTCTCTGTGCAAATACGATATATTTGCCGTTAGGCATCAGATCGTAGGTAGGGATGGAGTAAATAACCGCATCCTGATCCAGCAGGACATCCATGATCTTCTTTTTGTCATCCTTTTCATCAAGAACGCAGCCCACATACTTGCCTTCGCTCATACCTTTTGTACACATAGTGCAGCCTGTGCAGTCAATGATGTTGTAGTCCCTGAGGTTGATCATAGTAACCTCAGCACCCAGCTCTTCACAGGCCATCAGTGCTTCCTTCAGAAGGAGCTCTGAGTTGCCGTTCTTTCTTCCAACTGTTACTCCCATAACCTTGTAGCTCATTTTTTTACCTCCAGAAAATATATAAAAATATAATGAACTGACAGTTTCTTAACTCTTCTGCTCGCATACCGCAAATGCCGTCACCAGATCGGATTCATATGATACTGACAACTGCACCTGCAGGTTGTGCTCACATATATATTGTCCAAGACTACCTGAAAACGAAACTTCCGGAGCTCCGTTCTCTGTCCTGGTGATCTCAATTTCGGAAAACCTTACTTCATCCGGATGGAGTCTCAGCGCCTTGAATACCGCTTCCTTGGAGGCGAACAGCCCTGCAAAGTATTGCTGTCTGTCTGCCCTGCCATGCGCTGTTTCCGTCTCTGCATCTGTAAATACCTTGCGGACAAATGCATCGTCTTCCGTCAGCACTTCAGCGCGTATTCTTTCGTATCTGAGGACATCCACTCCGACTCCGGTTATCATTTTCCCTTAGTCCTCCGGCTCAAAGTCGAACTTTTCCCATACAGGGATACCTGTATACTCTTTGGTCTCTTCTGCACCGGTCAATGCCCTGATCGCGCCTGCTGCCAGAGCTTCCATCTCGAAGTCTCCGGCAAATACTATGAACGGTGCTATCCAGCCAGCGTATTTCTTCACGTTGGCAACGAAGTCAACGTCATTGGATACTCCGCCTGTCAGGACTATGGCATCTACCTTGCCCTCCAGCACGCATGCATAGGAGCCGATATATTTGGCCAGCTGATATGCGAACTGTTCGTAAACCAGTGCTGCCCATTTGTCTCCATCTGCGATCCTGGCCTTGATCTGGCGCATGTCGTCTGTGCCCAGGAGGCTGATCAGACCACCGCGTTTGCTGACCATGGCCTTCATATCTGCCTCAGTATACTTGCCGCTGAAGCACATCTTGATGATCGGGAGGAGAGGTACATATCCTGATCTGTTCGGTGCCATCGGGCCGTCTCCGTTCAGAACGTCGTTCGCGTCAACTATGCGACCGAATTTCTGTGCGGTGATGGACAAGCCTCCGCCTACGTGGCATACCACGAAGCAGCAGTCCTCGTACTTTTTGCCCAGCTGAGCAGCTGCGCGCATGGCAACTTCCTTCTGGTTCAGCACATGCACGTGTGATTCGCGGTGAATACCCTTGATGCCGCTGATCCTTGCCAGATCGTCAAACTCATCCACATCGGGAGGATTGACCAGATATGCGGGTTTTCCGGTCTTATCTGCGAAATCTGCTATGATCTGCGCTCCCAGGATGGCCGGATGTTCCATCAGTCTTCCTGAAGTGCAGTCTTCCAGCATTTTGTCATTTACGGGGAATACCCCGCCTGGAGTGGATACCAGACCGCCTGAATATGCGGCAAAGGCATCCATCTCATCAACGGAAATACCATTACTCTCCAGTTCGGAGAGTATGGTTTCCACTCTGTAAGGCTTCTGATCCGACACTCTGGCAAAGCCTGCCAGCTTCTCAGGGTCGTGTGATACATTGGCCTTGAATACTATTTCTGTATCTTCAAATACAGCCAGCTTGGTAGATGTAGAGCCCGGGCTTAAAGTAAAGATCTTCATACCTGCAAACGCTCCTTATCTGTAAACATAGTCGCCTGCGCGGTATCTGGGCGGGATAACAGGACACTGGATAAATGACTCATACTGACCACCTGTGTAGATGATCTGGTTGCCATAGTTGTCAGTATCCCATGACAGCGGCTCGAACCAGCCCTCGCGGATGTAACGTCCTGCGATCTGGATGCGGAGTTTCTCGCCCTTGTGATAGATACGTGCGGTCGGAACGATCTCGATATCAACGGGAACGATCTCGCCAGGCTGTACCTTCAGTTCTCTCTTATGAGCCATGACAGGCTGTACCAGCAGGCCGTCCACATACTGAGATTCCTTCTGTGAGATCTCACGGTGTGATATACGGCACTTGCCCCAAGCGCCCGGATGAGGCTCATCCAGGGTGGTCCAGGGTATCCAGTTGCCGTCAGCATCTGCCTTCTGGATATTGATGAACATATCCATGTCGTTATAGCTCTCAGCAGCAACATAGAGGTGCAGATACATGTAGCCGGTTATCTCAGTATCCTCATCGAATACCATATCGAAGCAGACATCTCCGGTATTGCCGTCATACTTGACACAGCCTTCCTGTGCAACAGGCTCTCTGTGCATGGTCAGGTTATTGTTGTCTGAAGCATCCAGATAGAACTTGGTGTACTGAGTTCTCTTGAACGGGAACTCTTTCTCCGGACGGCGTACCTGATAATCATAGTCATATGCGTCCATGATATCGATCCTGACACGAGGAGTCATCTCCCAGCCATTGTGGATGCCCTTCAGATAACGGTCATAGAAGCGCCTGAGATCCTCAAGGTTCTCAGGTGCGTATGTATCAGGCCACTCAAAATCGCGGTGGGCACGCAGCCATTTACGTTTGGAACGGCACTTTCTGAATGCCTGGAAGCTGCCGCGCAGATGGAAGTGTGAGAATCCTGCGGTCTGATATACAGCGCATGTAACCTTGGAGAAATCAGGCCTCTTGTCCTCCCAGTAACCGTTCATCAGAGGATATTTGATAGCCATGTCAACCTGGCTGTCTACTCCGCCGGTTCCGGTAACCTGGGCTGAAATGAATTTATTGAATGACAGAGCAGGAACTCCGCCTTCATAGAATGATTCACGATAGAGGTCAGTTGTGCTCTCCCATGGAGCTATACACTCCAGATGAGGAGGCTGCATGGAAGCGATTCCCCACTGATGGATAGCTACACCTGAATTGCCGCTGAATCCGACCTTGCCGTTGCACCACCACTGGGTAGCGATCCACTCTACGAAGTCGTAGCCATCTTCGCGGTCCTGATGTGTGAAGATATGTACATTGCCCTCTGAATGGCCTGCGCCTCGGACGTCAACATTGGCTACGGCATAACCCTGATAGCACCAGTACAGAGGATCGGGTGACTCAAACTTGGCCAGCTTGCTGACTGTGTGAGGTGGAACACCCATGATCTGCCATTCGCTCATACCCTCGCCGGGACGCTTGCCGAACCATGACCAGCTGATGATGACGGGAACCTTCACGCTGGTATCTGCAGGACGGTAAATGTCACAGTAGATGGTCACGCCGTCACGCATCTTGACCGGAACATCCTGATCGCACATAACGCCCGGAGCAGCTTCATATGTTCTCTGTCTGAACTCGGGGCAGAATCCCTGTCCCATGCGGGCCATGGGATCGTCAGATGCTGAAATATCCAGTGTAGGATCAATAGAGGTAGGCTTTCTGGCTACCATATAGATGGCATCCAGTTCCTCGCCCTGGAATGTTTCCCTGAGTACGAAGCGCTCACGTGCTGCCAGCTCATCATCGTGGTCTGAGCCGCCTGAAGGAGCCGCCTCTGCCTGTACGGGTACGGGCTGGGGAGCAGGTGCGGGTGCTGCAGGAGCCGGAGCGGGTGTGGGAGTTGCAGGAGCAGGTGCCGCTGCAGCGGGTGCGCTCTCGCTCTCATCCTCGTCATCCAGTGATTCTTCCAGACACTCGACAACAATAAAATCAGCAGCCTCGCCGAATGTGACCCTGCGTCTGAAATCCATAAAAGGAATCTCTGTATCAAATTCATCTTCAAGGAATGTTGTGATCTGAGTTATCTGTGTGGATTTGGCTTTAAGATCGTCTGCAAAGCGTGTGTTTTCAGACAATTCAGCAGGATTTTTTGCAAATACCCCCGCTGCACGCTCGATCATTTTGTCCAATACGTCTTTACGAATTCCCATTCAAAAAACCTCCTATATTTATTAGTATAATTTTGTGAAAATCGCCTATAAAAATAACAAAGTCGCATAATATTTCAGTATATTTTTATACTATCTTAACTATAATCTACTACATATATTCCGTCAAATGACTGCTCATAGAGGATATATTCCTGACTGGAATTAATTTCCTTAAATCAATTGACGAAACGTTATAGAATACATATAATTTATATGCAGACTTTATTGACTATGGGATATGCCGGTATGGATTTTTCACTTTTTCCGATTACATATCAGCAGATAGTTGTGTTCCTGACGGTTGCCGAAGAAGGCGGCTTTGCGAAGGCTGCAGCCAAGCTCCACATCTCTCAGCCTGCTATCAGCAAGAATATCGCGAAGCTGGAATCTCTCCTGAACCTGCAGCTCTTTACACGTACGACCAGAGATGTTGCCCTCACCAAAGGAGGACGCCAGCTGTTTGATGCATGGGCTCCTCTTTTTGATGAGTTTTCACGTTCCTACAGAACTACCCTGGCCATGCAGAAGGAGAACGATGACCACCTCGATATCGGACTGGTCAACTCCATCCATCCCGAGAAATATTTCAACAAGATCCTGCACAGATTCCGCGAGGAAAATCCTGATATCAGGATCATACTGAAAGCACAGAATATCCAGCGTCTGGAGGCTTCTTTCCTGGGCGGTGATTTCGATCTGATATTCCTTCCTGACTTCGAACGGTTCTGGGCTATCGACAATGGTTTTTCACTGCAGTGGGTCGCACGCTCATACGCTACAGTCGTTATGTCTGAAAAGCACCCTCTTGCATCCAAAGGGACGCTGACCACCAAAGATCTGGTGGACTGTGTGTTCCATATTCCGTCTTATCTTGTAAATAATAACTATTCGCAGGATCTGAAAGAACGCTTTGCACCATATAACAGATTTCCGAAAACAGTATCTGTTTTCGAGTCTGCACATGACGCCCAACTGCTGTTCTCCCATGACAATTCTGAGCTGATGTTTCTGGATTCATTTTTTGATTTTCATGAAACAGCAGGGATTGTACGGCTTCCGGTGATCGACCAGAAGAACGGCATCATATGTGTATGGAAGCCGCAGCAGATGAAGCCATCGCTGAATGTCCTGCTGAATATGTATATAGACTCGGATATTGACAATCCCTAAAACCAGTTTTCCTGTTCAAACTTAAGCGTTCCCAGAACGCAGATGGCGAATTCCTTCGGCAGATCATACGGAAGGTTGTGACCTCCCGGATAATAAACAGGCTCTTTATCCAGTATCTGCGCCATCACCCTTGCCTGCTTCTCGTATCTGGTACCGGCACTCTTTTCACCTGTGGCAACAGATATGATATCTCTGTGCTTCTTCAGCTCTTCCAGGTCGGGAATATAATCTATCAGCCTGCTGAACTCGTTTTTGAAACAGAACTCCACATTGTCCAGTTCACGCACTGCTGCCTCCTGAGTCTTGGCAGGACTCCGGTCATCCGGTTCTCCGATACTCTGTGAGAATTTCAAAAGTGTGGTATTGATCTTATTTCTTGCGATGAGATCCTTGATCTCGGCAATCCACTCTGCTGCCCCCTGATCCTCAGATGCCAGAAGTCCCAGCATGGCGGGCTCATACATGATCAGATACTTTACCCTTTCCGGATATTTGCACAGAAAATACTGTCCTATTACGGCGCCTGCGCTGGCTCCGGCTATGTACGCCTGTTCAGCCCCAACTGCATCCATCAGATCCCTGATATCCTCCGCCTGGGCATCTATCGAGAACTGAGGAGCCGGGTCGTCCTTCAGTCTGCTCCTGGAGTTACCGCGTCTGTCAAACGTCACTACTTTATAATATCTGGAAAGCAGCCGGGCTGCATTTTCATACAACCCGGCGTCAACTATCATGCCATGGACCAGGATGAGGGTTTCTCCCTCTCCCCTGACCTCGTAATATAATGAAACGTCCTGTTTTTCCAAAAACATATCTGCGCACAGGCTCCTTATCTGGTCTTTGCTTTTACCAGAGTGAGCAGCAGACCTACCAAAGCGAAGGCGGCTGCAATGATAAAAGCGAGGTTATAAGCACCGGTAGTGCCGTACACTGAATTCAGCATCATAGGTCCCAGGAATCCCGAGATGGAAAATCCGCTGAACATGATACCGTAATTTACGCTGTTATGTGCTGCTCCGAACTGTCTGGCAGTGAAGCTGGGATATACTCCCATGATCGCTCCGAAGCAGAGTCCTACTCCGCAGACGCCGCCTATGAACAGGCCCAGACCTGCGCTTACAGAGAGGAACAGCAGGATCTGTGAAATGATAAACAGTACAAATGTGATCCTGAGAGTATTGATGATACCTATCCTGTCTGAAACAACACCCGACAACAGTCGTCCTCCGGTGTTGCATACTGCCAGCACCGATACGATCACAGCTGCTGTTGCGGGAGCGATGCCGAATATATTCTGAGACATCGGCGATGCCTGTGAGGTGATCATCAAACCTGAGAAAGCACCTGCCATCAGCATGATGATCATCACCCAGAAATAGCCTGTCTTCATCATTTCCTTCCAGGTCATACCGGTAGCTGCAGGAGTCTCGGCCCTTTCGGCAACTATTTCGCTCGATTTACTGAAGCACCATGCGAATATCAGTCCGCTCACACAGATGATAACAGCAAACGCGATACCCAGTATTCTCATGGTATTCCCGATACCCTGGCTCTCGATCAGCCAGTTCGCGATCTGTGATACCAGAACTGAACTGATGCCGTAGGATGCGGTGGTCAGACCGCCCGCCAGACCTCTTTTATCCGGAAACAGCTTGATGGCACTCGATACGGACACACCGTAAGTCATGCCCATGCCCAGACCTGCGACCAGTCCGTAGAACACTACCAGCATGCCGACGCTCTTAACCATTCCTGAGAAGAACATGCCCACACCGAACATCAGTCCGCCGATCAGGAAAATCCATCTGGAGCCCAGCTTGTCATTGATATAGCCGCCACTGATCATCGTGACCGGTGCCACCAGATTGGCGATGGTAAATACTATTGATATATTTGTAACTGCCTGTCCTGTAGCTGCAGTGATAGACGCTGCAAGAGGATTTGCGAACACGCTCCAGGCATAAACTGATCCTATACACAGATTGATCAGGCAGGAGAACACCAGAGCAATCCATCTGTATTTGTTACTATTCTTCATACTATCCCCTTTATAATCTCCTGTTATTTAACGAAATCGAATCCCTGGAATCTGTTCACGCCGGTGTACTTCTTTACTTCTTCCTCGCCTGAAAGAGCGCGGCCGGCACCTGCTGCCATGGCCTCCATCTCGAATTCGCCCGGATAAGCTGTTACAGGAGCTATGAAGCTGCAGGTCTCAGTGATCTGGTCAACCAGATCCTTGCTGTAGACCATACCTCCGCCCAGGAGGATACCGTCAACCTTGCCGTGCAGTACAGCTGCCATGGATCCAATGCCCTTCTCTATCTGATAGATCATGGTGTT
>JAZUNG010000022.1:0-2078 GCA_045604025.1 Lachnospiraceae bacterium | reverse complement strand
ACTGGTAGTTGACGCTGCCTGCGGGATCTCCTCTGATGATGAAATGCTGCTGTCAGAGTTCCGGAAGAGAAATATCCCTGCCATCATCGCGTTCAACAAATCTGACCTGTTGCCAGAGGAAGGGCTCTCTGCACTGGTCCAGGCAGATACAGCAAAATATGGGAACGCTGTCAACCTGATCGCTGTCAGCGCCATGACCGGATCTAATATCCATGAACTGAAGGAACTGATCGGTTCAGTGGCTACGAGATCCTCAGGTGACAGACAGCTGATCGGAGATCTGATATCTCCTGAAGATCTGTTGATCCTTGTCACGCCCATAGATGAGTCAGCGCCTAGAGGACGTATTATCCTGCCTCAGCAGCAGATGATCCGTGACATACTGGACAGCCATGCCATGAACATGGTCGTTCAACCCGAAGAACTCCCCGCTGCTCTTTCAGTCATAAACGGAAAGCCCCGCATGGTCATCACAGACTCGCAGGTATTTTCTGAAGTAAATGCCATGGTTCCTGAAGATATCCAGCTGACTTCATTTTCCATTCTTATGGCCAGATACAAGGGAGAGCTGTTCGAATTTGCCCGCGGAGCTACTGCTATGGATAGACTCCGGGACGGTGATACTCTGCTCCTGGCAGAAGGCTGCACCCACCACCGTCAGTGCAATGATATCGGGACGGTAAAGCTCCCGGGATGGATCCGTTCATATACAGGAAAGGATCTGAGATTCGAATTCACTTCAGGAGGAGACTTCCCTTCTGACCTGTCCCGGTATGCTCTTGTTATCCACTGCGGCGCATGCATGCTGAACGAGCGTGAGGTACACTCCCGCATCGGCCAGGCACTTGATGCGGGCGTTCCCATAACCAACTACGGTATTGCCATAGCCCAGATGAACGGGATATTGGGCAGGGCTCTGTCACCGTTTTCAGAATATTGATAATCTGAAGTATATTTTGGGTACATCCATATGTATTCCTGCATACGGATATGATATATTAGTTTCAGGAACAATTAGCTGTTTCCCACATCTGTATATGACAGGAGGCTACCATGAGCGAGCAGTATACTAACAACCCCGCAGCACCTGATAATGCATTTCAGCCTTCACCTGATCTGATCAGGCGCGTTCAGAGGATCGAAACCGCCAAGTCTCTTCATGAACCGGACAGAGTCCCGTTCATGCCTACCATGAACAATTTCTACGCATATCACTATGATAAAGTCACCATAAAGCAGTGGATGGAAGACTGCCGGACCATCATCCCATCCATGGAGCAGTACCTGAAAGATTATGACCCGGACCTCGTCTGGTCGCCAATGATGTTCCCCTCACGGGCAATGGAGATCAGCGGGAGCACTCAGTGCCGCTGGCCGGGAGAATACTGGAATCTGCCTGATAACACGTCTTTTCAGTATGTTGATAAGAGCTTTCTGGATGACGATGACTGGGATGAGTATTTCCGGGATCCTACTTTGTTCATCATGCGCAAGGTTCTCCCTCAGAAATATAAAAGTCTGGGAGCATTGGGCATGATCAATCCCTACGCCATCTGCGGACATGCGATCTTAAGCTACATGCCGTTCGGTCTTCCGCCGGTACAGGGCGCGCTCGATGCAATGCTGATGACCGGCGCGGAAGTCGCAAAATACATGGAAGGCGGCGTTGCGGCGGAAATGTTCTGCCTCGGAAAGGGCTATCCGACCTTCGGAAGCGCGGTCGTCTGCTGTCCGTTTGATGACTTCGCAGACAATGTCCGCGGACTGATGGAGCTTTGCATGGATATCACGACAGATCCGGAAATGGTCGACGAAGCGCTTGACCGCTGGGGCGATGTTACGATTCCGGCAGCGATCCAGACAGCGAAGATGTCCCACCAGAATTACGTCTTCATCCCGCTTCACTGCGGCGTCGACAACTTTATGTCCGTAGAGAATTATGAGAAACACTACTGGCCGTCGCTTAAGAGGTGCATCGACGAGCTCATCGCGGCAGACCTTACACCGATCGTTTTCTGCGAGGGCAAGTACCATACGCGTCTTGATGTTATTAAGAACGTCCAGCCCGGAAAGGTCAT
>JAZUNG010000021.1:0-3766 GCA_045604025.1 Lachnospiraceae bacterium | reverse complement strand
AGCACTGACAGATGGAGCTCGCCACGGCCTGATACCTTGAATGTATCTGTAGAGTCAGTATCCTCCACACGTAGGGATACATCGGTATTCAGCTCTCTATAGAGTCTTTCGCGGATCTGACGTGAAGTGCACCATTTGCCTTCCTGACCGGCCATAGGGCTGTCATTTACGATGAAGTTCATCGAGATAGTAGGCTCGGAAATCTTCTGGAACGGGATAGGCTGCGGATTCTCAGGAGAGCAGATGGTATCTCCGATCTGCAGATCAGCTATACCTGAGAGGGCGACAATGTCTCCCACGTGTGCTTCCTTGACATCCACCTTGTTCAGACCGTCAAATTCATAGAGCTTGGTGATGCGGACCCTCTCGTGAGTATCGGAATTGTGAGCATTTACACGCAATACATCCTGACCCACGGCAATAGTTCCGTTATCCACCTTGCCTACACCGATACGGCCTACATATTCATTATAGTCGATCGTTGAGATCATGATCTGTGTGCCCGCGTCCGGATCTCCTTCGGGAGGAGTGATAGACTCGATAATGGTATCCAGGAGAGGTTTGAGGTCCACATGCTCGTCGTCCAGACTTCTGACCGCGTATCCCTGCTTGGCAGAAGCAAATACGATGGGAGCATCCAGCTGCTTGTCAGAAGCGTCCAGATCCATCATCAGCTCCAGAACCTCGTCGATCACCTTCTCAGGGCGTGCCTCAGGCCTGTCAATCTTGTTGATGCAGACGATAACGTCCAGGTCCAGATCCAGAGCCTTCTTGAGGACGAACTTGGTCTGGGGCATGGTTCCCTCAAAAGCATCTACCAGAAGGATAACTCCGTTTACCATCTTGAGGACTCGCTCCACCTCGCCGCCGAAGTCTGCGTGTCCGGGTGTGTCCACGACATTGATCTTCACACCGTTGTAATTGATAGCTGTATTCTTGGACAGGATCGTGATGCCGCGCTCACGCTCCAGATCGTTGGAGTCCATGACACGCTCAACAACCGCCTGTCCCTCACGGAATACGCCGCTCTGAGCCAGCATGGCATCGACCAGGGTGGTCTTGCCATGATCGACATGGGCTATGATCGCGATATTCCTGATATTTTCCTGCTTTATCTTCATATATATCTCCAAATCTCTGTAACTAATGCAACTACAGGATAATAGCACTTTTCAGATAAAAAGTAAATTAAAAAGAAAAAGCCATGAAGGAATTCCTTCATGGCTCTGAAATGTCATAAGAACGGATCAGTTGGACTCGCTTTCGCCCTCGCCCTCAGCGGCGCTTTCGGTTTCGGCGGCAGGAGCAGTAGTAGCGGATTCATTTACCTTCTCATACTCAAACTGCTCGGTCTCTTCGGTGTCCTTTCTGGTCATGCTGAGCTTGTTGCCGGTGACAGTATAATCATACTGTGAAGCTCCCCACAGTTCATCGTCATAGATGAGTGTCAGCTCACCATCATACGCGGTATATGTAAATGTCAGATCCCAGAATGTATCTGTGCCTGTCGCATCTGCCTTGAAGATGTATCCGGAATCAAAATAATTCTCCTTCCATGTTCCGACTATGGCAGGATCGTTGGTCTTATCCGGCTCCGGCTCCTTGGCTCCGCAGGCACATAACAGGAGAACTGCGCTTAAAACACATGCAAATATGGTTAAGAACTTTTTCACTTTAAAATCTCCGTTCAGATTAATCACGCAAACTACATTACGCAGACCTATTATAATATGAATTTATCAAGATAACAACTTTAAATTGACACCTCATGTTTTAAGTGTGACAATATCTGAAATATCACAAGCGAGGAAATACTGATGAGCGCTATATCAAAGGAAATGGAAAAACTGCTGGAAACTGGCTCTGTCCTCAGGATCATGTTCGAGGAAGGTAAGAAGATGGCCAGGGAAATAGGCCCTGAGAACGTCTATGATTTCAGTCTGGGCAACCCCAGCGTGCCTGCACCACCCGAATTCAACGAGGCCCTGAAGCAGGTTGTTGATGAAAATGATCCATTCGCTCTTCACAGCTATATGAGCAATGCAGGATATGAAGAGACCCGGCAGGCCATAGCGGACGATCTGAATAAAAGATTCGGCAGCCATTACAAATGGGAGAATATTACCATGACGGTTGGTGCGGCCAATGCCATCGTGGCAGCCATGAAGGTGCTGACGGACCCGGGTGATGAGGTGGTCGTATTCGCTCCATATTTCCTGGAATACCGCAATTATATCGCCAATTTCGGAGCAGAGTGTGTAGTGGTGCCTGCCAATCCGCCCACATTTCTTCCGGACCCTGACGCATTCGCTGCAGTCATTACAGAAAGGACCAAGGCGGTCATCATCAATAATCCCAACAACCCTACCGGTGTGATCTATGGCGAGGATAGTATCAAAAAGGTCGCCACGGTCCTGGAGAAAGCCCAGAGCAGGTACGGTCATGCCATTTATCTGATCTCTGATGAGCCCTACAGGGAGCTGGTATACGACGGAAGCGAAGTCCCGAATGTCGGAGCGTTCTATAAGAATACCATGGTGGCTTATTCCTACAGCAAGTCTCTGTCTGTTCCCGGTGAGCGCATAGGCTATCTGGCAGTGTCCCCTGAGGCGGATGAGGTGGAACGCATAGACGCTGCCCTGGCGATCGCGGTACGTGTACTGGGATGTGTAAACGCGCCATCGCTTCAGCAGAAGGCCATAGTCAAGGTCCTGGACAAGAGGACAGACATCAACGAATATGCGGAGAACAGAAGGATACTCCTGGAAGGTCTGGACAGGGCGGGGTTTGAGTATGTCAATCCCGAAGGAGCCTTCTATGTATTTGTAAAGACTCCGATAGAAGATGACAGGGAATTCGCAGCATATGCCAAGAACAAGTATCATATACTGATCTCACCCGGCTCAGCATTCTGCTGTTCGGGGTATGTCCGCATAGCATACTGCGTGGCAAGAGAAAGAATAGAACGCGCTATACCATTCTTTGTAAAACTGGCTGAAGATTTCAGAAATTAGTGCCTGATGACCTCACGGTCTCTGACCAGCAGGACTACATACCTGTAATTGGCGTCATACTGATCCAGACATGTGGACAGTGTGAGGACGTGTGAATCGGGAGAGAAGTAATCCGCAGGCAGACCTGCGTCAATGGCAGATGCAGACAGTGCCTGACTGATCATACTCATGAACGTTTCATCGTCCGGATAGATATCACGATAAACAAAACTGTCGGTGGAGGTGCGGAACTGCGCAAAGACCTTGTAGACGTAGTGTTTCTCACCGGCATATATATCGATCTCGGGATGCTCGGCAAAATACGCCGCATCCTGATAATTCTTAAGGCAGCTGAACATACGGCTGCCTGATCTCATATTATGGCCGTAGATGATCGCATAACGTGAATCGAAACCATTTTCCGCATAGGCATCCATAAAGATAGCACCGGCATTGTTGTATGTTCCGTCAAACAGCCTGTCCAGATAATAATCATTGTCTGAATGCTGGACTACCGGATAGTCGATGATATTGTCCCCGCCTCCGCGCATACGGATATAGCCTATTGCTTCAGGATTGATATTCAGGAGCAGGGAATAATCCCAGACGAATCCGTCAGTCGGCTCATCAGGGTCAGGGGTTTCAGATTCACCGCCTGTTTTATCCGTGGGATCCCCCTGAGCCTTTGTAGTGGGCTCGTGAATAAACATGCTGCGGATATCGTTGTATGAATCCTTCGCTTCGTTATAGGCTGCATTGGCAGTCAGCAGCTT
>JAZUNG010000020.1:0-11183 GCA_045604025.1 Lachnospiraceae bacterium | reverse complement strand
GGTATAATCCTAGTGGCCAACTTTCATGGTGTTCATAATAAGTATTGCCTTTCCATGCAAATGTGTCACAATGTACATACGAAACAAATATCGCTAATACAATGATAGATAATAATATTCTAAGATATTTCAATGTATGTCACCCCCCCCTTTTATTAAATAATAATCATTACTGGACTTTTATTGTATTAGAAATGACATCTTTTGTCAATATTTTTTATATTCTATTTAAAATGCCCTAAAAATTGTTTTGTTTATAATTATTTTTCCATTTATTTCGCGGCTGACCAATTCGAACTATAGATTTTTCCAAAAACTTCGGTCATGACCACATTATGCCCTTCCTTTTTCCAAAAACTTCGGTCATGACCACATTATTTCATGTAACGTTGGTCATAGCCGAAGTAATTGGAAATTATACTAGTTTACATTGGTCATTGGCGGAGCTTTTGGAAAAGCAACACGATCAACCTGGTCACCACCGAAGTATTTGGAAACGAAATACTATCAACCTGGTCATTACCGAAAGTTTTAGAAAGGTCTCAGTTATATTTTGGTCATCCCTGTATTAAATGGAAGTATTACCAGTGATCATTCTCCGTTGTTTACATAATCCATATAGTCTGCCGGAACCGCAAGCAATGCATCTCCGCCGTAAGAAGTATATTCATACGAGGCTGCAGACGATCCGGAAATAAAACCCGGTCCCCAGTATTCCCACCTGACCAGCATGGTCCTGCCAGGCATAGGACCTACATCATATGCCACAGTGCCCTCGATCAGCGACAGTATGTCCTGTCTGTTCTCCGGGGCATCATATGATGTGAACAAGATCGTCGTCTGAGGTTCACCATGCTGATCGTCAGCATAGATCATCACCTCGAAATAATACCCATCGACCTCCGCATCATTTCCCTCTTCTTTCTGAATATGATCGATCAGCTTATAAAGCATGGAAATATTCCCAGTCGTTTGCTGCTTCACACTGATCAGCGCCAGCGCTTTTGCATATGTATCGGGTGTATACTCTCTGGTCAGAGGAATATTTACTATGTCATGGCTGGCATCTGCTGTGGTGAACTGAAGTCTAATAAACTCATCCTGGGTTATGAATCCCTGTGACATATTGTCATACCAGTTTTTAAATCCTATCTTCTGCACTTCACTTCTCAGGCTCTCCAGCAGCTGCAGACCATCGTTTCTGGTAAAACCGGGATCTCCCACAGGAGCACTTGCCGGGCCTACCTGATAACGGTCTGTCTGATCAGCGAAACTCAGAATTATGCTGTCCGGTACGGCTTCAGGGATTTCCATATATGCATTTCTGAATTCTTCTGTCTGAGACAGTTCACTGAACAGAGTATTGCTCTGTGATTCAGTAAATCTGATATATCTGTAATACGTGCTGCCGCCTGTATTTATAGCAATAGTTCTACCCTCAAGATATTCTGTACTGTATGTTCCGGTCTCTGTAGGTACTCTGTCATACTCCCTGTTGTAATACTGATCGTCCCTGAGGAGCTGCAGATCTCTGTTCAGCGCGTCTGCGACCACCTTATTGACAGTGTCATTATCACGTATCCTGATATCATTGCACTTCTTGTTCATATATCCCGAGCTGGTATTGTACACCTGAACAAATCGGATATCCTCCGGCTTCAGCTCATTGTTTATGATGGCGCGGCTGCACATCTGGGCCGCTCCCCAGACGCCTGCGTTCAAAATGATGATGATCAGCAGTGTCGGCAGAGCTTTGACCAGGTTGAACCACTTGCGCGTCGTGATGATCTCATAGGCAAAGAACACTATCAATGCTATGAAATATATTGCTATGGCCAGCACATTCAACCTGCTGTCGATCAGCAGATATGTGCCCAGCAGTGAGACAGCCAGTGTCAGGGCTATCCTGATCACATGCTGCACCATACGACTGGATGCACTCTGCGTTGCGGTCTCACTCTTTCTGATCCTGAACAGTATCCAGGCAATGACCAGATAGACCAGACCCAGCACGATCGTAAATATGATGGGACCTGCATTTATAAAGTCAAACAGGCCATTTGCTCCGAAGATATAATCGCCTGCTCCGAGTGCTCCGAGCAGTCCCAGAGCCAGGCATGGCAGGAATACGTTATAGTCTATAGCCATCCATGGCAGGAAGTACGCGTTGTTCAGCACCGGTGTATTCTGCAGGATCTCACTGCGGACGATCACCAGTATTACCCTGGGCAGGAACATTAGCAGCAGAGCGCATACCATATTGGCGATAAAGGTACCGGTTACGCTCATGGATATCAGAACGCAGCCCATGGTAAAGAGCATAGTCCCCAGGTATACCAGGAGCAATGTTCCCATACCTGCCAGGCTCACTGCAAATCTGCCCGGGAAGATGATCCTGGAAACATATCCCAGCGCTCCGCCCGTCACGATCAGGCCCACGGCAACTGTCAGGACCGACAGTGACCAGCTGCAGAAAATACATGTTCTGGTGTACGGAAGCGCCTGATAAAAATCAGATGAGCTTCTTTTATTGAATGCATAGAATGCCACCAGCGTCAGGATCGGAGTCATGATCGACGGCACTATAGCCAGCGGTCCCATGATGTCCTGCACATCCAGCACCACATTCTGCATATAACCACCACTAAGCGCAGTCTGAACCACAGGCATGACGACCTGTGACATGAATACAAGAGCGGCAAATATGATAGCGGGTATCTTGATCTTTCTGAGGCCTTCAACGTAGAGTCCTCGTGATATGATCTGCTTATTCATTACTGCTCACCTCCTCTTTCATCGCTCTCTGCAGGTGTCTGGGTGTTTTCCGGTGTACCGATATATTCTCTGGTTACCGTAAATTCCCTGGTTTCCTGTCTCTCTGTATGCTGCTGCTCCGGAGTGCCATATGCAAATGGCAGCTCTTCTTTGCTTATGTCAAATGTATATCCCAGCGCCTGCATTTCGTAGGTAAATACCTCCTCCAACGACAGAGGCAGCACATCCAGGATGACCGGGTTCATGGCTTCAAGCTGCGCCACGGTCTCGGCCTTGTCGCCGCTGATGATCATATTGGCTACAGAGCCGCTCTTTCTGAACAGAGTGATGTCCAACCCCGCAAAATCAGCCTCGCTGAAATCGTGTGTAAATCCGACCTGCACCTTGATGCGGCTGGTCTTGACCTTGCCTATGTCGCTTTCCAGGACCAGGCCGCCTTTATGCAGCAGTGCCAGCTGATCGCAGGTGTCTTCCAGCTCCCTGAGAGAGTGGCTGGTGATGATCGCTGTAGCCCCTCGCGAATTCATTTCCTCTACTATCAGGCGCTTGATGAAATTCCTTACCACCGGGTCCAGTCCGTCAAATGTCTCGTCAAAGTATATATAGTCAGGATCCGTTGCCAGCGCCAGTATCGTCAGGCTCTGTCTGCGCATGCCCTTGGAAAATGTATTCAGGCTCTTCGCTGTATCCAAGCCCAGCTCATCTGCCAGTTTTCTGAACTTCTCTTTATCAAATCGGGCATACAGGCTGCCATACATATCTGCCATGGCCTTCATATTTGCACCGGGCAGATAGAACAATTCGTCCGAAACATATGCGATCCTTGACTTCGCCTCGGGATTTTCCCAGATCCTCTGTCCGTCTATAGTAACTGTACCTGCATCCGCCTTATATACGCCTGCCAGGATACGCAGGAGCGTGGACTTGCCCGCTCCGTTCGATCCTACCAGACCGTATATGCAGTTGTCTGCGATCGTACAGCTGATACCATCCAATGCTGTAAATCTGCCAAATCTCCTGGTCAGACCTTTTACTTCGATCATTTTCTGTTCCCTCCTGTAAATGATTGCCCTGTCTACTTAGTATCGTAAGTTTCTGCCTTATTGATCAGGAGCCGTTGTATTCTACAACAATGCGCGTTTTTCCTGTATCAGTTGTGATCGTCAGTCACTGTGCGGACCGCCTGTTCTATCAGTCTCTTCAGCTCATCCTCGCTGACTCCTGCCATATACAGGCGTCTGGCCATCGCAATGAACTCGTCAGTCTTCCCCCTGCTCCTGGCATGAAGGATATCTATCGCATCATTGCTGATAAAACTGCCCCTTCCTGGGACTGACATGATCAGTCCTCTCCGGTCGAGCTCAGAAAAAGCTTTCTGAATGGTGTTCGGGTTTACTGACAGATCCACAGACAGTCCTCTGACGGACGGCATCTGGTCGCCCGCCTTCAGAAGGCCTGCCACTATATATTTCTCCACCTGGTCCACGATCTGCTCATACACAGGCACCCTGGACATATTATCAATCGAAAACACTCTGTTCTCCTTTTACTGATGCTAACTTTTTCTCAGTCATCACTGCTCTGAAGCTGTTAATAGTATTCCGTTTTTTATGATACTTAAAACTTTCAACTGTACTATGTGAAATAGTACAGTTAAGATTATATCTTGTTTTTATCATTTGTCAACCCCGGAGCATTAAAAAACCGGCTGCGCAGTAAGCAGCTGGTGGGAGAGGTCACATAACAGTGAGCAGATTGTGATCTTGCTATTTCCAGAATCACCGCTTATGACCAATTATTCCTGGCCTTCTTTCCATTATCTCCACCTATGACCATAATTGCATTTTATAATTTCCAATATCTTCAGCTATGACCGGTTTTCATTTTTACCTTTTCCAAAAACTTCGGTGATGACCATTCATAAAGATATATGCCTGGTCATTGCTGAAGTTTTTGGAAAATCAGCCTTCTTATATTGATCATTTCCGGAGCAAATGGAAGAACAACACTATCATACTGGTCATAGTTGGAGTTATTGGAAAACTGTCGCCTTTCTACTGGGCATGCCTGGAACTATTGGAAGAAAGAAACTATTATATCCAGATGATGCAACCATCTGAAACCTTATGATATGACCATCAATAATTTGTATTAAATACTATTAAATATTTGAATATAATACATCTTTATGTTATTATCTATTCGTCTCAGTTGCAGCTCTGCAACGCAAACCCCATAAAGAAAGGACATTGCCATGTACGCTCCTATTGTCGGTTCAAGTGCGCTTGAATATTGGCTTCACTGCAGCAGTCTGAAAAATCCCAGCTATGTCTCTATGCCTTATATTTCAGACAGCAAGAATACTTCGACGTCTATAGAGAAAGACTGTCTTACAGCATTTATCAGAAATAATGATCTTACTAAACCTGTTCATATTATGGTCCCACAAGCATCTATGCGCCATCAGGGAAGTCTGTTTACCTGTCATGTTGGATCTGGACATTTTCCAAAAAACAGCTTTATTCTGCTTGATGATGCAGTAGTGATAGTCAGTCCGGAAATGTGCTTTCTGCAGGCAGCCACAACTCATACTATACCCGAGCTGGTTCTTTTGGCTTGCAATCTGTGTTCTATTTTTATTCTTGATAAAGACGAAGAATATGGTCAGTACAGCAGAGAACAGATCACTTCTGTTTCTGCCATAGAAAGCTTTCTGAAAAAAGCCGGTGACTTCCCCGGGATCAAAAAAGCCAGGATAGCGATCAAATATGCGTCGGACCGCTCCAACTCTCCTATGGAGAGCAAACTTGCGACTATATCATGCCTACCGATACATTATGGAGGGTATGCGTTGTACAAACCGCATCTGAACTTTGAGATCACATTATCAGCAGATGGTGCTGAAATACTTAAAAGAAAGACCTGTCTTGGAGATCTGGTCTGGCCAGAGCACATGACAGACGTTGAATACGACAGCAACGCGACACATCTGAGTATAGACCAGCATGCCCGTGATAAAGCCAGATTCAACGCGCTGACCCTGACCGGATATAAAGTGATCAGTTTAACCTCTGATCAGCTCCGTTCGCTCTCGGAAATTGATAGGATCTTTTTCCTGATCCGAAGATCACTTAATATGCAGGCTCGCAGGGAACGCTTTAATCAGCACCGAGATACAAGACTGCGGACGATTCGAAAAATCCTGTATGGATGATCCATATATACATATCATATATACGATCAAATACATATCTGGTTTTATGCAGATAGACTTTAGCATGATCCGTATACACGATCAAATGCATAACCGGCTGTCCTTTGCAGACAGCCGGTCAAAATACAAATATCTGTTTGATAAGTTGAAACAATTCAATTATTGTCAATGCTCTAACATAACATTAATTTACTATCAACAACTCTCATTTATTTTCTGAAGCACTTCATGCCGGGATAAACAGCGGCGTCGCCCAGTTCCTGCTCGATGCGGAGCAGCTGGTTGTACTTGGCAACACGCTCGCTGCGGCTCGGAGCACCGGTCTTGATCTGGCATGTATTCAGTGCTACTGCCAGGTCAGCGATAGTAGTGTCTTCTGTCTCACCTGATCTGTGAGATGTTACAGCTGTATATCCAGCCTCCTGAGCCATTTTGATAGCCTCAAATGTCTCAGATACGGAACCGATCTGGTTCAGCTTGATCAGGATAGAGTTTGCGCAGCCGCCTGCGATACCTTTGGCCAGACGCTCGGTATTGGTAACGAACAGGTCGTCACCAACCAGCTGGATACGTCCGCCCAGACGATCTGTAAGCAGCTTCCAGCCTTCCCAGTCTTCCTCATCCAGGCCATCCTCGATGGACATGATAGGATACTTGTCGATCAGCTTCTCCCAGTACTCAACCAGCTCAGCTGATGTGAACTTCAGGCCGCTCTTGGGCTGAACATACTCGCCCTTCTTGCTGTCCTTCCACTCGGAAGCAGCTGCATCCATGGCAAATACGAAATCTGTTCCGGGCTCATAGCCTGCATCCTTAACAGCCTGCATAAGAGAATCAAAGATCTGCTCTGCTGTATCGATATCGGGAGCGAAACCACCCTCATCGCCTACGCCTGTTGACAGACCCTGTGCCTTCAGGTTCTTCTGCAGTGCATGGAATACCTCTGTGCACCATCTGAGGCCCTCTGAGAATGAAGGAGCACCTACAGGCATGATCATAAACTCCTGGATGTCTACGCTGTTGGTAGCGTGAGCTCCGCCGTTCAGGATATTCATCATGGGAACGGGCAGACGGTTGGCATTTGCGCCGCCCAGGAAACGATAGAATGATACGCCCAGAGCCTCAGCTGCAGCTCTTGCGCTGGCGATCGAAACCGCCAGGATAGCATTTGCGCCCAGATTGGACTTGTCGGGTGTTCCATCAGCCTTGATCATAGCTGCATCTACAGCGTAGACATCCTGAGGATCCATTCCCTTTATAGCATCGTTGATGACAGTGTTGATGTTCCAGACAGCCTTGGTCACGCCCTTGCCACCGAAACGGCTCTTGTCACCGTCACGAAGCTCGAGTGCCTCAAACTCACCGGTAGAAGCGCCTGAAGGAGCGGTGCCTCTGCCCACGGTTCCATCGTTCAGCAGAACCTCTGCCTCAACTGTCGGATTGCCTCTGGAGTCAATGATCTGACGCCCTGTAACACTGACGATCTCTAATCTTTTTTTCATATATGGTTACCTCCAAAAAAAATTCAGATATTAAGAAAACTCCGTGCCGGAAGGCCCTCCTCCCAGCACATCTAATTATCTATGAATCAGCGTTGTTTTTCAATGCGTTTTTTCTCCAAAATACAGCAGATTACCGATATATTTTTATGCATACGGTATAAGCGCAGGAAAAGACGATCGCCCCTTGCAGCATGTCATCAGATCACTTTGAAGTTCTTCCATTTGCCGCTCCTGTATCTGATCCATATGAAGATGGCTTTGCTCAGCCAGTCACACACCATGGCCATAGCTACACCGACCACGCCCAGATGCAGTGTCATGCCCAGGAACAGTGACAGCGCAGTCCTGATGACCACCGAGGAAGCGACCGTAGCGTACATGCTGTACTTAGCATCGCCCGAAGCGCGTAGGCCATTGGACAGGGCGAAACTGATCGGACAGAAGAGGCCGTTGAACACATTGTGTATCAGCACCAGGATCATCACATAATGTGCAGCCTCGCTGCTCAGATTGTAGCCCATCAGCATCAGTGACATGACACCATAGAAGAACGCGTTCCAGGCAATAGCCCCGACAAACGTGATCCTGAGGAGCTTCTTCATATAGTACTCAGCTCCTTCCACATCGCCTGCTCCCATGTACTGACCTATCACCGTGATGAACGCAGGTCCCATAGCCAGGCAGAACAGGGCTGACATGGACCAGAAACTCTGCGATACACCGTAGGCAGCGATCTGTGCCGTGCCAAATGTGGCAACCTCGGAACTGATGACCAGCTTGGCCAGCATGAAGAGACCATTTTCCACGCTGCCCGGTATAGCGATACGGAAGATACGTCTGATCATGGCTCCGTTCCAGTGAAATACCTCTCTGAGCCTGATCCTGATGAACGAGTCTGGCCTGGTAACCTTGGTCAGCATCACGACAGCCGCAAATATCCTGGCTATCAGCGAAGGGACCGCAACTCCCGCAACGCCTGCGTGGAGCAGGAATACGCCTATCGCATTTCCGCCGATATTGATGATGTTCATGACGATCGCCACGCGCATGACACTCCGGGTATCACCCATGCTGCGGTACGCTCCTGCGCATGCGTTATAGATACCCAGGAACAGGAACGAGCTGGCACATATCTTCAGATACAGAACACCGGCATCATATACACCCTGTTCTACTCCGCCGAATAGCAGCGTAAAGAGCTGATCGCCCAGTATAAAGATCAGTGCAGCTATGGTGACCGCTATCAGGGAGATGATCATGAGTAGCTGACTCGCAGCCCGGCTTCCCATCTCTTTATCCCGGATACCTACATACTGGCTGATGATAACGCTGCCGCCCGTGGCCATGGCAGAGAAGATCACGATAAATACATTGTCCAGCTGAGTGACCAGTGCCACACCGGATACCGCCGTCTCACCTGCATAGCTGATCATGAATGTATCCGCGATGCCTACCAGCAGTGCCAGGAACTGCTCGATCACTATCGGAAGGATCAGGGCAAACAGAGTGCGGTTATCAAAACGCTTGCGTTCTGTGGCTATCTGCTGCCTGGGTTCAAATATTCTGTTCAGGATACCCTTATCACTCAAATGTTTATCTCATCTCCCACAGCAGCGTACTTAAGGGAGTCTCCCATGATCTGTTTCATATACTCATATTGGTCAGCGCCTGTACAATGGCAGGTGTAGTATGTCACAGGGACTTTAAGCAGCAGCTCTGCGACCTGTTCCAGTATTGCATAGTCTTCCTTTTGAACTCCCATCAGGTGGAATCCGCCTACTATCGCGCAGAGTTCAGAGGAAACGTTCTGCCCATCATTTATCCTCTTCACATAGTTTTCTGTCCAATTGGCAATATTAACTATGCCTTTATGCGAGCAGCCGGAAAACAGTACGCTCTTTCCGTTTTCCGTTACCAGAAGGTCCTGTTCATGCATGAATCTCTCAGGGTGCAGTGAAACTTTCCTGAATCCGTCTACTGTGCCTTCGGTCATCCCCGCGGTCCCGGCATCATATACCGGCTGTTCATTTCTGAATCCCAGGATGCTTATCTCATCATCTAACTTCAGGTCATCTTCCAGTACCTTTATTCTGGGATGTCCTGCCAGCACAGGCTCAACTCCGATATACGCTCCTTTTTTATCATAGTGAGGCAGGTCATAACCTCCTGCGGCATATATGACGGCGTGGTCATTCTGCCTTATGAATTCACCAAGACCCCCTGCATGGTCATAGTGTCCATGCGACAGGACCACTGTATCTATCTCACTGAGATCAACTCCCAGTGCCTCGGCATTTACTGCAAATCCGCTGTCCGGTCCGGCATCCATCAGTATCTTATGATGCGCGGTCTCAATATACATGCTGAGCCCGTGAGCGCAGGCGAGCAGCGGGTTTACAGACTTGTTTTCCATTAACATTTTGATCTTCATGATTCCTTCTCCTGTCATCAAGTGCAGCGGATCATCCGTTTATTCAAAATCGGGCAGGGAAATCTCCCTGCCCGGTATCACGCTTTGAGAATGCAGAAAGCCACGGTCTGTTCTTTTATTCCGGAGCGTCCTGCAGATATACAACATTATCTTCCAGTGCTGACATGACCAGACCCGACTTGAACTGAATGTTCTCAAACAGGTACACCCACGTCTCACCGGACAGCTCTTTGAACTCCTCAAGCGTATAGATCGTCCCCATGCCATTTATATGCATATAGATGAGCATGGCATCGTCCACTTCTTCAGCAGTATATGTGAGCTTCTTCTCCTTCATGAGCTTGTCCAGCATCATGATGGATTTTGAGTAATTCTCTGCCTCGTTTCTGGTATATGCCTCCAGCGATTCAAATCCTGAATGCTGAACAAGAGTCTCCGGATCAACACCATACTGAGCTGCATAATATGTAACTCCCTCGCTGGAGTACTCCATCAGATCCTCCATGATGGCTTCATCATATGACTTCACCTCGGTGATGGATCTCATGTACGTCATCATAGCTGAATGCAGCATGAAATCGTGCATATAATCACGGCAGTACTCTCTGAACTCATCTGTCGTCTTAATGTCATTCTTAAGGACATCTGCAGCAAACTTCTGCACCCAGGCATCATTAAATTCCTCGTCCGGATAATCGCTCATCAGAGTACTTACAAAATTGTCAACCATTTCTTCGGTGATCTCGACCTCGGACTGCATTACCTCGATCTTGCTGTAATCGCCTATCTCGCAGGAGGCTTTTGTCTTCGGTTTCAGATTGTCCAGCCAGCCCTCCTTGTAACCCAGGAATCCGATCATGGCCAGCACCAGGATAGCCGCTACAACCACTATCAGAGTGGTGACCCACGTCCAGCGGTGTCTCTTCTTCTCAGGCTGTACTTCTATTTCAGCCAGTTCCTCGTCTTCTTCCAGCTCTTCTTCTGGTTCTTCTTCCGGTTCACTGTCTCCGTCTGACTCTGTCAGTTCTTCTGACAGCTCTTCTTCGAACTCTTCTATATCCTCAGCAGCTGCATCTAAACTTTCTTCTGCTTCACTAAGTATCTCTGCCGGTTCTGCGTTTTCTTCAACCACTTCCGTGGCTTCTACAGCAGCTTCATCCACAGAGTCTTCAGCATCGCTGTCCAACTTTTCAGGAACAATATTTTTATCAAATTCACTTATATAACTGTTTCTCTTTCTTCAAAAACCATTTTTAAAACT
>JAZUNG010000019.1:0-21514 GCA_045604025.1 Lachnospiraceae bacterium | reverse complement strand
TTGGGGAAAAAAAAAAAACCGGCCCCCCATTTGGGAAGCTCCCTTCTCGTTAAGCGTGCATTAGAGGATTCGAACCCCCGACCTTCTGGTCCGTAGCCAGACGCTCTATCCAGCTGAGCTAAATGCACACGTCAGCGTGATATATATTACAACCGGCAGACTCGATTTGTCAAGCGCAAATTACAAGTCTGTGGTGGGTCAGATGCCGCCTTGCCGGAATACTTATTCAGCAGCCGTTATCTGTCTGACCGGTTTTTCGCTTCCGCGAATCTCGATGATGGGAGCGCCATGATTTTCGATATAATCTCTGGTTATAGTTACCTTGCCGATACTGTCATCCTTCGGTATCTCATACATGATATCCAGCATGACTTCCTCGATAATGGAGCGCAGTCCTCTGGCTCCTGCCTCTTTCTTGGCGGCTCTCTCTGCCAGTGCAGCCAGTGCATCATCTTCAAATATCAGCTGTACCTCATCCAGCTCGAGAAGCTTCTGATACTGCTTTAAGATAGCGTTCTTGGGCTCCTTGAATACCTGGACCAGCATATCTGTAGTGAGTGCCTGCAGCGTGCAGACTATGGGCAGTCTTCCGAGGAACTCAGGGATCATACCGAACTTCCTGAGGTCTTCTGTCTCAACCTTGCTGAGGATATCAGCATCGTTGTCATACTTATCCTTCAGATCCGCCATGAATCCGATGGATGTGGTCTGGGTCAGACGTTCCTTGATGATATCCTCCAGATCCGGGAACGCTCCGCCGCAGATGAACAGGATATTCTTGGTATTGATAGTGGTCAGAGGGACCATCGCATTCTTGCTGGTTGCGCCTACAGGTACCTCAACCTCGCTGCCTTCAAGCATCTTGAGGAGTCCCTGCTGAACCGACTCACCGCTGACATCACGCCCTCTGGTGGAAGTCTTCTTCGCGATCTTGTCGATCTCGTCTATAAATACGATGCCGACCTCGGCCTTGTCCACGTCATTGTCAGCTGCTGCCAGGAGCTTGGACAGTACGCTCTCGATATCGTCACCGATATATCCTGCCTCGGTCAGGCTGGTCGCATCAGTGATCGCCAGAGGTACATCCAGCATCCTCGCCAGTGTTCTGACTATATGTGTCTTACCGCTGCCTGTAGGTCCTATCATCAGGACGTTGGACTTCTCTATATCCACATCGTCCGCGTCGGGACCACCCGCCAGTACTCTCTTGTAATGATTGTATACTGCGACAGATATAACCTTCTTGGCATGTTCCTGCCCGATGACATACTCGTCCAGTTTGGCCTTCAGTTTGTGAGGCGGCAACACCTTGTCCGGATTGATCACAGGGTCACCCTTCTCACCCGGCTCTCTCTTCTTGACCTGCTGCCTGCGGTTCATATTGAATCCCAATCCGCTGGTCAGATCTGCCAGATTGATAAAGCCGATATTGGGACCCGGTTTCTTCTTTCCGTTTCCGGGTGACGGCTTGCCGTCAGGCTCTATTTCAGGTACAGGTGCTCCCGGTTCATCATTTCCAGGATGCATCTCCACTCCGGGATGAACATTTTCCAAAGATCCGGGACCATTTCCGTCCTCGATGTTCGGAGGACCTGCTGAAAAATCTTCACTTCCGGGTCCTCCCGGGAAAGTACCAAAGGGCATGCCACCAAATGGCATGCCCGAAAATGGTCCAAATCCTGACTGTTCAAACGAATCAAGCATTTTCTGAAGACAGTCTGCGCAGATAAATGTTCCGCCCGGCATTCTCAGCATCCTGCCTGCCCTGCTCTCGCTTCTGCGGCAGACGCTGCAGACCTTCTCTCTGTCTTCATTGTGATCAAAATTGTTAATATCTGTCATGTAAAACCTATCCTATGTTGGCGCTCAGGACCACATCTACCTGCTTCTCCTGATAGCCATTATTTGTATTCTTCATGATGGTCAGTCTGACCGTATCGCCCACACTGTGCGCAGCGAGCTCATATTTCAGCGCTGCCATGGTCGATATCTGAGTTCCGTTGATCGCTGTAATGATGTCTCCCTGCTCAAGGCCTGCCTTCTCTGCTCCGGTACCTGAGATAACGCTCATGATATAAACGCCCTGCTTCAGGCCATATTCACTGGCCAGCTGCTCGTTGATCTCGTATCCGTTGATACCTAGGAATGCTGTCTGTACAAGCTCTTCTGTGCCTTCTTCATTCTTGGGTCCTATCTCTACGTTCTCGGCGGGATCCATCTCCAGCATTTCAGAGATCTTGTCATAATATGTTCTGATGGAGATGGCATAGCACATACCCTCAACAGCGCTGTTGCTGATCTTGGCCTCGCTGATACCGATCAGCTCACCGTTTGAGTTCAGCATGCATCCGCCTGAATTACCATTGTTGATGGCTGCATCTGTCTGGACAACAGTAACGGTCTTGCCGTTTTCCAGTGTGATCTGCCTGTCCAGCGCACTGACGATACCGGTAGTTACGCTCTGTCCATATCCAAGGGCATTTCCGATAACAATGACACCATCACCGATGGAAATATCTTCATGATTGATAGACGCGATCTTGATGCTGTCCAGTGTTTCCTGGGAGATATCTTCCAGTCTCAGTGCAACTACTGCGATGTCATCTGCCTCGCTGGCTGCCTTTATATATCCGTCCACAGCACTTTCATCACAGAATGTGACATACAGTGAGGAGCTGCCTTCTACTACATGATAGCTGGTGAGGATCAGCAGCTCGGACTCGTTCTGTCCGACTATGGTACCTGAACCGATACCGCTTTCAACCTCCTGGGTCTTGCCCTGGCTGCCTCTGTTGAAGAATCCCCAGTAATAACCGCTGCTGACCAGTTCTCTTGATGTAATGGAAACTACTGCAGGCATTACTTCCTCAACAACATCGGATACGTCAGTGAGCAGGATGCCACCGGATGTATTTCCTGAGATCAGACTGGCCTCTCCTACTTTGGCAGTACTCTGGATCTCCTCTTCCTTATCTGCTATCTCGCTCTGGATCCCTTCCAGCTCTTCTCTGATCTCATTCCTGATCTGATCAGACAGTCCGGACTCCTCTCCATATTTTCTTATAGCCCTTACTCCAAAAATAGTACCGACAGTAATTGCTGCCAGAAGTACTGCCATGCCTATTACTACCGGTATCCACCATTTCTTCTTTTTCTTTTTTTCTTCTTTAACCTGTACAGGTCTGGAATTGTATTTTTCGGTATCAGACTCCCATCTGGATGTGTCCTGATAGTTGTACCTGTACTCATATCTGTTCAGGTCATCTGAACGCTGTTCGTTTACGGTTTCTCTGTTCTCTTCTGAATAGTCTTTTTTCTCAAATTCTTCGCTCATTGTTACTTCAAAGCCTCCTGAAACACTTTGTGATCTTCTGATCACCATCTGTTTCAGATGATATTCCGAAAATGTGTCACTTTTGTGTAATTAAATTGATCACAAAGTGAACTGCAGCGGATTTTTGATCACTTCTTCCAGCATCACTGCATACGCCTCCTTAACAGGTGAGACCACTATGATCAGGGCTACGACAGCCAGTACTATAAGCCTGCCCCAGGTCGTGAATCTGTCCAGGATCTTGTGGATCACGAAGTTCAGGAAGAATATGAATGCAGCTATGATATATCCAGCCATGAAGATATCCAGAGTCTCTGTGATATCCACGCCTACAGGGAAGATATATGTATAGGCAAATGCCAGTATGTACAGGTATGCAACGAATCCAACGAGCACTATGAGTGCCTGGATGCCTGCGCGTATCCTGTTCCAGAATCCGTCAGCCAGTGCAGCTGCGGCTCCGCCTAGTACGGCAAATATGATGATCCATACCAGATATGTGATGCGGCCGTTGGAGGTCGTGCCACTGCCTGTTACGGCAGATGTGATCTGTGAGAGGATCTTCTCGAAGTTCTCTGCCCTTGCGTCAGTAATATAGATGCAGTCGAATACTCTGGTGATTCCATGTTCAAATGCATATACCCACCATGACAGGAATGCTCCTGCAGTAAGCGCGATATAAGCTACCATGGAGATCCATCTGCCCGGTCTTACAAACAGTTCCCTGGTCTCGAAGAATCCCAGAGCAGCGATATCTATGATCACGATGACCAGCATCAGTGCCGCTATAAACTCTGCACCCGGTCTCAGCAGGCACAGTACCGCACTGCCCAGTCCCAGTGTCCAGTAGACATATCCGCTCTGCTCGCAGCACATATATGTGGTCAGCAGGAATGCAAACACCATGGCTGTGGCAGCATCAGGGTTTACAACGTTGTACATGGTGATATTGGAAGATACCACCCACGGAAGCAGATACATGGCCGGAATAACAAATATACCGATATATCCGATCCTCCATTTCATACGGCTCATGATAGGCAAGATCATAGCAGCCAGAAGTATATTGGCGCCTCTCAGCACATTTGCATCTGAAAATGATCCCTGAAGTGTAGTAAAGAAGAATCCGAACAGGGCGTATCCAGGCTGATAGCCTATCTTGCCCACTGATGACAGCCCTACTTTGGCGAAATTGTTATGCTCCAGCATATTTCTGATCGTCTCGACTACCGGTCCTGCGCTGCCCGCAGTATCAACAGTCAGTCCCTCTGTCATCCTGTAGATCAGTACAAGAAGGATCAGAAATGCCACAAATCCAAGAGTAAATGTATTTACCGCCAGCTCTTTGAACCTGGCCGCGGACAGACATATACACACACTGACTATCATTGCTATAACAGAGATGACCAGGATCGCGATGGCCCCTATGGCCAGCTGTCCCAGGAATCCTGCAGCATAAAGCAGCAATATCTCTGTAAAAACTGCAAGTGCCGCTGTCTCCTCAAACCTTCTTCTGAAGATCGCAGAAAACATTACTGCCAGAAATATGACAGAAACGCAGCATAAAGCATAAAATAACATGTGAACTTCCCCCTAAATATCTTCTGTTCTGATAATGTGTGTGTTCTGGTTTATGATAAAACCATCATCTGTATCATCTTCCGTTTTCAGCAGGATATCTGCTATCTGGTCAATGTTCTTCTCTCTGTCGAGATGCTCTGCATGATAGGCCAGCGCATTCTCTCCCATCTTCCTGAGCTCATCCAGCGGACATTTATACAGTCTGAGAATGATCGCTGCCAGTCCATCCGCATCCTCAGGATCACTGACATATCCACATCCTGCCTCTCTGACGAGGCTTTTTTCCATGCCTCCCGATGCTGAAAGGATAGGCTTGCCCTGCGACATATAATCTGCGAACATCTCAGGAAACAGTATCTCGCTCCCGTCATCCATCTTTTTGCAGCTTAAGAATGCCGCGGATATATAAAAGAACTTCGGTATACTGTCAGCATCACGTATATCCTCAAAGAAGAACATATCGTGAAGGCCCATTCGGTCTGCCTTCTTCCGGAGTCCTGTAAGGCGCCTGCCGCTTCCGGCAACAATAAATCTGATATCGCCGACTCCGGCATTTATCAGCTTCCTTCCTGCTTCGAACACCGTGTCGTAATCCTGTTTATTCAGCAGTTTATCAGTGATCAGAATATTGAAGCTGCCGGCATATTTCTCCATGACAGCCATGTCCCTGACTTCACTGTCGAATCTGGAGTCCTGTCCAGGCGGGATACAGTATATCCTGTTCGGGTGCATATGAAGCGTACCGGTAAAATGCTTCTCCTCCTGCGGACTTCTGACTATTACACTGTCAGATCTCAGATAATGTCTGGCAGATATCCTTTCGAACATGTTCCTCAGGATAGTATTCTGAATATCCAGCTCCGCATATATGCTCTGAGGCCATATATCAACTGCATATGTCACCAGCGGGATATGCTGCCTGCGTGCTATCTTCTCTGCGAGGGTCATCTGCATGACAGGTGACGTCTGATAGACCATGACAGCGTCATAACGGTTCTTTTTCAGTTTACGGAGTCTGGCTCTTCCCGCCAGCGGGAACGTCAGGTAATTCAGCATGATCCTGAATGACGATCCCGAGTCTCTCTTGATCTCCATGGACCTGTACATCCTGACATCTCTGTGTTTTCCCATCCTGTGGCCAAATGTACCATAGCCTTCAAAAAACTGTCCAAAAGGATAATTCGGCTGGCCACAGAGCACGTCCACTCTGAAGCCCCTTCGGACCAGTCCCTCACAGATATCCGTTATTTTTACATTTTCCGGCCAGTATCTCTGGCTGACGACAAGGATCCTTTTTGCCATAGGCGCTAATAATCAGGTAAATCTTGTTTATTTTTAACCGGTGTGATACCCTTTTTATATCATGGCTCTGTTGTATACACTCGAAGGGATCAGACATCCCATACTGAATATCATCGCACTGTTTTTCTCTTTACCTGGTGAAGAGATCATTTTTATGTGCGCTCTGGGCGTCATCTTCTGGTGTGTCAGCAAGAAAACAGCCTATAAACTGTTCTTTGCCTTTATTACAGCCAGCTCTGTGCTGAATATCATTGTTGCCGCTGTACATGCACCTCTGCCCTGGATCTCAGATCCAGCCTATACCACACTGGATATAGTACGCAGCAATGTGCATGGATATATTTTCCCTTCAAACGGCATTTTTAATGTCGTCTGTATCACAGCAGGCATTTACACCAATTTCAAACATTTTCTGGTCAGATTCTTATCTGTCCTGACTGTCATGCTGACAGTCTTCTCATATATTTACCTGGGTATGTGCACCATCTGGGGTGCTGTAGCAGCCATCGTCATAGGCGCTATGGCAGTCATAGCCTTCAATATATTCATTGACGGTACACTATTCGACCCGTCCCAGTACAGGATCTTTGCATTTCTGCAGCTGATACCTGTTTTTGTACTGGTGATCGTAACCCTGTCTCTGTATTTCAACGATGTGATCACCCTGGAAGGCACCGGCGGTATCATAAACCACATCGGTATCTATTTGGGGCTGCTTGGTGCATGGTATTTCGAAGAAAACTTTATTCATTTCCGGGTCAGATGTGACAGACTCTGGAAACAGGTGGTCAAGGCTGCATGCGGCTTAGCCGTACTCCTCATCCTCTATATCGGTCTGACACTTCTGTTCAGTCTGATCCCCGGCTACGTATTCGGAGGATTCTTCGTCTGCCTCATCACCTCGACAGTAGGGTTTGGTATCTATCCGATACTGATCAGAAGATTCTTCCAGCCTGTTTACGGCTGAGGATATCACTCCTCAGTATCATCCTCGCTCTCGCCGCCTTCCGGCTCTTCAGCATCTGTATCAGGTTCCTTTTCGGTTTCCGGTTCGGTTTCCTCGTCCTTCTTCTTGGTCGTCTTCTCAGTCGTATCTTCCTCAGTGGTTTCCTGAGTAGTCGTGAATGTCTCATCATGGACATCGCACAGGTCCTTCGGAACCTCATACTGAGTGTCGGGAGTAGTTCCCTTGTGTTCTGGCTCCTCTATCAGGTCGTCCCTGATCCTTCTGACTACTTCCGTGACGTCATCTTCAGGACAGAACTCTGATGCCAGCTTGCCGGAAACCTTGCAGATCTTGACCTTGGTATGTACGAAGCACTCTCTGGATGGATAGGTTCCTGCTGCGAAATACTCCTCATACAGTGTGCTTCCTTCAGGGTCTTCATCGCACAGACCATTGCTGACACGTCCTGACTTGTTGCAGATCAGACCCAGTGAGATATCTCCCTTGATCTCAAACGATCCACCTTCAGCACCCTGCTGAACGACCAGCTGATCCATGATCTTCGAATAGAATCTCTTCTGTGCCTCATTGTTGGCACTGACTGACATGTTCTCGTCATAACCTACCCAGATACATGAACACAGTCCGTTGGGAACATATCCAACAAACCACAGATCTCTGTAGTCATTGGTGGTTCCGGTCTTGCCTGCCAGAGGGGCGGATTCGATATCGCACATAACGCCAGTTCCATAATTGACAACATCCTGCATAGCGTCTGTCAGGAGAGATGCAGTTTCTACACTGAGAACCTCATGTACATCCTGTACCTGCTCAGCGTCGAGCAGAACGGTTCCGTCCCTGGCAATAACCTTGCTGTAGAACATGGGCTCTCTATATACGCCGTCATTGGCGATAGCGCCAAATGCAGCACAGTTCTCCAGATTGGTTACACCGTTGGTCACGCCGCCTATAGCAGTAGACAGAGCGGCATCTCCGGGCACTATGCTCTTGTATCCGAAACTCTCCAGATACGGAAGACATGTGCTGGCGCCTATATACATCAGGGTCTTAACAGCAACGATATTCATCGAATCTCTGATACCATGTCTGATGGTATGGAGACCTCTGTATGAATCACCCCACCAGTTCTTCACTTCCTTGTCCAGTCCCGGATAAGTAAACGGCTCATCATCGAAAACCGTAGCCAGTGTACATGCTCCGGTATCCAGAGCGGGTGCAAATGCAGATACGATCTTGAACGTAGAACCGGGCTGTCTGGTGGTCTGTGTAGCTCTGTTCAGAGACATACTGGTCTCTTTTTCACCACGACCGCCGCCGATGGCGATAACCTCACCGGTAGTATAGTTGATCAGTGAGAATGATGCCTGCGGCTGTGGTGTGTATATAACATTTTCATATGTGATCTTATCACCGGTTTTGATAGTAGCTCTCTTGAACTCTTCTATGACTCTGTCAGCCTCTTCCTTGCTCTCGAAATCCAGATACCATTCATCACCATACATTTCCCTGAAGAAATTGTTTATATGTCTGTGATTGAAGTACTCCGGAGTTCCGTCTGCACGAAGAAGGGACAGATCCCAGCTGATGGAATATGTAGTATCTATATTCACATAGTTGTCAGCGTCATTGATCTCTCTGTCAATAATGGTCTGGGCTGCCGGATCCTGGTTGGAATATATGGAAAGACCGCCCGAGAATACCGCATTGTAAGCCTGGGCATATGTATATCCCAGGTACTCCATCAGATGATCGATAACCTGCTGGATAGTAACATCCTGATAATATGTATAGATACTTCCGCCCGCTGTGGACTGTGAAGTTGCTACTATACGCGCATAAACGTTGTCCTTGACGGCAGCGTCATATTCAGCCTGTGATATATGGCCCAGCTCGAGCATCTTGTCCAGGCATTTGGTAGCACGCTTCTTGTTGTTTTCCGGATATCTGGCAGGGTTATTGGCACTCGGATTCTGAGTAATGGCAGCAATAACCGCACTCTCTGATATGGACAGGTCCGAAACGTCCTTTCCGAAATAGAAGCTGGCTGCCTCTCTGACGCCATAGTTGCCTGCTGCCAGATTGATGGTATTGAGATATCTCAGCAGTATCTCATTTTTACTCATCTGCTTCTCGAGTTCAAGAGCCAGGAACCACTCCTGGATCTTACGCTTGACAGTGGATCCTGTACTGCGCTCGTATCCCTTGGTCTCGAAAACATTGTTCTTGATCAGCTGCTGTGTGATGGTACTCGCGCCTTCCTTACGGTCAGTTGTAAGAGTGGTATACGCAGCTCTTACGATACCCCTGAGGTCTATTCCGTTGTGATCGTAATATCTCTCATCCTCCAGATCTACAAAGGCCCACCTGAGAGATTCAGGGATCTCCTCCCACTCAGCCTCTGTCCTTCTCTCACCGCTGGATGACAGCTGGATCTGCTCCTTGCCGTTTCTATCATAGATGACCGAAGGATATGTTGTAGGTAAAACATTTGCTTCTGTGATGGCTGGTGCTGAGTTTTTCGCTCCCAGAGCCACTCCCAGAACAACTCCTCCCACTATGATGACCGCTGCTAATATGATCAGAAGCAAGTATTTGATGATCTTAAGACCTATACTTTTCTTCTTTTTTTTCTTTTTTCTTTTCTTCTGTGTCGCCACTTATTGCCTTCCTTTCGGCTGCCTTTTCAGGCAGTCCCGCCAGAGATTGCATAAAAAATCACCTTGTAGTATACAACAAATAAAGCGTCATGTCAAAATAACAACTGTCATTGTGAAAACGCCCATATAATGATAAGATAATATTGTGTTTTTATTGTTAAAAGAAAGTGAACTCAGTTTATGAGCATGAAAGCTGTCCTTGGGTCGGCCCAGGGAGAGATAACTGAAAAAAAATCCCGTTTCATAGCCACTGTCTGTGAGATCCATTCAGAAGACGAGGCTCTGAGGATCATTGAGTCCATGCGGAAGAAATATTGGGATGCCCGCCATAACTGCTATGCCTACGTGCTGGGCAGAAACAATGAGATCCAGCGCTTCAGCGATGACAAAGAGCCCTCCGGAACCGCGGGAAAGCCCATACTGAATGTGCTGCTGGAATCAGATGTCCGCAACGCTCTGATCGTTGTGACCAGATACTTTGGCGGTGTTCTTCTGGGAACAGGCGGACTGGTCAGGGCGTATTCGTCCTCGGCATCGGCAGGACTGGCAGCTCTGGAAAACGGAAGCGAGGGCAAACTTCTTCCCGTTGAAGAAGGTACAGAAGTCTCTTTTTCCTGTGATTATAAGGATATCAGCAGATTTGACGCTCTGTGTATGCAGCTCGAAGCATGCACGGTGTCAAAAGAATATCTTGAAAGAGCTGTATGTACTGTAATCATAGCAAATGACAGGATCGGGAAATTCCTCAAAGAAGCTGATAATATAACTCGCGGCAGCTTCACTGTGGACTCCGAAGTCACTGTGACATACTGCCGCGATGGTCTTAACGCATATATTTACAATCTGTGATCATCTGTTCCAGCTGTTGATGATCTGGTTCGCAACCTCTACATTCTCATCATCCGGATATTCGGTCACGAACTCCCTCAGATACTTGAGAGTATTGGATTCGTCTGACATATAGTCATATGATCTGCCCAGGTAATACAGCAGTGTCGCACTCCTGGCACCCATATCATATGCCTTCTGAAGGCTGGCTGCCGCCTGTGTGAACTGCGGCACCGACTCCTCTGGAAGCGCAGCCTCATACAGAGCCATACCTTCATTCAGATAACTGTATGTGATGGTGTCCTTGGCCAGAGTATTGATCTCGTCGTAATACTTCTTCTGCTCTGAATTCAGTTCAGCGACATCCACCTTCTCCAGTTCTTCAAGCGCGCCCTGATAATCCTCGGCATTAATACGTATCTGAGCCATGACCAGACTCTCATAGCTGGGATTTTCCGGTTCGGGAGTTTCCATCTCCCTGGCGTTCTCCGCTTCCTCGCTGGCCTTCTCCATGGCGTCGATCTGGTTGTGCAGGGACTGTATCTCATCCGCGAACTCGCCTCTGACAGACCGGGTCTTGGCCGGCATGACTACGAAGAATATGATAGCCGCGCCTATGACCACACCGATCAGGATCTGCAGGATAGTCATGGTGGCAGGATTGTACTCTCTGTAAGAAGACTTCGGGATGATCACATCGTCTCCGCTAAGTGGAGTGCGCTCGTTCTCGCTTTCTGCCTTCTCCGAGATACGCTTGTTGCGAAGCTCTGTAGGTGACAGCTCCTGCTCCTCTTCCTTGATCTCTTCTTCGACCATGGCCATATAGGAGATAGTGGTCGGATCGCCCTGGTCTATACGCTGTGCCTTCCTCAGGGCGTTTCTGGCCTCGATGAACTTCTTCTTTCTGATAAACAGCAGGGCCAGAAGCTGATGCCCCTTGACCATGTTCGGATTGTCATTTAAGAGCTTCTTCAGCTGTATCTCGGCCAGATCGTAATTGCCCTGTTTAACATATCCAATGGCCTTGTTATACTTGCGGATAGTGACATTCATCATGTTCAGATCCTGACGACTGCTCTGCAGCTTGTTCAGGAAATGATCTGCCATGTTGTTCTCACTCTGCAGACTCTTGCTGATGACCCACTGTGCCAGACCCTTTGCATACTCTCCGGTCTCCACGTAAATAAGACCCAGCAGGTTTCTGGCATTTATATTGGCTTTGTACATCCTGACGCTGACCTGAAGGTACTCTATGGCTCCTGACAGGTTCCTGTCACGTGCCATCTTCAGGGCGCAGTTATACATTTCATTTGATTTTTTAACGATCTTCTTGTATATAGAGACGTCTGCGCCGCATTCTGCGCAGTGGTCGTTCTCATACAGAAAACTGCCGCACTTGTAGCATTTCATTAAAGAGTACCTCTTACTTCTGTTTCTTTGAGCCGTACATTACTTCAAGCATCAGATCAGTAAGATCCTCAAGTGCGTTCTCAGTCTTTGCGACCTTCTCTACATCATCTATTTCCAGACTCGGATGAAAATTCTTGATTTCCTCATCAAAATTTATCATTACATACTCCCGTTAAGCTTTTCCAGCTGGCTCTTTACCTGCTCCAGCATCTTTGAATACTTTTCTCTCTTCTCTCTCTCCTCAGCTATCTTGGCCTCCGGAGCTTTGCTGATGAATCTCTCATTGTTCAGCATGCCGTCAGCTCTCGCGATCTCACCGGTCAGACGCTTTACCTCGCCTTCCAGTCTTTCGATCTCTTTGGAGATATCTACCAGTTCCTCAAGAGGGATATATATTGTAACATCTGCAAGCGGAACTGACAATGCATCTTCTTTTATGCCTGTCATACCATCCTGGATATTTACTTCAGTTGCCTTGCCCAGTGTCTGGAAGAATACTTTTCCCTTCTCAAATATATCTCTTATATGTGAAGATCCTGAGACCACATATACTGCTGCCTTCTTGGACAGAGGAACACCCAGGTTCGTTCTGCCGTTACGGATGCCTCTTACGGCCTCCTTGATCAGCTCGACCTCCTCTTCGGAATCTTCAAATACCCTGTTCTCATCATATACAGGCCATGCAGAGATCATGATGGACTCTTCCGGATATTCTGCGCTCATCAATGGCTGGATGGTAGTATAGATCTCTTCTGTAACGAAAGGCATATAAGGATGAAGGAGCTTCAGAGCTGTCATAAGCACCGTCTGAAGTGTCCACAGAGCAGCCTTCTTGTCCTCGCTGTCATCACCATACAGACGAGGCTTGACCATCTCGATATACCAGTCGCAGAACTCTTCCCAGATAAACTCATAAAGCTTGTCTGCTGCCAGACCTATCTCGTATCTGTCCAGATTGGCTGTTACAGCCTGTGTGAGCTTGTTGGCCTTGGACAGGATCCATTTATCTGCATCTGTCAGAAGGTCGGCATCTACTGTACCCACGCCTTCTTCAGGCATATTCATCATGATAAATCTGGATGCGTTCCAGATCTTGTTTGCAAAGTTTCTGCTGGCTTCCACACGCTCATAATAGAAACGCATGTCATTGCCAGGCGTATTGCCTGTTGCCAGGGTAAATCTGAGCGCGTCGGCTCCGTACTGGTCGATAACTACCAGCGGATCGATACCATTGCCCAGAGACTTGCTCATCTTGCGTCCCAGCTCATCCCTGACCAGACCGGTAAAGAGAACTGCCTTGTAAGGTCTCTCTCCCATCAGCTCATAGCCTGAGAATATCATCCTGATGACCCAGAAGAATATGATGTCATATCCTGTGATCAGCAGGTCTGTAGGATAGAAATGCTTTACATCCTCATTGTCATCCGGCCATCCCAGTGTGCTGAAAGGCCACAGAGCCGATGAGAACCAGGTATCCAGGCAGTCTTCGTCCTGCGTGAAATGCGTGCAGCCACACTTCGGGCAGACACCAGGCTCTTCCTTGGCAACTATCATCTCACCGCATTCATCGCAGTAATATGCAGGTATCCTGTGTCCCCACCAGAGCTGTCTGGAGATACACCAGTCACGGATATTGTCTGTCCAGTTGTGATAGAGCTTCTCCATCCTCTTCGGGATCAGTCTGACTTCTCCCTCATCAACTGCCTTGATAGCAGGTTTGATGAGCTCGTCCATCTTGACGAACCACTGCTGCTTGATCATAGGCTCGATAATGGTTCCGCATCTGTCGTGATAGCCTACTGCATGCTCGTGATCCACGGTCTTGACCAGGAGGCCCTGAGCCTCCAGATCCTCTACGATTCTGTCTCTGGCTTCCATGGTGGTCATGCCACAGTATGCGCCGCCCAGTTCATTGATGTGTCCGTCATCAGTAAATACGCAGATCTCCTCGAGACCGTACTTTCTGCCCAGTTCGAAGTCATTAGGGTCGTGCGCGGGGGTAACCTTCATGGCACCTGTTCCGACCTCCAGGTCGATATACTCATCTGCGATGATCGGGAGTTCTCTTCCGACCAGGGGCAGTATACAGGTCTTGCCTATAAACTGCTGATATCTCGGATCTTCGGGATGAACAACTACAGCGGTATCTCCGAGCATGGTCTCGGGTCTGGTAGTTGCGATCTCGATGAATGTATCTTCACCCTTTACAGGATAATTGATATGCCAGAACTTGCCTGCTGTATCCTTGTGCTCTACCTCCGCATCGCTGACAGATGTCTCACACTTCGGGCACCAGTTGATGATCTTGGTTCCCTTGTAGATCAGGCCTTTTTCATAGTATCTTACGAATACCTCCAGAACAGCATCAGAGCAGCCCTCGTCCATGGTAAACCGTTCGCGGTCCCAGTCAGCAGAAGATCCCAGCTGTTTCAGCTGGTTTACGATACGTCCGCCATACTCTTCCTTCCACTTCCATGCTCTCTCCAGGAATCCCTCTCTTCCCAGGTCCTCCTTGGAGATGCCTTCCTTCTTCAGCTGCTCGATGATCTTGACCTCAGTCGCGATAGAGGCGTGATCACATCCGGGCTGCCACAGAGCGTTATAGCCCTGCATCCTCTTCTCACGGATGACGATATCCTGCAGAGTGTTGTTCAGGGCATGACCCATGTGCAGCTGTCCGGTGATATTCGGAGGCGGCATGACGATGGTAAATGGTTTCTTGTCCGGGTTCGGCTCAGCATGAAAATACTTCTTTTCAAGCCAGTTGTCATATATTCTCTGTTCGATCTCCTTGGGATCGTAATTCTTTGCCAGTTCCTTCATGTTTTCTTCTTTCCAGGTTTATTTTTGTAAAAATGCCTAACTTAATATAGTATAATACTCCCGCTTGAAATTTGCCACGACATTTTCAAATCCGATCTCATTTCTTGCAGAGTCCATATACTGCTGCATCTCAGGGCTCTTTCTGATCTGGCTCCTGATGCTGTCGATACGTTTTCTGATAGTCTGCAGAGCATCATCAGAGACCTTGTACTTGATGATGGTTCTGAGGAGTTCTTCATCGTCATTGTTTATGATACTCATGTATACACATGCCTTGGCATATACCGGATCCGGGAACAGCTCATACGCGTATGCGAAGTATGAATTGGCATTGCGGCTCATGAACAGACGGGCGTAAATGATGCCTATAGAGAATGCGATCCTGGCATAGAATCCCTTGTTCTCACCGTCCTCATCCATGTTGTTGAGTATATCGAAATATATATGCAGGGCAGACTCATATCTCTTCTGTCTGAGCATGGACTCTGCCTCGAGAGTCATCCTCTCCGCGCGCGTCATGTTGTTGATGCTCGTGATCAGGGGAGCTGCCGCTGACAGATCTGCCGGCGAATAATACCAGCTGCCCTTCAGAAGACATGTGATGAAATCCTGTATCTGTCCGCCGGACCTTTCTACTTCTCTCAAAGAAGCTGCCAGCTCTTCCTGACCCAGGTCATGCTCGATGTAATCATACAGCTGCTCGCAGAAGAATTCTCTGTATACAAGATTCATGTGATTGTATACAAAGTAGTTGATCTCCTCGAGAGTATATACATTCATATCGAGGGCACCGATATAGTATGGATTTTTAGCCTGTACGGAACAACACTGAAGCATCAGATATATCCCTCCAGATTCAGTCTTTTTGTAACTTCCGCTCCGCTTCCCGCGAAGAATCCTCCGAAGCCCTTGTCAGTCACCCTGATCTCACACTCTGCCTCGTTCAGATACCTGACCGACACCTCTACTCTCGTCGTCATAGGCGGTCTGGCCGGGAACGAGCTGAGGTCAAACATGATGCTGGTCCTCTCTCTGCTCACAAGCGAGGTGATGATAAACTCGGCGCTGGCATCATTATCCAGGATGAAATCCCTCACGCAGCCAGCCTCATACCAGTCGCATGCAGCCCTGGACAGTTCTGTTTCCGTGATCTCTCCATGATATCTGTTCACCAGAGATATGGAAGCCCTGGTCCTGCCCTTGCATATGATGGGATAATCCTTTCCTTCCTTAAATGCACGGATATAGCCTGCCAGACATGCTCCCTTGACATACAGATTGTTCCCCTTGAACACTCTGCAGCTGGCAGATATCAGCTCCAGTGTCTTTACAAACCAGAGTTCTGAAAAACCGGATCCCGTGAAGAACACGCTGCATTTAGGGCCGGAGAAGTTGATATCCTCATACGCCTCTGACAGTTTGGCATCCAGATCATTTCTCAGGATCTCACTGGCCAGGTCTTTTATAAAGAAATCCATGGAACGGTTGTGCTCATTTACATACAGGAGCGGTCTCTTCGGAGTACCTGCCAGTGTCAGCTGCTTGATAAAGAATCCGTCATAATCGAAATCAAACAGTACCGCACCGTCCTGCCACAGATTTTCATCTTCGTTCAGTACATAGTACGCGAAACTCTCAGCATAGCTCAGTAGTCTGACCTTGTCAGGGTCTACCTGCAGGATATTGAATACGTTTTCAACGGCCTTCCTGACTTCCATGCTGACATTTCTTACTGTCACCGTGATATTCTCAACAGATGTGAGGCCCGAATGGATCTGTATCAGTTCCAGGAGCTTGCCGAAGAAGACTGCCAACAGACTGTCATAGGTATGTCTGGCGCCGTTGATCTCACAGGTCTCCCCGTCCATCATGTTCTTTAAGAGATCCCTGAACAGATATGTGCCACTTCTCTCAGCATAGAGCATGGCTTCTTCACCTATCAGCCAGTCCTGTCTCTCCTCATGGAAGCACAGCACTGCAGGGATCATGTAGCGCATGACGGCAGCACCTGTCATCACCGACTCGGGACGTTGGTGACGCAGATTGTAATAACATGCCTGGCAGTATTCATTTGTCAGGTCGAGACCTATGATAAGCGGCTGTTTTTCCATATCCTAAAATAGTCTGTCTATCAGTTCATTCTTGATGTAATAATTCTCTATCGCTTCCTCGAGAGCATCGGCGTCTCTCTTGTACAGAAGCTGTATCATGTCATTGATCTCAGAGTATCTGGATCCGTCTCTGACTATCTGCAGATCATTGTATGTCACAACCGTGGCCGGGCTGTTTCCGATGGTATAGCTGACGCTCTCACCATAGAACAGTGTAAAGTAATGGCAGTAGATACCTTCCACTATCTCCTTCATGGCCTCACTGGCCTTCACGCTGCCGCCTCTCTGGTTCAGCTCGTAGCTGATGACAGGTGCTCCTGCAAAGAGATTGGCCCTGGTCACAGGCTCATCCTCATCCTCTTCCCTTGAGGAATCAAATGTCTCTGCTATATATGTATTGGTAAGGACGGTAGGCAGCCTGAAATACCTTCCGAACGCCTTGAATTCCTCGAGCATGATGCTGCGTCTTACGAGGTCTTTGAGCCTGCCTTCGACTACTCTCAGCGTACGTGTTTCAGGATGCTCTATGTTCATAGCGTGCAGCAGGTATGCCACGATGACCCTGTCAGGAAATTCCTTTTCTTCTTCAATATACTGCTCAATGTATGTGAATATGAATTCTGCGCCGGCCTGCTTCTCATACAGCCACTGATCTGACGCGAATTCCATAAAGCTGACCAGCAGCTCCCTGTCGTCACCGACATCAAAATATCTCTTAAATATCTCTTCGCGCAGGTTAACGCTTCTGTGCTGGCTGATCATTGCCCTCAGGAGGCGTTCACATATCAGCGTATCTGATACATTGTGCTCATGAGCCTCGTCGTACATGGACAGGAGTACATCCATATCATCGTCGAAGTTCCTGCACATGTATTTGAATATGATCGGATCGAATTCAGTATCCACATACGCCTTGCGGCACAATTCGGTCATCATGGGATCCTTTTCATAATCTGAGAGCTCTGCCAGCATATGAGCCAGGGATGCCGCGTACTCAGACGATATCCCGGCAAATCCGTTCTTCTCTATCTCAAGAAAGGCCTCCTTGTACATCTTGCGGTCTATCATGACCTCGATCAGCCTGCCGCGTGTAGAGTCATCCAGTTCAAATTGCATGAAACTGATCAGACGGTCGCTGACCTCTTTGTCCGGAGAACTGCTGCTGTACAGATCTATCAGATCCCTGAGTACCTTCTGCTCGTATGATGTCCTGAGGCTTCCGCTTCCTATGTTGCGGAACAGATACTCCAGGATCTCTGAGAGTTCCTTGATCTCCTTGAGCTTCTCAAAATTATCTCCCACCAGCATATACCTGCTGATCTGAGAGTTCTGAATGCATTTTCTGATATACTTTTCCCTGTCGATCAGATCTGAGATCTCACAGGAGATATTGTAATACAGATTGCCGGCGATATCCTTGAACAGGACAACTGCGTCGGATGTAAATACGCGCACATATGCTCTGCCGTGTTCCAGATATGACTCCTGATACTCGTTGAACTCTCTGTGGAATACGAGCACACTGACTACCATGGGATTGTCCGTATGCACCTCTTTGGTACAGAGCAGTTCTGTCATACGCTGGTACAGCTCTTTTGACAGCAGGTCGCTGTCCATCAGATCCGCATAAATGACAGCCAGTGATCGGTCTATCCTGCCGGCTTCTATGTTCTCTGCAGCAAATCTTGCTATGCTGCCAATGTATTTTCCGTAATAACTGCTGTAAATATCCTTGTGCGAGATCACACTGGCGAAATAGTAAGCCCTGTAGTCACCCAGAACAGACTCCATACCCACAAAATGCTCCAGTACAGCCTCAGGAAGTTCTGTAAAGCTGCTCTGGTCAGATGTATAAACGAAGTAGTTGTACAGATCCCTGGTCTCCAGGAATGACCTGATAGCGTCTACAAAATACCCGTGATATCTGGTATCCCTGCAGTCCGCACATACCAGGAGCTTGCACAGGGACTTGAGTACCAGGTGGCTGTCAAACTTCTTATAGGCCGCCTCAAGGATACGTATAGCTGCCTGGATATTGGATGTCTCCAGCAGGTATTCGTCAGTCTCCCAGACCAGGTCAGCCAGTCTGAGAGCAATCTCGATATTCAGGAAGTCCTCTCTTGCGGCAAATGACAGAGTCATAAGAGCGAAATCCGACAGCTCGGTGATCAGCTCGGGCTCTCTTCTGTAGATTTCAGCTGCCTCATAGTATATAGCCGGGCTGTTGCAGTCTCTGAGCAGGAACTCGCCCTCCATATCGGCGATCATTTCTTTCGATGATACGTTCAGCTCGGGATCCATATACATCATTATCCACAGTATGATCCATGACGGGTGCAGTTCATAGTATTCCCTGACCAGTTCGAGAGACTTGAAGGTCACATCATCATCAGCCTCATACAGGCTGCTGATATACATATAGTAGCTGATCAGGTCCCATTCATGATCTGAGAGCTTCGTGATCTGTCCGGATACGAATTCTATCAGATCCCGGGCCTCTTCGAACCTCTCCATGGAGATCAGGACATTAGCCTTGTACAGGCTCAGGTAGAGATCCATTCTCTCTGAACCGTTGATAGTAGACAGTGCCTTCATGGCGCGTTCCTGCCACTCAGTCTGGAAAAGATTCCCCAGCCTTAGATCCAGATAATCCCTGTAGACAGATGAGATAGCCCTGCGTCTGCTCTGGTCTGATACTGCAGCTACCAGCTGATTGTGTACGATGATACGCGTTTCAGATGTGCATACCGGAGTACGGAAAACAATCCTGGCGAAATTCCTTCCGTCATGCAGACGTTCTGCCAGGATCGTAAATGTAAGAGGAAACTCACCGTCTGTGAAATCATCGGTGGTAATGACCTTGCGTTCCAGAGTGATAAAGTCGTCATCAGCAAATACTTCTATCTCCGCAAAGCCTTCACAGAGCAGCTTAATATGAATGATACCAGAAGTATCACTCATGATGTTTGTCAGATATAGATTGTGCTCCTGTGCTTCGAATGAGACCGGCTGTTTTTCACCCTTCGCGGTCAGATATTCTTCTCTGGCTACGAATTTGTTCCTTCCGAGCATCAGGGCGTCATAGATCAGCTCGTTCAACCCTTGTCTGTACCTGCGTCTTTATTTCTGTTCCTGAGGCGTTCCAGCCTCTCCTTCATTGACTTCTCGTAACCCAGTACGCCCGGGTCATAAAATACATGCCCTACCAGCTCATCCGGCAGATACTGCTGTTCCACATAATGCTCCGGAAAGTCATGGGCATATTTATAATCCAGTCCGTGTCCCAGCTCTGCTGCGCCCTTGTAATGCGCGTCCTGCAGATGAGGAGGGACCGTCCTGATATTCGTTGTTCTTACAACCTCCAGAGCCTTGTCTATGGCCAGGTATGAAGCGTTGCTCTTCGGAGCGCATGCCACATAGATGGCCGCCTGCGCCAAAGGTATCCTGGCTTCCGGCATACCGAGGACATGCACGGCCTGCTGCGCAGCCACAGCTACCTCCAGAGCTCTGGGATCTGCATTTCCGACATCCTCTGCGGCGCATATCATGATGCGTCTGGCTATGAAGTTCACGTCCTCGCCAGCATATATCATCTTGGCCAGATAATAAACAACCGCGTCAGGATCAGACCCCCTCATGCTCTTGATAAAAGCAGAAATGGTGTCGTAATGGTTGTCTCCGTCCTTGTCATAACGGACGTTCTTTCTCTGTATGCACTGAGAAATGATCTCAGTGGTGATATGTATGATACCGTCTTCAGACGGAGCCGTGGTCAGTATGGCCAGCTCCATGGCATTGAGGGCCACCCTGGCATCTCCGCCTGCAAAATCCGATATAAAATCCAGGGCATCCTCATCCATCCGAGCATTATATGCTCCCATGCCCCGTTCTCTGTCTGTGATGGCCCTGTTCAGTATTACCTTGATATCGTCCTGATCCAGAGGATGCAGTTCGTATATCAGCGATCTGGATATCAGAGCACGGTTGACCTCGAAATAAGGATTCTCCGTGGTGGCTCCGATCAGTATGACCGTGCCATCCTCCACGAAGGGCAGGAGATAATCCTGCTGTGCCTTATTGAAGCGGTGAATCTCGTCTATGAACAGTATGGTTTTTCTGCCATATGCTCCGCTGGTCACCTTGGCCTGCTCTACCACATCCACCATATCCTTCTTGCCGGCGATGGTAGCATTCAGCTGTCTGAACTCTGCAGAGGTGGTATTGGCGATCACTCTGGCGAGAGTGGTCTTGCCTGTACCGGATGGCCCGTAGAAAATAACTGAAGAAAGCCGGTCAGCCTTGATCGACCTGTACAGCTGGCTCTTTGGATCCAGAATATGCTTCTGTCCGACTATTTCATCCAGAGTCCTGGGCCTGATCCTATAGGCGAGAGGGGCTTCCTGTTTCAGTTTATTCTGATGGGCATACTCAAAAAGATCCATTATCTCTTCTTGATAGGCACATACTTCGCGTGTTTGACTACATTCTTGTATGCAGGACG
>JAZUNG010000018.1:0-1987 GCA_045604025.1 Lachnospiraceae bacterium | reverse complement strand
AAATTGAGGAGGATGAAGCGCCGTACAGGCTGCTCTGCAACGAGTATCCTCCGGCAGCAGGAGATGAGAGATGAAACTTATTGAAAGATCAAGAATGATAAATTACATACTGTGCGGGGTCATATTTGTCGGAGTCATAGTTTATACCCTGGTCTCTACGGGTAACAGGGACATGGTCTATTATAAGCCGTCAGATACGGGGATCCTTATCCAGGGACCTGCAGGATATACGATAGACATAGATTATAACGACATAGAAAACATGGAACTCCTTAAATCCTTTGACCGGGGGGTGAGCGCAGGCGGGGCCACGGACAGGAATCTGTATTACGGGACATATGAAAATGACCTGTATGGGAAGTATGAGCTGTTCGAGATCGCAGGAGTCAGGACACACATCAGCGTTACTGCTAAAGACGGCAAAGTATATGTACTGACCAGGGAAAACAACGGTGATACAGAAAGCTATTACAATGCGGTAAAAGACCTGATAAAATAACTGACTTAAAAGCGAATTAAAAGAGACTGCCTTGTCTGAACAGGGCAGTCTCTTTTGCTCTTTGGCAAGATATCGGATCAGAATCTGGCGAGGATCCAATCTGCTACAAAGTCGAAAGTATTCTTGACTGTGTCGCCGAACTCACCGGGGAACTTCTCAGCTGCTTTTTCAGGAGTGAAGTTGTGGGTTGCACCTTCTACAAATGCGATAGTCTTGTCATTTGTCTTGCATGCATTCTGATAAGCGATCTCGGAAGCCAGGAACTCATATCCGCCGGTCATTCCCATTAGAAGGATCGGTGCGGAAATGTGCTTGATGTTTCCGGGTGTTGCGCTGTATGCGGAATCCCAGTCGATTCCCTGTACTTCTGTCTCGGTGATCCTGTATCCGTTGCTGCGGATAGTGCTGCCGGTAACATATGTACGGACAGTTGTCACTTCGCATGACATTCCACAGTTTCTATCAACTGACCTGGTAAACTTGGCAGGCCTTCTTGTACGGACGATCTCATGTGTGATGGAACCGTCAGCATGGATCAGATCATAAGCTTCCTTAGTATGGTTCAGATAGCGGGTATCCTGAGGGAAGAGTCGGTTATTTGGAGCGATCTGGGTGCCGCCATGGATGATGAGGGGTTCATCATCATCGTAAAGACCCTTGCCTGCATCAAGAGCCGCAGCTCTGGCCAGCGCGGTTTCACGGATGCGGTTGAATCTCTCTTCCTGCGCTTTATTATATTTTGCAACAAACTCTTCAGAATAGGTTGATCCTTCAGGTGAGAAGCCGTTAGCAGGGTCATACGGATCAAACTCTTTGTTAAGGACATTTGTATCATTTTCATCGATGATCATCGGATTGACGCTCAGGATGTTCATGACGCCGTTGCCCCAGTTGGTATCAAGGAGCATGACAGCCTCTGCAGGTGTAAGAGGATCCATATCGGGCATTTTATAGATGCGGCCTTCATCCTGGAAAACAGCAGCGCCGTTTTCAGCGACTGCCTGATAACAGCTCATGAGTGTAGCTCCTCCGCTGTGTCCGAGCAGGATGACTCTGTCAATGTCAGGAAGATTCTTAAGATAATCAGCATAAAAGCCAACATCCTGCAGTTTTCTGTTCATGGGAGATTTTGAATTATGTACATTTGCTCCCAAGACAGTGAAGCCTCTCTTTGCCAGCTCAGGGCAGGGGATAAATCCATAATAGTTACCATCTGAATGCATTACAAGTATGGCTGTCCTGCTACGTTCATCTTTATCGAGGGGCTCATACAGGACACCGCCTTTGCCGAATCCCATCTGAATATAAGTGTTTTTGATCTCATAGTATTTTTTTTCTGCGCTCATGTGTTCTCCTTTTTATATTACTCCAATATGTTTCTCAAAATATATGATCTGGCCTGCGTCTTCTCTTCAGGGGTTGATCATTCCATGGCATCAGCCACATCTTCTGCTGCTGCGGCGGGAACGATATCTATATATTCAAGTG
>JAZUNG010000017.1:0-8136 GCA_045604025.1 Lachnospiraceae bacterium | reverse complement strand
AGTTAATGACATAAGATATCACAGGATACCAGCGCAGCTGACCGTTTTTGGAACAGCTGTAAGTGCGGCTGCGCCTGTATTCGGAGTGAGCTTCTGGCACGCTCTGACCAGACTGGCTGCAGCTTTCGTGACAATGCTGGCGCTCACCCTGATCACACTTGTCTGCGAGAAGATCCTGAAAAAGAAACTGCTCGGGGGAGGGGACATATTGCTGATATTCATGTCCTGTCTGTATCTGGACTGGACTGAAAACATGTATGCACTGCTTGCTGCCTTTATTGCCGCGATAGCCATATATCTGGTCCGATCTCGGCAAAGGCGGGATACGGCATTTCCTCTTGCACCTTTCCTGGCCTTTGGATGGTTGGCGGCGATACTGGGAAGAGTGACCGTCACGCTGCATTGAAACGATGCTGTCTATATGTTCCTGCCCAACTGGGATTTGACTATTATGCACTTACAATGTATAATATTTTGGGTTTTTATATAGGGAGATGACTAAATATGAAAGATTTTTTTGCAAAATGCTATGAACCGCAGTTACAGGACAAGTTAAGGGATAATGGGATCTATCCTTATTTCCGTGCTCTTGAATCCAGACAGGATGTTGAAGTTATCATGGAAGGCAAGCGCCGTATCATGCTGGGCTCCAACAATTATCTGGGTCTGACCGTACAGCCAGAGATCGTCGAGGCGGGAATTAAGACCATGGAAAAGCTCGGAACAGGATGCTCCGGATCCAGATTCCTGAATGGCACTCTGCAGCTGCATTATGAACTGGAAGATGAGCTGGCACATTTCCTGGGCAAGGAAGCTGCCATGACATTCCCTACAGGTTTCATGTCCAATCTGGGTATCATCAGTGCACTGGTGACCAGACATGACTATGTGATCCTGGATAGGGAAGACCATGCATCCATCTATGATGCAGCCAGACTGTCATATGGCAGGATGCTGAGATACAGACATGCTGATATGGCTGATCTGGAAGAGCAGTTGAAGGCAGTTCCGGAAGAATGCGGAGCACTGATCGTAACTGACGGTGTATTCTCCATGGGCGGAGATATCGCAAAGCTTCCCGAGATCTGCGCACTGGCAGAGAAGTACGGCGCCAGAGTCATGGTTGACGATGCCCATGGACTGGGAGTTCTGGGAGAAGGCGGCAGAGGAACCGCTAACTATTTCGGACTGGAAGACAAGGTTGATATCTATATGGGTACATTCAGCAAGTCACTGGCATCCCTGGGCGGATATCTGGCTGCTGATGCCAAGATCGTTGACTATGTACGTCATACATCCAGACCGTATATGTTCGCTGCATCTATCCCTCCTGCACAGACTGCAGTTGCGCTTGCAGCTCTGCGTTATCTGGAGAGCCATCCCGAGCTTCCTGAAAAGCTCAAGGCCATAGCTGCCAGATTCAGGAACAACCTCAAGGAAAGAGACGTCAAGATCATCGAAGCGCCTACTCCTATCGTTCCGATCTATACATATACACCTGAGAATACTCTGATCAAGAATACTCAGATCTACGAGGCAGGAGTTTACACCAATCCTGTGCTTCCGCCTGCATGTGCTCCCGGAGAGTGCCTGCTGCGTACAAGTCTGATGGCTTCACATACAGAAGCTCTAGTGGATGAGGCAGCAGATATCATTGCAGAGGTTATGCACAGAGAAGAAGAGTTTGATATAAAACTATGAGTCAGAAGACAGCAATAGTTACAGGCGGCTCCTCCGGTATCGGAAAGGCTGTTGCATCACATCTTGCGCAGGCCGGCGTTAAGGTGTATGAGTTCAGCCGCAGAGATGCGGAAAACGGAGCTGTAATACATGTAGGATGTGACGTTACAGATGAGATATCCGTACAGAATGCCGTAGATACAGTCCTTTCAGCTGAAGGCAGCATAGATATTCTGGTCAACTGCGCCGGATTCGGTATTTCAGGCGCCATAGAGTTCACCGATACAGAAGATGCCATAAAGCAGCTGGATGTGAATTTTTACGGAACAGTCAGAGTGACAAAAGCAGTCCTGACACATATGAGAAAGGCCGGATGCGGAAGGATAGTCAATATCAGTTCCGTAGCAGGACCCATACCGATCCCGTTCCAGGCATTTTATTCGGCATCCAAGGCTGCTATCAATGATTACACCATGGCGCTTGCCAATGAGATCAGACCATACGGAGTGAGCGTATGCGCCATACAGCCGGGAGATATAGCCTCTGGATTCACTGCAGCCAGAGAGAAGACGGTGATAGGTGATGAGGAATATGGCGGAAGGATATCCAGAAGCGTTCAGGTCATGGAGCATGACGAACAGAACGGCATGTCACCGGACAGGGCAGGAGCATATATTGCGAAGATAGCTTTGAGGAAGCATGTCAAACCGCTGTATGCGATCGGAGGGCAGTACAAACTGTTTGCCGTGATCATGAAGATACTCCCGTGCAGACTGTCCAACTGGATACTCGGACTGATATACGCAAAATAACAGATCATGCTGAACACACAGAAGGTCGAACTGAATACGAGACTTCTGGTCTATGAGCAGGGCAAGGGCAGAGAGGCTCTGAAGCTCCGCTCAGATAATGAGGGCAAGGGCATAGTAAGGAGCAGGATGACCACGGTCATCTGCGGCATCATCTGCTATCTGTGCATCCTTGTTCTTGCATATGCTGCAGGCATAGGCAGTCTGATCAGTTTCAGCGACCGGCTGCTGCTTACAGTTGGTATTATCCTTGCAGCAGCGATTATAGGGATACTGTTTGTATGGGCCTATGTGAAGATCATCAGCCGTGCAGACAGGAAAAGTTACAGAAATATCAGAAGCAGTCTCAGCAAATATGATGTTTTGAAGAAAAATACTCAGATAGCTGATAAATGAAAAGTATACTGACTATCAGAAACCACATAGTGACTTTTTACAGAAAGCACGAAATGATATGCAATTATTTCCTGCGTCTTGTATTCAGCTTCCTGACTCTTTTTGCCATCAGGAGCAATATCGGGTTTAACACATTATTGTCACAGTTGTGGTTTATAATAGGTTTTTCGGTTGTCTGCGCCTTCATCAGTATCAGATTTCTGGTGTTGGTCATGGCGGTATATGTGGTCCTGGAAGCAGCGACTCTGTCGATAGGTGTAGGAGTGGTGATGCTGATCATATTCGCCATCATCTACCTGTGCTTTCTGAGACTGGACAGCAGATATGGATTCGTCCTGATGCTGTTCCCGCTGCTGTATATCATCAGGATACCGGCGGTGATACCGCTGATCCTGGGTATCGTTGCCCCGATGAATGCGATAGGAGCAGTGATAGCAGGTAATGTGGTTTACTTTATCATCCATTATCTGAGCATCAACGCGACTGTTATTGCGGGTTATACAGATGCCAGCGAGTTTACCAGAGCTAATATGTATCTGAACGGTATGTTCAATTATAAGGAACTGTTTTCATCAACGCTGATAGTCATACTGGTTTTCATGGTTGTATTCTATATGAGAAAGCTGAACTTTAACCATGCCAGAGACATGGCCGCGGCTATTGGCGCCGGACTGTATGTAGTGCTTATGCTGATCGTCAGAATGATCCTGAACACTATCTCATTTTCCAACCTCAGGACCATCATAATAGGTACGGTTGTGGCACTTATCATTACTGTTCTGGCTGATAAGTTTATCTCACCTCTGGATTTCTCAAGAAGTGAGATGCTGGAATTTGAAGACAGCGAATACTATTATTATGTCAAAGCTGTTCCCAAGATCACGATTGACAAAGAGACAGTCAGTGTGACCAGGATCAGCAGCAGAAAAGACGCAGGAAATGCCATACTAATGGAACCGGAAGGAGCCAAAGAGGCTGCTGAAGAAGCGGAAGGAAAGGAAGATACAGATTGAGCAATTTGTGGAATACAATAGTTTCATATCTTCAGAGGATCTTCTCCATTACGTCTGTCAGAGTGACAGACATCCTGGAGATGATCATAATTGCGTTCCTTTTCTATGAGATCATGGTCTGGTTCAAGAAGACCAGAGCATGGGCCCTCGTTAAGGGAATCATTATCCTGCTTGCTATCGTCCTGATCGCGGCTATACTTCAGCTGGATACGATCCTGTGGCTGGCCAGCAAGACCATCAATGTGGGCATCATCGGATTGATCATCATCTTCCAGCCGGAACTGAGAAGGGCACTGGAGCAGCTGGGCAAGGGCAGGTTCTTCCGTAATTTCCTGGGTATCAGTAAGAATCAGTACAGGATCACGGACAGGAACATCGATGAGATCATTGAGGCTGTCAAGGTCATGTCACATACCCATACCGGAGCGCTGATCTGCATTGAGAAGGATATCCCTCTTGGAGAGTATGAAAATACAGGTATCAAGCTGGATTCAGAGATCTCCAGACAGCTTCTGCTGAATATTTTTGAAAACAAGACACCGCTTCATGACGGAGCGGTCATCATAAGAGATGACAGGATAGTAGCAGCAACCTGTTATCTGCCCATGTCAGACAATCTGACACTTAACAAACAGTATGGAACGAGGCACAGAGCCGCACTGGGTCTGAGTGAGGTTACGGACGCACTGACCATCATCGTTTCCGAAGAGACCGGTGATGTGTCACTGGCTGTGGGCGGAGAACTGCTCGAGAAGCTCAGCTTTGTGGCGCTGAAGAACCGTCTGCTGCAGTTCCAGAGCAGCGCCATAGACAGCAGCATCTGGGAAAAGATCAGGAAAGGAGCCAGAAAGAATGAAGTTGAAACAGATACTTCAGAAGTGGGTGGTCAATAATATCGGCTACAAGATACTGGCTCTGGTATTTGCATTTATCCTGTGGCTGGTCATCGTAAATATACAGGATCCTCAGATCACAACTACTATCTCGGGAATACCTGTTATGAAACTCAATGAAGAGGCCATTGAAGGTGAATATGAATGGACAGTTAAATCTGGCGATACCGCTGCTGTTGTTGTAACAGGAAAACGCAGCATCGTATCTCATCTGACAAAAAATGATTTTATAGCCACTGTCAATTTTGAGGAATTGTTCCATGCTCAACAGGCTATTCCTATAACTATAGAACTGGCGCCGGAAAAGGCTGAATATGCTGCTCAGCTGAATATCCAGCAAAGAACCAGAAGCATGATGCTCACATTGGATGAGATCGTGACCAGATCACTTCCGCTGGAAGTCATATACGCTGGAACGCTTCCCGAAAACATGGTAATTGACGATACTGTTGTCTCTCCTCAGGAGATCAGTGTTACCGCGCCTGTATCTCTCATGGATTCCATCTTCAGAGTAGAGGCTACGGTCAATCTGGGCGATGTTTCTGACGGTGCATCCTTAAGAGCCACGCCTGTACTTGCAGGCTATTCGGGCAACAGAATAGAGATCCCTGATGATATGGCAGATGATGTAGCGATCAGTCCGGATGAGATAACGGTGACATTTGCAGCCAGCTATACAAAAACTGTAGGTATTGCCATCAATACCCTGGGCACTCCTGCAGATGGATATGAGCTGAAGGAGGTCAGTACTTCGTTTGACAAAGTGGTCCTGAACGGAGCATGGGAAGATCTGGAAGGTATAGAAGCCATCAGGATACCCAATACTCAGCTGCAGATTTCCGGTGCGACCAGAAATGTGACCGTGGAGATCAATCTGGAAGAGTATCTGCCGGATGGCGTCAAGATCTATGACAGCAACAAAACAGTATTTATCACAGCTGTAATAGAAAGATCACCTGAAACAGAACCTGCCGAGAGTGAGAGTGCTTCGGCGGAGGAGACCCAGGAAGAAACTCCGGCGGCAGAGTCATGATCAATATATGATAATAAAACAGAAGGGAAATAATATATGAAGGTCCTTGTAACAGGGGGCACCGGTTATATAGGCAGCCACACAGTAGTTGAACTGATAAATGCAGGGCATGAGACTGTGGTGATAGATAATCTTGTTAATTCTTCACCCAGGTCACTCGAAAGACTAGCACAGATCACAGGTGTAAATCCTGCTTTTTATGAAGGTGATATCAGGGACGGCGCTCTGCTTGCTCAGATATTTGAAACTGAAAAACCCGATGCGGTCATACATTTTGCGGGTCTCAAGGCAGTTGGTGAATCCACTCAGAAGCCCTTATTATATTATGACAACAACCTGACAGGCACTCTCGTCCTGTTAAAGGCCATGGATGAGGCGGGCTGCAGGAATATCATTTTCTCATCGTCTGCCACAGTTTATGGAAAGCCTGAATCAGTTCCCATCAGAGAAGATTTTCCGACACATGCCACCAATCCTTATGGCAGGACCAAGCTGATGATCGAGGAAATGCTGAGGGATATATACGCAGCAGATAACAGATGGAATATCATTCTTCTCAGATATTTCAACCCGATTGGAGCACACAAGAGCGGGCTGATCGGAGAAGATCCTGACGGTATTCCGAACAATCTGCTTCCATATATCGCCAAGGTGGCTATAGGAACTCTGAAACAGGTAAATGTATTCGGAAATGACTATGATACCAAAGACGGCACCGGTGTAAGAGATTACATACATGTTGTGGATCTGGCACTTGGTCATGTGAAAGCACTGGATAAGATCCAGGAGGATCCTGGGCTGAAAACATACAATCTGGGAACAGGCAACGGTTACAGCGTACTGGATATGATCGAAGCGTTCCGCAAAGCATCCGGAAGAGATATTCCGTACGTGATCGGACCGAGACGTCCGGGAGATATTGATACTTGTTACGCAGACCCGACTCTTGCTAGGGAAGAGCTGGGCTGGAGCGCACGTTATGGCATTGATGAGATGTGCCGTGATGCCTGGAACTGGCAGAGTCAGAACCCTTCCGGTTATGGTAAATGAACAGAAACAGAGATCAGTATAAGAGATTGACGGAATTTATCGAGGTGTTTGTACTGCTCCTCATTTTTTCCGTTATCTATTTGATCATTTGGAAAACTGTATACGAAAAGATCACAGAGGCGCCTCTGGTCCGCAGGGGAAACTGGGCCATGATCGCAGCATACCCCATATTGCTGTTCGTATTTGGCAAGATATTCGGCCTCTTCAAGGTGTCTACACGTAAGATAGACCTGTTTTTCTCATTCTTCGGAACAGAGATAGTTGTCAATATCCTGGACTATTTCATCATAGTCCTGGCTACCCGTGTGTATGATGCAGTTACTCCGCTGCTGATCCTGTTTGCAGCTGAGATCGTTCTGACGATCATATGGGTATTTGTGATCGGAGCCATAAACAGGACTCTTTATCCTGTCAGACATATGCTGCTGATTCATGGAGATTATTCATACAAGGACTATGTCTTCAATATGAATAACAAGAGCACTCGCTATATGGTCCAGGAAACCATCAGCAGTTCGGAAGAGACCAGAGTGCTGCGGGAAAGAATCGATGCTTACGAGTCAGTACTGATATCGGACATTCCTGCCGAGCGAAGAAATGACATACTCAAATACTGCTACGATCATAACAAGCGTGTATACATGCTGCCGAAGATCTCGGATATCCTGATCAGGAGCGCTTCAGATGTTCATGTGGCAGATATGCAGATCTTCCTCCTGAAAAACTTCGGTCTGACTGCAGAGCAGAGGTTTATCAAGAGGATCGGAGATATCTTTATTTCCGGGCTGACTATCATCTGTACCAGCTGGCTGATGCTCATCATAGCCATCCTGATCAAAGCAGAGGATCATGGATCAGTATTTTTCAGACAGGACAGACTGACCAGAGACGGCAAGCTGTTCAGCATCGTCAAGTTCAGAAGCATGAAGGAAAATGCTGAGGAAGAGGCAGGCCCGCAGCTGTCACAGAAAGAAGACAGCCGTGTGACACGTATAGGCAGGTTCCTCAGAGTTACTCATCTGGATGAGCACCCTCAGGTTTGCAATGTATTGATGGGTGATATGTCCATGGTGGGACCTCGCCCTGAAAGACCCGAGATAATGAAAGAATATATTGAAAATGTTCCGGAATTCACTTACAGACTGAAGGTTAAGGGCGGTATCACAGGATATGCGCAGGTATACGGAAGATATAACACAACCCCTTACAATAAACTGAGACTGGACCTGATCTACATCCAGAATTATTCGTTCTGGTTGGAT
>JAZUNG010000016.1:0-37530 GCA_045604025.1 Lachnospiraceae bacterium | reverse complement strand
TCTCGCCTCTGGGCTCTTCCTCCTCAAAATATCGGATAGCCTCAGAGATGGTAAATGCCATGACGCTCTCATGTATCTTGGTCAGTTCCCTGCAGATACGGATATTCCTCTCACCAAGAATCTCTGCAAGGTCTTTCAGCGTCTTCTTTATATGATGAGGCGCTTCGTAAATCACAATAGTCCGGACCTCTCCCCGGAGTCTGGCCAGTGCCTTCTGTCTGTCTTTTTTATCGGCGGGCAGGAATCCTTCGAAAACGAATCTTCTGGATGACAGCCCGCACATACTGAGAGCCGTGACCAGTGCGCTGGCTCCCGGAAGAGATGTCACCTCGATTCCCTCCTCCATGCATACCCTGACCAGTTCCTCTCCCGGATCGGAAATACCGGGAGTACCCGCATCAGTTACCAGTGCTATGTTCTTTCCTTCCTTCAGCTCTGCTGCCAGAGTATATGCCTTGTCGTATTTATTATGCTCATGATAGCTGGTCAGCCGGGCCTTGATATCATAATGATTCAGCAGACCCAGCGTATGTCTGGTGTCCTCACAGGCAATGATATCCACACTCCTCAGAGTGTTCAGAACTCTCAGGGTGATATCCTCAAGATTGCCTATGGGTGTTGCGCATAAATACAGTTTTCCAGCCATTATCTGTCAGAATCCGTAAATCTCATATATTTCTTTCGTATAAACATCCTGTTCCTTATAAATGATGAGCGGTCTTTCCACCTTCATACCGCTGCCTCCTCCAAGGACTGCCTCCAGCAGGAACATCACAGCCTCGCTGCCTGCAAATGAATGTACCATCCGCAGTCTCTTGGGCTCCAGGCTATATTCTCTCAAGGTATCAATGATCTCTGCCAGCCTGTCGGGTCTGTGCACCAGATACAATCTGCCGCCGTCTTTCAGCAGTGCGGCGCTCTGTCTGGCGATATCTTCAAACGTGCATAGTACTTCGTGGCGTGCTATGGCTTTGGCGCTTTCCGGATTGACTATGCCGCTGCCGCTCTTGATATAAGGCGGATTGGACGTAACCACGTCAAATGAACTCCTTCCGAAGATCTCTGACGCGTTCTTAATATCGCCCTGCACTATATGTATATCACCGGTCAGATCGTTCAGTTCTACGCTGCGGCCGGCCATATCAGCGCTCTCCGGTTGTATCTCCAGCCCGGTCAGGTCTCTGGATGCGGTCTTGGCACGCAACAGGATGGGTATGATCCCCGTACCTGTTCCCAGATCCAGGATGCGCCCTGCAGTTTCGGGCTGTACAAAGCCAGTAAGCAGAACCGCATCCATGCCGAAGCAGAATCCATTCTTCTGCTGGATGATGCGGTATCCGGACCTTTCCAGGTCATCTATTCTCTCTCCGGGAAGAAGGGTCACATCCATTACTGGGGATCCTTCTTCATGTCAGCCAGGATCTGCAGTTCCTCAGGGGTAGGCGCCTGTTTCTTCTCGCCGCCTCTGTTCTTCCTGGTGAATTTCAACGTTCCTGCATCATATTCTCTCATCTCACGCTCGTCATTGCCCACATCTACGATCACCTTGATCTTCTGACGCAGGATATTGACTGCGTTTACCACACCGTGGTATCCGTCTTCCGTTACAGTCTCATCTCCGACCCTCGGGAGATTCTTGTTCAGTTCCCTGTAGGTCTCTTCCTCATAACGGATGCAGCACATCAGTCTGCCACATGCCCCGTAGATCTTGGTAGGATTGAGCGACAGATTCTGGTCCTTGGCCATACGGATAGACACGGGCTGGAAATCAGACTGGAATGTATGACAGCAGAACTCTCTGCCGCATACACCGATGCCGCCCATGGCGCGGGTCTCATCCCTGACGCCTATCTGCCTGAGCTCGATCCTGGTCCTGTATACACTGGCCAGATCCTTGACCAGCTCTCTGAAGTCTACTCTGCCGTCCGCTGTGAAGTAGAAGAGGATCTTGTTGCCGTCAAATGTATACTCTACATTGACCAGTTTCATGTCCAGACCGTGCTTCTCGATTTTCTCCAGACAAACATCGAACGCCTTCTGTTCCTTTACTCTGTTTTCTTCAACCCTGGCTGCATCTTCAGCCGTGGCAACTCTGATGACAGGCTTCAGAGGGGATGTCAGTTCTCCGTCATCGATCTCCTTCGGCGCAAAGGCAACATATCCGTACTCTACGCCTCTGACAGTCTCAACAATAACTGCGTCGCTGTCAGTGATCTCATGATCGCCCGGATCGAAATAATATATCTTGCCGTTCTGTTTAAATCTTACTCCGATTACTTTTACCATTATCTTGTACCTGTATTTCTGTTAGCCCTGAGGCTCTTTCGGATTGCAAGCAGGAGATTCTCCAGCGCCGCTTCCGCCTTGACATTGCATGCCAGTCTCTCTCTGGCTGTATCCACAGATCTGAATATCTGATCTGTTCCTTCGTATGAAACTCTGTCAGCATAGCCTTTCAGCGTACCCATCTGTGACGGAAAATACAGCTCGCCTGCGCTTACCGAGTCTCCTTCTGCCTTGATGATCATCATATCCCTGAACCACATTTGCATGATCTCGAGGGCATATGATGCGTCTGTTTTTCCTATACGGACCGCCTCGTCAAATATATCCGCAGCATTCATGCGCGCCAGCTTCTTCAGCAATGCTATGATGCTGTTTACATATTCGCTTTCCTCACCGTCTTCGGCAAGATGTGCTGCCTGTCCGAGATTGCCGCCCGCAAATGCCGCATAGCTTTCCGCAGTGCTCCTCTTTATGGAATACTTCCTAACCAGCTGATCGGCTATCACCTCAGCCGGGAGCCTGTCCATATCCAGCCTGATGCATCTGGACCTGATCGTATCCAGAAGTGCATCCGCATTGTCTGTGAGCAGAAAGATGATTCCATACTCAGGCGGCTCCTCTATGGTCTTTAAGAGTGCGTTCTGGGCATTTTCATTCATCAGCTGAGCGTCGTCGATGATATATATCTTGTAGGTTCCATAGTATGGCTTGACCGCCATATCTGAAATGATCTGAGTTCTGATATCCTTTACGGAGATCAGTTTCTCCTTCTCTCTTTTCAGTCTGATGATATCGGGATGATTGTCGGACTCTGTCTTGGCACATGCGCTGCACTCACCGCACGGACCATCCGCCAGTGTGCGCTTCTTCGGAGCGCTCATACCGAACATGGAAAACAGATCCTGCTGTCCCTCGGGTGAATCACTCTGCATCCGTTCACACAATATCCCTGCCGAAATAAAATTGACCAGCGTCTTCTTGCCGCTGCCTTTGGGTCCGTTTATGATATAGGCATGTGACAGCTTGCCCCGGTCAAAAGCCTCGGACAGATGCTCAATATTCTTCTGATTTCCAAGAATTTCCGTAAATTCCGACATAGGCAGATTATAGCACAGAGGTAGGAGTTATTAAAGGAATTTCAGATTCCGAATATCTCTTTTTTAATGGCAGCAAGGGTCTGTTCCATGTCGGTATTATCGAACCTTCTGGTGATGCCGGCTTCCCTTAGTTTCTCCTCGCTGAAGTCTTCGCTGTCGGTCAGAAAACGTCTGCACATCTCCGCATAGCCGGGCTCCTTCTGAGCGCGTTCTCTTTCGATGGCTCTGGACAGTCTGAGACCGTCTTCCACTTCCAGATAGATCGGAACCACCTTCTCATTCCCATAATACGCGCACATCTGCACATACGACTCCAGGGTACCTATATAGAGGTAATCGTATCTGGACAGATCCACATCGTCTGTATCCACACTGAAATAATACCAGTCGCCATAGACTGTATGATAAACTCTCTTTTCGATCAGACGCCCTTCCTGCTCAAACCGGTTCATCTCATCAACATCCGAAAAATGATACTCCACTCCGTCTGTTTCACCGGCTCTGCGCGGCCTGGTCGTATAGCCAACATAGACCCTGAGATCCAGCTCCGGGCTGCTGATCAGTTTTTCATATACAGTGTCCTTGCCGGACGCGCTTTTCCCCATCAGAAAATATATCTTACCCATTAATTCCACACTCCGTGATGACATGTGTATATTCCCTTATGAAATGGCAGCAGTGTATATCCGTGATCCAGACAGTATACAACGATATCTTCAACCGCATCTACTGTATAGTCGTGGCTGTCATGCATCAGCACAACGGAAATATCCATGGCTTCTATACCGCTGATAACATTCTCGTATATCTGAGCAGTGCTGTCTGTAGCGCCGCCGTCTCCGCTCGATACACTCCAGTCAACATAATCATATCCTCTGTCCAGTGCCTGTTCCGTCAGTCTGGTCATGATGCCATCGTTATAATCCGCGCTGACATGATTGGACGCTCCGCCCGGGAATCTCATCAGATCCGATCGTACCCCGGTTCTCGCTTCAATGATATCGTTCATCTGCGCATTGTCATCCCAGAACACGTCATCCGCAGTGTATATCAGACTGTATTGATGCGTCAGTGAATGGACTGCCACAGTGTGTCCTTCTTCGTGTTCACGCGTAATCATGTCAAACTTGCTCTCATCCCAGCCGACCACGAAGAACGTAACCTTCACATCATACTTTTTCAGTATATCGAGCAGTCTGGAGGTGTTCTCACTGGGGCCGTCGTCAAATGTCAGGAATACGACCTTGGTAGCCAGCCCCTTTTCTATCATCTCTTCGGCAGTCACTCCGTCCCAGACCTGTGCGGCAGTGGTTTCCGGGGTAGTCTCCTCCGTGGTCTCTTCATCAGCAGTTCCTGTTTCGCCGTCTGCTCCGTCAGTACCGTTTATGTCTGTTCCTGCTTCTGTCTCCTGTCCCTGAGGATTTCTCTCGTTGCGGGATGACCTGGCTTTAGTGGCACAGCTGACTATCAATACTATGATCAGTGCAATGACCAGCAACAGGACCCCCCATGCCGCGAAAAATCTGACATATTTTTTGATCTTCCGCATGCGTTTCCTGCGTCTGCGCTCTTCAATTTCAGCTCTGGTTAAGGGGCGGGAAAATCTGTTCTTCTGTACAGGCCTGTTCTGAGTCCTTCCCGCGCGTGTGTTTCGTTCTTCCATTAATTATTAACTCCGTGATGACATCTGGTGATGCCTTTTTCCAGACCCATAAAAGTATAGCCGTTTTCCAGGCCATACTCGATGATCGTCTCTATCGCGTCTACTGTATAGCTGTGTATATCATGCATCAGAACAACCGACACCGATGTGCTCTGCATACCTGCGATAACATTTGCGGCAACAACGGAACTGTCAGTTGTCTGTCCGGCATCTCCGCTGGATACATTCCAGTCATAGTAGTCCAGTCCCATCTCCTCTGCCTGCTGTGTCAGGACCGTCATGATCCCGGAAACATAGTTCGCGCTGACCATATTGGAGGAGCCTCCCGGGAATCTGAATATGTCGCTGCGGTATCCCGTCTGTGCCTCTATGATATCGTTCATTCTGTCGAAATCCGCCCAGTAAGCGTTCGTAGAGCTGTATACATCTGAATATACATGCGAGTACGTGTGTACCGCTACCGTATGCCCCTCTGCTGCCTCCCTTGCGATCAGATACTGGTATCCGGGGAACTGGTTTGTTACGAAAAATGTCGCAGGCACATCATATGCCGCCAGGATGTCCAGGAGCCTTTCCGTATACGGTCCTGGACCGTCGTCGAATGTCAGGAACACTATGCCATCACCATATACAGGCTCCGCGTAGTCCTGTGAGCCGCCCTGCGGTCTGTAAGACGGTTTGGGATTGACCGTGATGATCCGGCTGGCCTGCGCCTTGTTTCCGTAATTGTCTTCTACAGTGTATACCAACTCATATGTGCCTTCGGTGTCCGGATCGACACTGCCTGTTACGACAACCTTGTCTGTCACATCCCCTTCGGCATTGTCCTCGGCATAATATGAATCGCTCCATTCGTCGCCTTCCGTGATGGTCTCGTCGCCATCCAGATATATGACCGGAGCATCTCTGTCGTCGTAGTATATTTCCCTGACCGCAGTCGCTTCATTGCCCGATGAATCTGAGACTGTATATGTAACCTTCCCGTCCTGCTCTTTACGCTTAACCTGAGCAGTCAGGTCTCCATCGTAGTTGTCCCTAGCAGAAAATCCTTCTTCTTCATATGGATGACCTGGCAGAGTATATCTGTCAGAGCTGGCCTGAAGAGTGATAAGAGGCGGCTCATCGTCTATGACGGTTACCTCGCGGGAGGCTGACTCTGATATCGTCTTCCCCACAATGGTTTCATGGCTGGCTGTATACTGAATGGTATACATGCCCAGGTGATCTGTGTCTACCTCGCCTTCTGTCTCTACAGGTACATCTCCATGGATAAATGGCAGTAGCCTGGACTGCCAGAAAGCACTGCCGCCCTTTTCTGTATATGTATCTCCATATCGGACGGTCTGTGATAAACTGCCGTTTACCTCCAGGGTCACTTCCCTGTCAACAAAAATAAAGAAAAATGCCAGAACAGCAATGATCAGAACTGCTGCCACTATGGCTATGATTGCAGGTATGGCGCTTCTTTTCTGTTTTCTTTTACGTTTTTTTGAAGTCTTTCCGCTTCTGTACTTCATACAATGCCTCGTCGGAACACAATATTCTGTTCAAACTAATATATTTTATCATATCAGACGCCAAAAATCCTAAAAATAAAGTATAATTATCATATATTGGTACAGTCTTTGACCGGACATGGAGGGATGATATGGAAACATTAAACGAGAAATATATCAGATCCAAGATAACCAGACGCAGCCGCGATGCCCACAAGGGTGACTTCGGCAAGGTGCTCATTTACGCGGGTTCTGTCGGTATGGCCGGCGCAGCTGTGCTGTGCGGACGGGCTGCCCTGAAGAGCGGGGCCGGGCTGGTCAGATTCCTGCTTCCCGAACTAGGCGGTCCGTTGTACCAGATCCTCCAGTGCTGCGTTCCGGAGGCAACATGTGTGAAATATACGGAATCTATCGATTTCTCAGAGTACAGGTCGATAGCTGCAGGTCCCGGTTTGGGCCAGGATGACAGTGCTTCATATATTCTGAAGGATATCATCAGCAGGTATAACGGCATACTGGTTCTCGATGCGGATGCTCTGAATATCATCTCTTCGTCTGAGGAAATGACCGCATGCGTTCAGCAGAGCACCGCCCGTATAATCATGACCCCGCACCCGGGAGAGGCCAGAAGATTGCTCGGAACATCCGAAGGGGACCAGATGACTATGGACCTCTATGAAGCACTGGGACGCCTCGGGGCTCTGAAATCCCTGTCAGAGAAATACTATTCCATCATCGTTCTGAAAGGAGCAGGAACTCTGGTCGGAACCGACGAAGATGCCTTTATCAATCCTACCGGAAACCCCGGTATGGCAACAGGCGGTTCCGGAGATATACTGGCAGGCCTGATAGCATCGCTGGCAGCTCAGGGGCTTCCTGCAATGGATGCCGCCGCTGCAGGTGTATATATTCATGGATATGCCGGTGATCTGGCGGCTGAAAAGCTCGGTGAGATGGGTATGACTTCATCAGATATAGCAGATATGCTGCCCGAAGCCCTGAAGAAATATTATCCTTCGGTATAGTCACCTGTCGAATAGTCTATTTTATAATCCGGTTCCACATTGTAGATAAACATACAGAAACTCAGGCCCTGACCTCCGTCTTCGACGGACAGGGCCTCCATCAGTACGCCTCTGGCGACCAGTTCATTTTCTTTGAACAATGGTGTGACCCTGTACATGACGTGGGCACCTGCATGCCGCCACAGGTATGCCGTTACCCGCTCCTCGTACTCCAGCATGCCTTCCTGATTGAATGTCTCGGTGCCTGTGATGAGGTTATGTTCGTCATCGCATCCGCTCAGCTTCCACATCAGCAGATGACTCCTCTGGTAGATACTGTTGCTGTGCCAGCCGGAAGGATGGATAAATCTGATCCAGTCCCGCTCTCCTGTCTGGATATGCTCTTCATCTGCACACATGATATTGCTGCCGCATCTGCCCAGTTCGTCCAGTTCAGATAACTCAATAAAGAATTCATCCGTGATCTCTTCCTGGCTGAAAAACGGTACTCCGCCGTTGATCTCGGAGTTGGGGCTGCCGCTGTAGGCCGGGATATCTATGGAAGATATGTCAAATGTGCTGACTGTTACGCAATAGTCAGGCTCTTCTGCATGGACTTCTGTATCTGTCTGACCGGCAGGTTCCGCATCCGAAGAGCTCTCTTCAGGACGGGTTGTCTCTGCTGAAACTGCAGTTTCAGTATTGCCGTGTGGCTGCACTCGCAGGCAGGAGCACAGAAGCAGTATTGAAATGATAAAGGAAATAATCAGAAATGATCTTTTCATGCCGATATTCTTAGATTATATAGTATACGGATGGGCACGGGATATTCACAGATTTTCATAGTATACAGATACAGTCCGGATCACACGGGCATCATCTGCGGGCATACTGCCTGAGGTATCTGAATGTTTCTTCCTCTCCCTTCTCGGCTATCATAGTCAGCAGGAACTCCAGCTGCTCTGCGGTCTCAGGATGCATTTTCCTGTGATCCTTCCTCTGCAGGAAATAATCCAGTGCGCTCCTGTCAGTATAATCCTTCTTCAGGTATGTTTTGCACGCTGCCACACGGTCGCAGACCATCTCCGCCAGATATCTGGGCGGCATGGGAACAGGAGCGTAATCTCTGGTCTTCTGCGAGTAATCGGTCCAGTACTCGAAATGATGCTTGTTCCTGCCTTTGTGATGCATCCAGGCATAGGACATGCCCAGATCTTCTCTCTCGCTTTCATTGGGACTTCTGTATCCCTGAAAATATCGGACACCTGGAATGAACTCTGTGGGTGAGAACTTCGACAGGTCGTGAACCAGGCCCTGCCTGAACAGGCCTGCCTTCATACAGTGCACCAGCACTCTGTGCCGGTGCACTACAACTGTCTTCAGATGTCCTAAAAATCTTCCTGCCAGGTTCATCTGATCCTTTGTTCCTTAAGATTCTCTGCAGGCTGTCCCGATGTGCCGACTGTCCCGATGGCAGGGACTGCCTGATATATTAAGCGTTCTAAGCGTTCTTCGCCAGATAGTCGACTACGGAATGGGCAGCGACATTGCCCTCTCCCACTGCCTTGGTATACTGATAAGGTCTTCCGGTGCAGTCACCGGCAGCATAACAGCCTGCCAGATTAGTCGCTCCGTCACGTGTGATCACGATATGTCCGTCTGCCGTATCCAGACCGCTCACCAGTACTGAAGGAGTGATTGCAGACTTGAGCATGAACACTCCGTCCGTTTCGATCTCCCTGTCATCGAAAACAACTTTTTGAACCTTCATGGTTCCCTCGATGCTGAGCGGTTTCTTCCTGATGATCTCAACATTTTCCGCCATGATCTGAGGATCTTTGTAGAGAGGGACCAGATATACCCTGGCAGCCTCTCCTGCGAGGTATTCTATCTCGTGTTCCAGGTCCTTGGATGTGCACTCCACTACTATGGTCTTTCCTCTGTAGAGAAATCCGTCGCAGGTTGCGCAGTAGCTGACTCCGCGGCCTGTAAACTCCAGCTCTCCGGGTATGGGCTTGACTGCTTCTACTCCGGTGCACAGGATGACTGTCCGTGATTCGAACATTTCCTGTCCGCACAGGATCCCGAAATGGTCACCCATAGCATATACTCCGGTGACCTGCTTCGGAGTGATCTCTATATCCATCTCCCTGATCTGTTTCAGGAACACTTCTCTCATTTCAGCCCCCGTAACAAACGGAAGTCCGGGATAATTCCTGATCTTCTCCGCCAGAGAGATCTTGGGGGACAATGTCTCTGAGCCGAACCATATAAAGTTCTTGTTAAGCGACTTGAGTGTCAGGACAGCCGATACGCCTGCTGCGCCGGTGCCTATTACTGCAACCTCATATCTTGTTACTTCTGCCATGTGTGGTTCCTTTCCGGCCAATTACTGCCTGCCGATCCGGCCCAGTACTGCCTGTTCGTTCAAAAATAGCTGTGGCTTCTGCCTTCTGTTGCCCATTGTACGTCAAAACCGCCTGCTTCTCAAGTAAACAGTCCGCTAAATCTGGCCGAACGGTTTGAAAATGTGCTATAATCTGTCTTGAACACAACTCCGGCAGGCATTATTAACACAGAGGACAACCATGAAAGAACTGCATTTCCAGAAAACAGTACTGAATAAAGAGATTGAGGCCATAGTCATCGACACGGGCTCCGGTCTCAATGTGACCATAGCGGGAGGAGACAAGGGGCATATAGGCGCAGTGTCTGTAAAAAAACCTGATCTTCCGCTCATTTCGCACGAGTTCCCCACGCACAGAGAAGGTATTGTTGCAGACAAATGGGCTCTTGCGCTGGAGGAGCGCCTCCAAGTTCCGGTGGCAGTTTCTGCAGGGGTTCATTATGACAATGTCACACGCAATGAGATCGATGAGATCCTGACGGGACTGGACGGGCTGCTACAAGAAACGATCACAGCGTTTGGATCATAACTGTCTGCAGCTATTCCTTAAATCCCACTACGATCAACTTAAGTTCAAATATATGATAAGAGATATTGACGAAAACCAGATACGCCCTGAGAAGCTGATGTCATCGTCCGATATGGCGAAGCTCGGCTGCAATGACTGTGCTGGCTGCAGCGAATGCTGCAAAGGCCGCGCAGCTGCCATCACACTGGATGAATGGGATGTGTCCAGACTGAAGGAAGGTCTGGACATGGATTTTGACACCTTGCTGTCCCGCGGACTGATCGATATCACTATGGCAGACGGTATCCTGCTGCCTGCGCTGGGCAAGAAGGCTGAAGCTGACGAATGCGTGTTCCTGGGTGCAGATGGAAGGTGCACCATACATAACTACAGGCCTGGTATCTGCAGGATGTTTCCGCTGGCTAGACTCTACCATGAGGATGGGAGTTTTTCATATTTTCTTCAGGAAGGCGAATGTGAGCGCGGAACCGGTGTCAAGATCAAGATATCCAAATGGCTCGGTGTCGGGAATGTCACCAGATATGAGCAGGCAGTCCGCAGATATCATGACAGCCTGACCGCCCTCCGCAGAGCCTGCGCCGAAGCACAGTCACGTGAAGAGATAGTCAGGCTGCAGAAAGATTTTCTGAAAGAACACTTTCAGGATTAGTTCTTTAGCTGTTTTTTACTTTGTTAAGTGCTGCGATGATGTCATCGCAGTATTTTTCTGCGCTTCCGGCAAAATACCTGGTCTTCTGAGACTGATAAGTGATCATGTCATAGAAGTCCTTCTCAAGCAGATAACCGCCTCCGAGATTGCCTGTGAATTCCAGGATCATCATATTCTTAAACGGCGAATTCTCCTTGATCTTCCTCCAGGTACGGCTGCCCAGCTCTGCTCCGACCATGATGATCGCAGTATCTCCGAGGCTGATCACGATCAGACCGATAGGAGCTTCACCGTCTTCAACATACTCAATGGAAGTTGCGGGCTGCGGAGGTCTGTGGCCTTCTGATCTGATCTTCTGAGCGGTATAGCTGAACCTGAAATGATCGGTCTTCAGCTCGTCCGGAAGCTCCTGTACCTCAGCCTTCTCTGCTGCTTTGATAACTGCTTCCGCGAGGCGTGACGCCATGATCTCCAGCAAGATATATCCACCTTCATGAAGGTCGGTAATGGTCTGGTTCCCATTAATGTCTATCTCATCCTGCAGCGCTCTGAGGGACTGCCACTGGTCACCCGTCGATCCGATGCCGTAGATCGCTATAGTTCCCTCTCCGTACTGCGCCTCGAGCTTTCTTTCGGTATATGCTGCCAGGTCTCCGGAAATAGCCCTGCCTCCATCTGCAAGGAACGAATTCTCCAGAACTCCCGGAGCTGAGTTGACCCCGAACAGTATGGCAATAGGCTTCCCTGCTTCATCATCAAATCTGAGGACCGGAACCGAACCGTCTGCGGGGATGTCGGGATTGTGCCCCTGCCACCAGCCTTTGTTCGTATGAACCAGTCTGTTGCAGACAACATCCGTAAACCCAACTGCAAATCTCATGACAGCGTCCTGGATGTTGGCTTTTGCTCCATGGGCTGCCTCTATGGCTGCGTTCAGCTGGGCATCACACATCATGGCGCTTCTTTTTACGTAGAGTTCGGCCTGCTCATCGCTCATGACTCTGCCTCTTCGGCCTTCTCTTTCTTTCAGCTGTTCAGGTGCGTCTCTTCTGTTGGCGTGAGGTGCGCTGAGAACATGCTTGGCAAATACCGCAACCTGCACTACGTCAAGGCCCAGCACTTCAGCAACCTTTCCTCTGACCACGTCCGGCTCAGCTGTTCCTACGCTTCCTACTGCAACTATCGCCACAGGATTGCCGTATTCGATATACAGAACCTGCACATAGGAATCGTCGTGGATACATGTGTAGTTTTCTCCAACGTTGGGCAGCATCTCGTCAGTATATCTGATGACGGCCTGCCCTGCTCCAACTCTTAACTTCATTTAAGCAGCCTCCTCCTTTTTCTTGATCAGCTGTCCGGTCTTCTCCCATCTGCGGCTGAAATAATAGATGCCGCTGACTATAGGAGGACCCAGACGCGCCAGTGCTTCTCCCATGAAATAACCTATAACACCCCAGCCAAGCACTGTTGCGAACAGCATGCTGAAACTGATCCTGAATATGATACCGTCGAGTATGCCTCCCAGGAAGTTCAGCACGGATTTACCTGCAGCCGTGGTGATGGCGTTGAATGTGACCATAAAGCAGCACAGCAGATATATCAGCGCGCTGATCATCATGAACGGCGGGGCATAAGCCAACACCGCCGGGTCTTTAGTAAACAGCCCGAATATCTGTTTCGGGAACAGGAGTGATATGACGCTCAGGAGCACTGCTCCTGCCAGAGACAGGATGAAAGTATCGAATACAACTGTTTTTACTCGGTGGTTTTTGCCTGCTCCCAGGTTCTGACCGACCATGCCCGACGCGCCGTTTCCGATCGATGTGACAAATACATTTGCCAGATGATATATCTTGTCACCGATCGAGTAAGCAGCAGATTCTGTAACACCATAGACATTGACATTGCCCAGCAGATACAGCTGAGTTACGGTGATACACAGGCTTCTGAGGGCGTTGGGGAATCCGATCTTGACCATGATCTTCAGCATTTCCCAGTCTGCCTTGAAACTCGGGAGCTTGAAGTCGAATCCGAAGTCCTCTCTCCTGCGGTACAGATATATCAGAGAAATGATTAGCGATACCGCCTGACCCAGGACTGTAGCGATCGCGGTGCCAACAGCATCCAGATGGAAAACGACTATGAAAATGATGTCACCGATCAGGTTGACTACCGCTGCGATGGCAACGAATATCAGAGGTTTCTTGCTCTCTCCCATACCAGCCAGTATGGAGCTGACTGCATTGTAGCCGAACATGAATATCAGGCCGATAGCTGTGACACGCAGATATCCCAGGGCTCCGTCGAATGCCTCTTCGGGTGTGTTCAGAAGCTTCAGGATAGGCACGGCAAAGATCAGCATCAGGGCTGCTCCGAGTATGGCCAGGACAGCCATCATGTCAAAGAGCGTTCCTATGGTCTGTTTGACCTTGTCTTCTCTTTTGGCGCCAACCAGCTGCGCTATCAGCACCTGCCCGCCGCCCGCAAATGCAATACCGAAATGGGTAAACATGTTCAGCATCTTGCCGCCCATATTTACCGAAACGATACCGGCACTTCCGACAAACTGCCCGATGATGATAGTATCGACCGTATTGTAAATACTGTTCAGGATATTTGCTGCCAGCATTGGCAGAAAGAACTTAATCAGAAGGGGCATGATCTGCCCGGTCGTGAAATCAGTTCCGATTACCTTTTTGTTTCCCCCAGCCATTATTCTCTTCCTGTTCTTTTTCTTTGTATATTATTATAAGAAACTTTCAGAGATTTGCAAATCTGCAAAATACCTAAATGATGCAGGATTTGGCATATGGTTTTCTAAACAAACTGTTGTTAGCCAGGTATTTGACATTTTTTAAAAGTTAAAATAATATTTCATCATGATGGAACTGAACGGCGAACTTACATTGTCATATTATAAGGAAATCTCTGTGATAAATGCCGAGCATGGTGTTTATCTGGTTCAGCACACCATAAACGGAAGGATATATGTCAGGAAGCAGCTCCGCATTTACAACAAAGATGTATATCTGTATCTGAAAGACCACCCGGTCGCCCACACCCCAGTCATTTATGAAGTACTGGAAGATGATGGGCTGCTGACCGTGATCGAAGAATATATCAACGGGACCTCTCTGGAGGATATGCTCTCAGAAAGGCACGTCCTGCCCGGAGAACAGGCTGCAGAAATCATCAGACAGTTGTGTTCTGTTGTCCGAGACCTGCACAGCGCTCCTATTCCGATCATCCACAGGGATATCAAACCTTCAAATATAATGATCTCTGACGCAGGAGATGTCACCTTGCTGGATATGAGCGCGGCAAAGTCCCTGCATGACGAGAAAAGTCAGGATACCAATCTGATAGGCACATACCGCTATGCGGCTCCTGAGCAGTACGGCTTTGGCCAGTCGGTCCCCCAGACGGATATCTATGCTCTGGGTGTCCTGCTAAATGTTATGCTGACCGGGTCATTCCCTTCAGAGCAGATCGCAGCGGAGCCTTTCGGACATATAGTCAGCAAATGCACCAGTCTGGACCCTGCGGGCCGCTATGATAGTGCTGATGCGCTGAAAACAGAAATAAGCAAAGTTGCTCCAGAAAAAAACAAAGTGGCTGCAGTATCTGCTGCCCGCAGCATCCGCTGGTTTCTCCCTGCAGGCTTCAGGGCACTTAAACCCCTAAGGATAGCTCTCGCTTCTATCGGTTATGCTCTGATCGTAGTTCTCAGCCTGACGCTGCATGTTGAAGGCGCTGAAGGTGCCGAGCTCTGGATCAATCGGATATTCTTCTTCCTGTTTTTCTTCGTCGGGATAAACCTGGTCACAAACTGGTTCAATATCTGGGGACACCTGAAGCTGAAAAAGCCACTGAAGCTCCTGATCATGACCTTGATCATTCTGGGCAGCGAGGCTCTGCTGCTGTCCATAATGACGATCCTGATAAGTATCATATGAGCATTTTTAAGCGTTGCTGAAACGACCAGTTCCTGTTACTGCCTCAAGCATTTGATCATATATAATTACATCAAAGGAGACCCATATGGGAGATCAAGGTAAAACAACTGAATCACTGGAAGCCATTCTGGAGACCGCATCTGTAAGTGATGTCGACGGGTATCTCAAAGAGCATGCTGACAAGATCCATGACGAAGAGCATCCGTTTGCCGCATTTATGCGGAAGACTCTCCAGCTTCATGAGATCCGCCAGCAGGATCTGTTTATAGCCGCCGATATTTCCGAAAGATATGGCTACAAGATCATTTCCGAAGAGAAGCATACGCGCCAGAGAGATGTGATCATCAGGCTTTGCCTTGCAGGCCGCTTCACCCTGACAGAAGTGCAGCGGGCACTGAAGCTTTACGGGATGAATGAGCTGTATGCAAAGATCCCCAGAGATGCAGTACTGATAATTGCATTCAACCGGGAGATCTTTGATCTGCATGAGGTAGATGCGCTGCTGGCCAGTCACAGTATGCAGCCTCTCTATGAATGCAGGAGCGCTGAGTAAAGCTCGCAGGAACTGCAGGCAATCCGTCTTCTAAAAATCCAATTTTGATCAACTGATCATTTCTGACATTTCATTGCCACCATTTAGGTGGCAATCCTGTTTTCTGCCTTCTGATATAATCTCCTTCATAATAAAAAGTTTATTAAGGAGGAAGTATATGAAAAAACATTTATCTCTGGTCATAGCTTTGATCGCTATCTGTGTGCTGTTCCCGGGCGTCCTGGGATGTGGTGGGTCATCTCGTAGAGAATCATCAGAAAGAGGCTCAGATAAAACCTCTTCATCCGCTTCTTTAGAAACCGTTACCGAGTCAGCGGCTACTAACTCCGGAGACTCTTTTTCTCCTGATAATGCAGCAGAAACAGTCATAGTAGATAATGAATACTGCTCTTTTACGATCAGAGGAGTAAAAAACGACAAGCTATGGGGATATTCATGGAATGTTCTTCTTGAAAACAAGTCTGATGTAAATCTTATGTTCTCGGTAGATAACGTTTCGGTTAATGGCTACATGTGCGATCCGTTTTTCGCCAAAACGGTTACTCCCGGAATGAAATCAAACGCATCTGTTTCTTTTTCAGATTCTTCCCTGAAACAATGTGGGATCACCACCCCTACAGACTTTGAATTCACTCTGAGAGTATATGACAGCGATAACTGGATGGGTGATGATATTGTAGAAGAAGTATTCTCTTACTATCCTTATGGTAAAGAGAATGCCGCTGGAGGTTCATCTATTTCCAAAGATGCATTTACTCCGTTATTTGAAAATGATCTGTGCTCCATGTATGTTATCGATTATGAAGAGGACAATATCTGGGGCTATACTATGAACGTATATCTGGAAAATAATACTGATAAAACGTTGATGTTTGCAGTAAATGATGCCTCTGTTAATGGCTTTATGTGCGATCCATTCTGGGCAACAGACGTTGCTCCCGGGAAAAAAGCCGTGGCCTCGATCAGCTGGTCAAAATCTTCCTTCGAAGATAATGGCATCACGAAGGTCGAGAGTATCACTCTTCCGGTAAGAGTATATAACTCTGAAGACTGGATGGCTGATGATATTGTAAATGAATCTATCACCGTTACTCCCTAAATAGTTATCCCAAAGGTTTCTCTTGCTCTTACAGCTGGTTTTAATTACAATGGTTTCAGAAGCTGTTGTAGTTAAAACCAGTTTGCTTATCTGGCTGAAATGAGCAGGATATTATGACCGTATATATCATCATTCTCATTATAGCAGCAATATCGCTGGGACTTCTGATCTATGAAAAGTCCTGTAAATACTCCGTACGTGTCATCTTTATAAAGGCCTTTGTGTCCAGCTTGTTTTTGCTGGTCTCTTTCCTGGCGGCAGGACTGCAGCGGGCTGGTCTGACCGGATCCCTTTTCGGAGCCACCGATACAGCAGGCATATTTACCTTTATGGTCATGCCGGGTCTTCTGTTCGGACTCTTCGGGGATATCTGGCTGGATCTGAAATACGTGCACAGTGCAGAAAATGTATCCTACACTTATGCAGGATTCTTTTCTTTCCTCATAGGACATATTTTCTATATAGTTGGACTGATCTGGCGATTCGCTGACGGAGGAAGGATCCTGTATGTGATCATTCCCCTAATCCTGGGTGTTCTGGTCGGCATCGTGATCGGTCTGACCGGTAAACCCATGAAGCTGGATTATAGCCGATATAAATGGGTCGTCATGCTCTATGGTAGCTTCCTGGCAGGTATGACTCTGCTGGCCGGAAGCCTGGCAATGATGCACAGCTGGCAATGCCAGACTCTCAATATCATGTTTGCAGGCGGCGTGCTGTTCCTGATCTCTGACCTGGTCCTGAGCCAGATGTATTTCGGGACCGGAAAAGAACAGAAGGCAGCGTATATCGCTGCCAACCTGATCACTTATTATGCTGCTCAGTTTCTGATCGCTTCCTGTCTTCTGAAGCTCATCTGACCGTCAGATATCAGATACATCCACGTCATGCTGGATCATGACGTGATAATCCGGATATGCTTCCTGAACCTCTTTCAGCAGTATGCTCACGCCCTCATGGGGATCGATATCGAAACTCATGACGACGTCAAATCTGATATCCTTCTTCTCTATGTCCACATAGAATCCGTGAAGCTGCAGGGAAAAATCATGTGACATGACTATTTCCAGGATATTGTTTCTGATCCTGGCTGCTTCATCATCCTTGGTATTGTATGAATAAACGCCTATGCCTGTCAGTATGACGCCCGTTTCGACGTATACCTTGGCCTGAACACGTCTGGTCAGTCTGTCGACCTCTTCAACGCTCATGGAATCCGGCAGTTCCAGATGTACCGATCCGTAATCTTTTCCCGGACCGTAGTTATTGAGGATCAGGTCATACGCGCCTCTGACCTCAGGTTCTCCGTTCAGTATGCTCTTGATCTGTCTGGTCACTTCAGGATCCGCGCGTCTGCCCAGGATATCGTTCAGCGTATCCAGGAGCATCTCGATACCGGATTTGATGATGAACGCCGAGATGATCACACCGACATATGCCTCGAGAGACAGCCCGGTCAGCATGAATATAACAGCTGATGCCAGAACAGATGCAGAAAGGATCGCATCAAACAGAGCATCTGCTCCGGATGCTTCCAGTGCGGCTGAACCAACCTTTTTGCCTTTTGACTTCACGTATCTGCCCAGGAAGATCTTGACCAGTACAGCTGCTGCGATGATGATCAGCGACACTATGGAATAATCCGCCTCTTCCGGATGAATGATCTTTTTGATCGACTCCACCGCAGAAGTAATACCGGCATACAGAACGATCGCTGCCACGATCATTGCGCTCAGATATTCTGCCCTGCCATGGCCTAAGGGGTGCTTTCTATCAGGCTTCCTGTTGGCATACTTCGTTCCTATGATAGTGATCACAGAAGACAGAGCGTCTGTCAGGTTGTTGACTGCGTCCAATACGACCGCAATAGAGTTTGCTATCAGGCCGACTGCCGCCTTGAACGCTGCCAGAAATACGTTCGCTATGATACCGATCACGCTGGTCCTGACGATGACCTTGTCTCTTCTTTCAACGTCCTGCTCCAGCGGCTCCGGGACCAGCTTCGAATGTCCCTCTATATCTTCCAGTCTTTTGTTAATTCCGTTTTCTTTGTTTTCAGACTCCACTTTCAACCCCTCTATGATACCTTGTCGAAATCAGAGGCAGGATGCTTGCAGAGAGGGCAGATATAATCATCCGGGATCTCCTCCCCGACATATTCAAATCCGCAGACCCTGCAGCGCCAGATGGTCTTTCCCCCTTCAGTTTTACCGACTGCCTCGGGCTTCGGCTTGATGTTTTCCATATAATATGCATACGTAGCGGACTCTGCATCTGACAGAACTCTCATGTCAGTTACTGTTCCAATGAACATGGTGTGAGAGCCCAGATCAACTGTCTGGTCAACCTTCACATCAAAGTATGCATTCGTTCCCTTAGTGATATGGTAAATGCCGTTGCTTCCCTCTGCCATATCTCTGAACCCTGCAAATTTATCCGCATCCTTGCCGCTTTGGAAACCGAATCTCGTAAACAGAGAGAAATCTGCGTCCTGAGAGATCACTGATACGGTAAAGCTCTTCGTTGCCATGAGCATATCGTGGGTAAGATTGGCCTTGTTCACACAGATGCTTACCTGATTGGGTTCGGAAGCAGCCTGTATGGCTGTATTGATGATACATCCGGTCTGTTTGGCATTCAGCCTGACCGTCAGTACGAACAGTCCATATGAGAATTTGTATGTAGCTTTTTTATCCATAAATGTACCTCCGGACAGATTGTTTCTATCTATTTTAATGACATCAGTTCTATAATACAATAATTATTCAAATCTTACGTCATTTTCAACAACAAGCATTAGATTAATTTGTTTTCTTTGTACAAACTTCACAAAAATCTATTGACAATGCACGTGGCAGTGGCATAATCCGTAATATACGGAAACGTTACCGGTATCGTTTCCACCAGTGTTTCTGAAAACACCGTTTCAGAACAATCTATACCATATAGATGCTATGGGTTTTATCAGCAGGAGTGAGGCAATCATGACTATCAGAGATGTAGCTGAATACTGTGGCGTGTCCATCAGCACGGTCTCGAGAGTATTGAATAACAGACCTGATGTCAGCAAGGATGTCCGCAGGAAAGTGCTTGATGCAATACAGACTCTGCACTATGTGCCCAACAACAGTGCCAGAGATCTCGTAATGACAACCTCCGATTCTATCGGAGTAGTCATAAGGGGGGCCGGGAATCCCTTCTATATTCCTGTAATGCATGCGATCGAGGAATCAATAGAAAAAGCCGGATATACCATGATCATCAGCCAGATCCCCTCTCAGGGTGATGAACTGGCGGCAGGTGCCAGCCTGGCCCGCTCAAAAAGACTGAATGGTCTGATATTCCTTGGTGGCCAGTTTGATTACAGTCAGGCAGATGTAGCAGCATTGGATATTCCCTTCATCTGCTGCACATATGCCAACACATTCGGAAGCCTGAACAAAGATTCTTTCTCATCTGTCTCTATAGATGATGAAGAAGAGTCCAAAAAGGCAGTACAGGCTCTTATCGAAAAAGGTCACAAAAAAGTCGGTATCATTCTGGATCAGAAAGATGACCACTCTATCGGCCAGCTCAGGTACATGGGTTACCTGAATGCCCTGAAGGAAGCCGGGATTGACCCCGACGACAGTCTGGTTGAAGAGATAGGCGAATATGACATGGAAGCTGCGTACAAAGGAACTACTGATCTTCTGAAACGCAGAAGCGATATCACCGCAATATTTGTGATCGCGGATTCCCTGGCCATAGCGGCTATGAAAGCCATCCATGACATGGGAAAAAGCGTGCCCGAAGACTATTCCGTTATTTCGATCGATGGTCTGGAAATGGCCCGGTATTCAGTCCCTACGCTGACAACACTGGTGCAGCCCAATGAGACCATAGGCACCAATACCGTCCGGATCCTGACAAATGTTATCGAAGGAAAAGGCGGTCATGAACATCTGAGATTTGCCGCAGAACTGGAGCCCGGCGGTACCGTAGCAGATATTTCACAAAAATAAGAGGCTTCTTAAATCCGATTTTCAGCCAATGGCTTGAAAATACAGCCGGCACGGCCGGCCGCAAATGATACGTTTCATATACATAAGGAGGAAAATGAAAATGAAAAAGATCATTGCAACAATACTTACAGCGATCCTGGTGATCGGTCTGCTCGCAGGATGCGGCGGCGGATCTGCCAAGAAGGGCTCTGTTTATTGGCTGAACTTCAAGCCTGAGTTAGACGGAACTCTGCAGACAATCGCAGCTAAGTATAAGGAAGACAAGGGTGTTGATGTTAAGATCGTTACCGCAGCAAGCGGAACCTATAGCCAGACACTTACATCCGAAATGGACAAGTCTGCTGCTCCTACCATGTTCGTTATCGGTAACCAGGCAGGCGTTAAAGAGTGGAAAGACTATGCTCTGGATCTCAAGGGAACAGCTATCGAGGCTGAACTGAACACTGACGCTTACAACCTGTATGATGACACAGGCAAACTGGTATCTATCGGATACTGCTATGAGTGCTATGGCATCATCGTAAATCCCGACCTGATCGAGCAGGCAGGACATTCCATGGATGAGCTCACCAACTTCGAAGGACTGAAGAAGGTTGCTGAGGATATCCACGCTCGCGCAGCAGAGCTCGGATTCGACGCTTTCTCATCATCTGACATGGATGGATCATCCAGCTGGAGATTCACCGGCCATATGGCAAACCTTGAGTATTACTATGAAGAGCGCGATGCAGGCGGCTGGACAGAGTGCCCTGAAAGCCTGACCGGTGCTTACATGGACAACTTCAAGAACCTGTATGATCTGTGCATCAACAACAGCCTGACAGATCCCAAGGATCTGGCTACCGGCGGACATGATGCAGAGGCTGAGTTCAAGGATGGCAAGGCTGCTTTCTTCGTAAACGGCTCATGGGAGTATGCAGCAGTTTCCGAGGCAGTTCCCAATGCAACAATGATCCCTTATTACTGCGGAGTTGACGGCGAGGAGAAGGCCGGCCTTAACTGCGGTACTGAGAACTGCTGGGCTATCAATGCCAAGGCTTCCGAGGCTGATCAGCAGGCAACCATGGACTTCATGGTATGGCTGGTTTCAGATCCTGAAGCTTCACAGATGCTCGTTGATGAGCTGGGAATCATCCCTTACAAGAGTGCTCCGCAGTCAAACAATGGTTTCCTGAATGATGCAGCAAAGTATACCGCAAACGGATGCTATGTAATGGATTGGGCAACCAACTATCAGCCAAACGTTGACGAATACCGTGCAGCTCTGGTATCTGCTCTGAACGCATACTGCGCAGATCAGTCAGATGCTAACTGGGAGCTGGTCAAGACTGCATTCGTTGATGGATGGGCAGTACAGTATCAGGCAGCTAACAAGTAATTTCACCTAACCTGAATATTACATGTAAATGACTTACAGGCGGGACGGACGGATAAAGCCGTCTGCCCCGCCCTTTTTCAGGAAGGGGGAACAGTTTTGAAAAAGAAATCCGGCATTGCCTATTTCTTCCGTACTCCGATCAGGAGATGGTCTCCTCTGTTCATGGGACCGATCATCGCAGCCTTCATCATAGGATTTGTATGGCCTTTTATACAGGGTATTTATCTGTCCTTCTGTGAATTCAGGCTGACATCGGATGCGAAGTTTAATGGCTTTGTTAATTATATCGAGGCGATCAAAGACCGCAGTTTCATGCATGCTTTTGGTTATACTGCCCTCTTTGCCATAGTCAGCCTCCTGCTTATCAATATTCTGGCGTTTGCTGTTGCATACGCACTGACCCAGGGGATCAAGGGAAGCAACCTGTTCAGGACGGTATTCTTCATGCCCAACCTGATAGGCGGTATCGTCCTGGGATATATCTGGTCCATGATCTTTGACGGCATACTTTCGAAGTTCGGCACATCCATCCTGCAGAACTCCACCTGGGGATTCTGGGGACTGATCATACTGATGTGCTGGCAGCAGATAGGATATATGATGATCATCTATATCGCCGGTCTGCAGGCAGTTCCCGAGGACATGATCGAGGCAGCCAAGATCGATGGCGCAACCAAATGGCAGACACTGTGGAAGGTAACCATTCCCAACGTAATGCCTTCCATCACAATATGCACATTCCTGTCACTGACCAACGGCTTCAAGCTGTTCGACCAGAACCTGGCCCTGACAGCAGGTCAGCCGTTCATCATCCAGCCTGACGGGTCAACCATCAAGACCACTGAAATGCTGGCACTGAATATCTACAATACATTCTATGGCAATGCATCCATCTCACATGGAACCGCACAGGCCAAGGCTGTATTGTTCTTCATACTGGTCGCAGCTCTGGGACTTCTGCAGCTGGCATATACACGCAAGAAGGAGGTACAGCAGTAATGACTAAGCAACAGACTCTTATTGCAGAGCGCCGTCGTAAAACAGTTCTTTCTGTTGTTCTGGCTGTGATCTGTATTATCTACGTACTGCCTGTTGTGTCTGTTCTTGTGAACTCCTTCAAGCAGAACACTTTCGTTAAAACAGATACATTTGCACTGCCTACAGCAGAAAGCTGGGCAGGACTCGCAAACTTTATCAAGGGCATGACATTTGGAAACTATCCTTTCTGGCAGAGTGTGGCATACAGTGTGTTCATCACCATCGTATCCACGGTACTGATCCTGCTCTTCACTTCAATGGCTGCCTGGTATATCGCCAGAGTCAATTCGAAGTTCTGCAAGATCGTTTACTATCTCTGTGTGTTTTCCATGGTAGTTCCTTTCCAGATGGTCATGTTCACGCTGTCCAAGACAGCTGACAGGCTCCACCTCAACACTCCGTGGACTATCCCTATCGTTTATCTGGGATTTGGCGCCGGACTTGCCATATTCATGTTCGTAGGTTTTGTCAAATCGATCCCTCTGGAGATCGAGGAAGCGGCGTCCATAGACGGATGCGGACCTATCAGAACATTCTTCTCCGTAGTATTCCCGATGATGCGTCCTACTATGATATCTGTAGGCATTCTGGAGATCATGTGGGTATGGAACGACTATCTGCTCCCTGTACTGGTTCTGGATATCAACAAATACAGGACCATACCGATCCACATCCAGTATCTGAAAGGCAGCTACGGAACAGTAGACTTAGGTGCCACCATGGCGCTGATCTTGTTAAGTATTATTCCTGTTATTATCTTCTATCTGTTCTGCCAAAAGTACATCATAAAGGGTGTAGCTGCAGGCGCAGTTAAAGGATAAGGAAAGGATCAACAATGAAGCGAAGCAGCGGCATATTGATGCCCATCTCCTCCCTGCCGTCACCTTATGGTATCGGTACACTGGGGAAGGAGGCTTACAGATTTATAGACTTCCTGGCTGAGAGCAGGCAGAGCTGCTGGCAGATACTGCCGGTAGGCCCGACCAGTTACGGAGACTCTCCTTACCAGAGTCCGTCCACATATGCAGGCAATCCATATTTTATCGATCTGGACATGCTCATCGAAGACGGACTGCTGACATCTGAAGAGGTGAGTAAAGTCAACTGGGGAAACGACCCCTCTCAGACAGATTATGGCCTGTTATACGAACATCGTTTTCCTCTTTTTGAGATAGCTGCTGAAAGAGGATGGCTGCGTGACGAAGAAGCCGTAACTGAGTTCTGCAAGAAGAATCCCTGGCTGGATGACTATGCATTCTTCATGGCACTGAAGAGACATTTTGGCATGGTGTCCTGGCTGGAATGGCCTGATGAGGATATCCGCCTCAGAAAGCCCGAAGCCATGGAGCATTACAGACAGGAGCTTCTGAAGGATATCAGACTGTTTACATACATGCAGTTCATCTTCTTTCAGCAGTGGAATGCATTAAGAGGCTATGCACAGGAAAAGCAGATAAAGATCATTGGTGATATGCCCATCTATGTGGCACTGGATTCTGCAGACGTCTGGGCCGAACCTGAATACTTCCAGCTGGATGAAAAGAACTTCCCGGTTGAAGTATCAGGCGTTCCGCCGGATTATTTCACCGAAGACGGTCAGCTCTGGGGCAATCCTCTGTATGACTATGACAGAATGGCCGAGGATGGTTTCGGCTGGTGGATACGCAGGATCGATGGAGCCCGCAAACTCTACGATATGATCCGTATAGATCATTTCAGGGGACTGGAAAGCTACTGGGCAGTTCCATACGGAGAAACTACAGCCAGAAACGGTCACTGGGTCAAGGGTCCGGGCATGAAGCTGATAGGAGTCCTGAAAGGATGGTTTCCCGATATCGATTATATCGCCGAAGATCTGGGATATCCTTCCGAAGAAGTTGTTCAGCTCCTGAAAGATTCCGGATTCCCCGGTATGAAGGTTCTGGAATTCGCCTTCGACCACAGGGACTCCAGCGATTATCTGCCTCATACATATGACAGAAACTGTATCTGCTACTGCGGAACCCATGATAACAATACCCTGATCGGGTGGGCAGATGACGCAGATCCCAGAGATCTGGAGAAAGCAGCAGCCTATCTGGGACTGAACGATCAGGAAGGGTTTGTATGGGGTATCATCCGAGGCGGTATGAGCAGCGTGGCGGATCTCTTCATAGCTCAGATGCAGGATTATCTTGAGTTGGGGGAGGAAGCCCGCATGAACACTCCCGGATCGCTGGAAGGCAACTGGAAATGGCGTATGATGCCGGGGCAGATCACACAGTCGCTCACTGACCGTATCGCCATGATAACAGAGCTGTTCGGCAGGGCTCCGGTAAAACCTGTGCAGGATACTGAAGGAATCGATATTCCTGAAGATGAAGGATCAGGCTTGAAAAGAAAGGAAAGGTAACTACTTATGGCAGAAGTTGTTCTGAAACATATTCAAAAAATATATCCTCATTCTGACGTTACAAAACGCAAGAAACAGAAAGGCACCAATACTAACGTGACCAATCTTCAGGTCACCGATGAAGGCGTTCTGGCAGTACAGGATTTCAATCTGGAGATCAAAGACAGAGAATTCATAGTACTGGTAGGACCTTCAGGATGCGGAAAGTCCACTACCCTGCGTATGGTGGCAGGTCTCGAGGAGATCAGCGGTGGTGAGCTGACTATCGACGGCAGGCTCGTCAATGACGTAGCACCCAAGGACAGAGATATCGCTATGGTATTCCAGAGCTACGCCCTCTATCCTCATATGACCGTACGTGAGAATCTCGCTTTCCCTCTGAAACTCAGAAAGGTTCCCAAGGATGAGATAGACAGAAAGGTTAACGAAGCAGCTGAGATCCTGGGCATCACTGAGTATCTGAACAGAAAACCCAAGGCTCTGTCAGGCGGACAGAGACAGAGAGTTGCCATCGGTCGTGCGATCGTCCGTGAACCCAAGGTTCTTCTGATGGATGAGCCCCTGTCCAACCTCGATGCCAAGCTGCGTAACCAGTTGCGTGCTGAGATCATCAAGCTCCGTCAGAGGATCGACACTACATTCATTTATGTAACACACGATCAGACAGAGGCCATGACTCTGGGCGACAGGATCGTTATCATGAAAGACGGCGTTGTTCAGCAGATCGGCACTCCTCAGGAAGTGTTCAACCATCCGGCCAATCTATTTGTAGCTGGCTTCATTGGAGTTCCTCAGATGAACTTCTTCGATGCTGAGCTGATCAAAGAAGACTCCGAATATAAGGTTGTTCTGGGCGGAGTCACCATCGATATCGCACCTGAGAAACAGCAGAATCTGGCAGCCAACAATGTAGAGCCTCAAGCTATCACTCTAGGTGTTCGTCCGGAGCACATCGCTCTGCTCGGCGATGGCAATGGCATGCTCCACGGCACAGTAGATGTCAGCGAGATGATGGGATCTTCCGTTCATCTTCATCTGGACTCTCTGGGCCAGAATGTTATAATTATAGCGCAGACCATGGACTTCCATGGAGATTTCGCCGATGGTTTCAAACTGGGACAGGATGTTTCATATACATTCGGCGGAAATGTACTGCATATCTTTGATAAGGAGACCGGAGAGAATCTCGAAAACGTAAAACCTTCTGAACCGGAGGAATAACAGGTACAAAGGAGGCAGCAATGAAAAAAAAGATCCTTGTGGTAGTTCCCACATATGATGAGCACAGAGCATGGCTGGAAGAAGCCATCTCTGGGTATGAGGATCAGTATGAACTGGTATATTCCGTAACCAGGGAAACAGCAACTGAGGAAGAAGTTAAAGACGCTTCTATCATCCTGGGCTCATGCAGGGCATCTCTGATGGATGCCGCCAAGAAGCTGGAATGGCTCCAGCTGAGCAGTGCAGGGGCAGACCCGTTCGCCAAACCCGGCGTTCTGCGTCCGGAAGTGGTGCTGACCAATTCGGTCGGAGCATATGGCCTGTCCGTATCGGAGCATATGCTGGCACTGACGCTGGATATGATCCGCGGATTCCGTCAGTATGCGATCAACCAAAGCGCTCATATATGGAAGAGAGGCCCCAACATCATAGCTGTTGAAGACGCTGTGATAGCGGTCCTGGGTATGGGGAACATCGGCGGAGACTATGCAAAAAAGGTAAAAGCCCTCGGTGCTTATGTGATCGGTGTCAGAAAAGGCGTTCACGAAAAGCCCGACTATGCTGACGAACAGTACACTATAGACGAACTGGACAGTGTCCTTCCGAGAGCAGATATCGTAGCTATGGTCATGCCCGGCGGAGATGAGACCTATCATATCATGAACGAAGAGAGGCTCCGCCTCATGAAGCCGGGTTCATATATCCTGAATGCCGGAAGAGGCAGCTCCATCGACTGCAAGGCTCTTAAGAAAGTGCTGAAGGAAGGACATCTGGCAGGAGCCGGTCTGGATGTAACAGAACCCGAACCACTTCCTGCAGATGATGAATTGTGGGATCTCCCCAATGTGACGATCACTCCACATGTAGCCGGAGGTTTCCAGCTCTATCTGAAGCAGTCACGTGACAGGGTTCTCGGAGTTGCCGCTTCCAACCTGAAGAGATGGGTACACGGTGAGCCTCTGGAAAATGTAGTAAAGCATTAAACCGTATTTATATCGATCATAGTAATAGACCCGGGGATCCGAAAATGACTTCCCCGGGTTTATCTTTTTATCAGAACAGTTCTTCTATCGCTCCGGTTTCCGGGTCTCTGCGGAACCGTCTTAAGAATTCCCATGTCAGCATCGGCATATGCGGACTCACTGCATGAGACAGATTCTCATACCACAGGCTGAATGCAGTGGACTGACCCTGGCCTCCCATGTGTCAGATGACCATAAATCTATATTTTCATATGTGTAATAAGGGTTGTACGACAGGATATTCATTTCAGACCTCCTTCCCCTTTATGTAAGCAAAAAGCCCTGCCTCTGGCAGAGCTTTTGCTTACGTCCCCTGAGGGAATCGAACCCCCAACTGATCCTTAGGAGGGACCCGTTATATCCATTTAACTAAGGAGACACTGCCTATGTATAATAAACCGTTTTCTCTGATCATTCAAGGAAAAAGTTTATACAAACAGCTCATTTTTCAGGGATCAGTTTATCCTTTCCTCCCATATAAGGCCTGAGTGCAACAGGAATGTTCACACTGCCATCCTCATTGAGATTGTTCTCCAGGAAGGCGATCAGCATACGCGGCGGTGCAACAACTGTATTGTTCAGGGTATGAGCCAGATATTTCTTTCCGTCAGCTCCGTTTACGCGGATATGCAGACGTCTGGCCTGAGCATCTCCCAGATTGGAGCAGCTTCCTACTTCAAAATACTTCTTCTGTCTGGGTGACCATGCTTCTACGTCACAGGACTTCACCTTCAGATCTGCCAGGTCTCCTGAGCAGCATCCCAAAGTTCTGACAGGGATATCCATGGATCTGAACAGATCCACAGTGTTCTGCCACAGCCTGTCATACCATACCTTTGACTCTTCAGGTCTGCAGACAACGATCATTTCCTGCTTCTCAAACTGATGGATACGATATACGCCTCTCTCCTCAATGCCGTGTGCACCTTTTTCCTTACGGAAGCATGGTGAATAACTGGTGAGAGTCTTGGGAAGCTCTTCTTCCGGAATGATCTGGTCGATAAACTTGCCGATCATGGAATGCTCACTGGTTCCGATCAGATACAGATCCTCACCCTCGATCTTGTACATCATGGCATCCATCTCTGCAAAGCTCATAACGCCTGTGACCACATTGCTTCTGATCATAAAAGGCGGTACCACATATGTGAAACCTCTGTCGATCATGAAATCTCTGGCATATGAGATAACAGCGCTGTGGAGTCTGGCGATATCTCCCATCAGGTAATAGAATCCGTTTCCTGCTACTCTTCCGGCGGAATCGATATCGATACCGTTGAATCTCTCCATGATATCAGTATGATAAGGGATCTCAAAATCAGGAACGAACGGCTCTCCGAACTTCTCTATCTCAACGTTGCATGAATCATCCGGACCTATAGGAACAGAAGGATCGATCATATTGGGGATGACCATCATCTTCTGAAGCAGCTCTTCTTCTACTTCTCTTTCTCGTGCTGAAAGCTCATCAATACGGGCATTGGATGCACTCACCTCTGCCTTGACCTGTTCTGCTTCTTCCTTCTTTCCCTGTCCCATCAGGGCACCGATCTGCTTGCTGGCCTTGTTCTTGTTGGCACGCAGCACTTCAACTTCCTGTTTGATCTCGCGGTTTTCCTTATCCAGTGCGACTACTTCATCAACCAGAGGAAGTTTTGAATCCTGGTACTTTTTCCTGATATTCTCCTTTACGGCTTCAGGGTTTTCTCTTACAAATTTAATATCAAGCATATTTTCCTCACTTTGCGTACATGGCAGTATCCAGAGCTTCGGCTTCTTCCTTGCCCAGAGTGACGCTGCACATGCCTTTTTCTATTTCTTTAAGATAGCAGTAACTGCCGTCTCTTCCATTCATGACATTCATTATAATGCCATTATTCTCATCGTCAAGGAAACAAAGTGCGAAACTTAAGTTTCCTCCGTTTTCCATAAATGCATCATATTTGACAACTCCGGTCTTCTGATAGGCTCCTTTCAGGCGGCCGTACAGATCTCTGATAGCAGAATCCTCTACCGCGTCACGCTCCTCCAGGATCTTCAGGCGCTTGAACTTTTCTTCAATAGCCCCTTCGATACTGGTGCTGTCAGTTCCCTCCATGAACCGGTCCAGCCGTTTGCTTAACCTGTTCTGCCTGACCAGCAGTATAATGACCAGTACTACCAGTGCCACAATAACAGCGACCAGTATGATCACCGGAAAGATGGCCACAGATGCACCAAATAATCCACTAACACTCATTATTCATACCCCTCGTATATATTTCCGGATAATGATCTACAGAGATCCCTTGTTGATCACTTTGAAGATCTCATCCAGCTGATCTTCCGAGTAATAGCTGATCTCTATCTTGCCTTTGCTCTCGGTCTGGCGTTTGATGCGCACCTTGGTACCCAGAGCATCTCTCATCCTGCCCTCCAGCTCTTTATAGGAAGGATCTGTGGGCATTTTGGGGCTTTTTTCAGGTACAGGCGCATTCATAACTCTGACCAGATCTTCGGTCTGTCGGACGCTTAAGGTCTGGTCTATAACCTTCTGAGCGGCCTCAAGCTGTCTATCCTGATCTTCAAGACCCAGAAGAGCACGGGCGTGTCCGGCGCTAAGCTGTCCCTTAACCAACATAGTCTGCACCTTAGAGTGCAGGTTAAGCAGCCTCAAGGTGTTCGTAATAGCTGTTCTGCTCTTGGATATACGTTTGCCCAGTTCTTCCTGCGTCAGATTGTAATCATCGATCAGCTGTTTGTAAGCTCTGGCCTCCTCGACAGGATTCAAGTCTTCTCTCTGGATGTTTTCTATCAGAGATATCTCCGCTATCTCCTTGTCCGTGTATTCTTTAATGACTACAGGCACCTCTTTAAGACCCGCTTTCTTGGCGGCTCTCCACCTGCGCTCGCCTGCGATGATCTCATAGAATCCCTCTCTTCGACAGACCACTATGGGCTGAATGATGCCATACTGTCTGATAGACTCTGCCAGTTCATCAAGAGCTTCCTTCTCAAACTGTTTTCTGGGCTGCTTGCGGTTGGGCTCTATCTGTGAGATCCTGAGCGTGGTCTTGCTCTCCTCCGGTACCTTTGCCGGCTCGTCCAAACTGCCGGGAATCAGCAGATCTATACCTTTTCCAAGTCCTGTTTTTGCTTTTGCCATGTGTATTTCCTCTTATTATATTTATCTAACGCTAGTATCTTATTAATATTAATTATTTTATAGTTTGTGCTCCATTACCTCCAGTGAAAGCAGTCTGTAACTGTTCGCACCTGTAGATGATGGTGCATAAGACGTAATAGGCATGCCGTAGCTGGGTGCTTCTGCCAAGCGGATATTTCTAGGGATTATAGTATCGTAGATGTTCTCCTTCAGATTCTTTTTAACATTCTCTACTACCTGCATGGAAAGATTCGTTCTGGCATCATACATGGTAAATACTACGCCCTCCATATCCAGATCCGGATTCAGTCTTCGCTGAACCAGAGATATGGTATGCAGCAGCTGTGAAAGTCCTTCCAATGCATAATATTCACACTGAATAGGCACCAACACTGAATCGGCTGCAGTCAGTGCATTAACTGTCAGCATATTCAGTGATGGCGGACAGTCCATCAATATAAAATCAAAGTCTTCTTTGTGGGCATCCAGTGTATCCTTCATACGATATTCTCTCCTGTCAATATCCAGAAGTTCTATCTCAACACCGGACAGGTTTATATTGGATGGAAGCAGCCAAAGTCCCTCAAAATCTGTTTTGATCAGGCAATCTTCATATTCAGCATTGCCTATCAGCAGTTCATATACTGTATCTCTTTTCTCTCTTTTATCAACTCCAACACCACTGGTGGCATTTCCCTGGGGATCCATATCTATCAATAGAACCTTTTTCCCTTGTTCTGCCAGCGCTGCTGAAAGATTAACGGCCGTTGTTGTTTTACCAACTCCGCCTTTCTGGTTTGTGATCGCAATTATTCTACCCATAAAATTACTCCTTTTATGCTTATTGCAGACTTAATTTTAGCACAATCAGTATGTAATATCTATATTTTTGCCTTTTATTTACCAAATTGATCAATTCTGATTGTTTCACGTGAAACATATTATCCGATTGCTTATCGGCATCTATTACGGCAGTCTCTATATGAATTGTTTCCTTTTGCAGTTTCAATTATTATATTAAGTACAACCTGATAATTCTACAGCATTATCATTGAATTATGTTGTTCCAAAGATTAAAATATTATAAATTCGATAATTGGAGGTCAAAAATGATCTTATATATTAATAGTTGTGTGCGAAGTGAATCAAGAACCAATGAATTAGCGCAGGAACTACTTAGCTTATATGATGAAGATTATAAAGAAATCTATCTTCCAGATATGAATCTGATGCCATTGACTGAAGAAACACTCAATATCAGAACAAAACTCATTGAAAATGGCGATTATTCTGACCCTATGTTTGATCTGGCGAAAGAATTTGCTTCTGCAGATCTGATAGTTATTGCAGCTCCTTACTGGGATCTGTCATTTCCTTCTTATCTGAAGTTATATATAGAAAACATATATATTAATGGGATTGTTACTAAATATGATGAAACCGGCATACCTGTTGGTCTGTGCAAAGCAGAAAGATTATACTATGTAACAACCGCTGGTGGTCCATACGAAGGTGATTACAGTTATGGATATATCAGAAGTCTGGCTACTAAATACTTTGGAATAAGCGAAACCGAGCTGATCTATGCTCAAAATCTGGACATTGAAGGTGCTGATGCCAAAGAATTAATGGATTATGCTAAATCAGACATACATTTACTGGAAAATCTGCTAAAGATTGCTGCTGGCAGCGACGAGCTGATATTCTAGCAATGTTTCACGTGAAACATATAATATCGAACTAATTGCATTAATTTCAGCAAACTTATAAACAGAATTGTTTCACGTGAAACATATCACACTAGAGCTACTATGTAATATGTGTCTAGTCCAATGTAGAAGGATTGTTTCACGTGAAACATCAGAACACTTGAAATAACGGCACTGAACGTATAGAAAGAAACAATTATAGAGGCGATTTAGATGGTTTGCCAGCTCTCCTGGGATACTTAGAAGGAGTGCTGGTGATCTTTTTTATGATAACAAGGCTTCTGTCGCCCGAATTCTCTGGCAGAACCGATCTGTCGACTCTTATCAGCTGACCGCCAAGTATCTGTGTAGCATTTGCAGCTTCTTCAAGTTCAGTCTCATATTCACCGGACTTAAGTAATATACAATATCCTCCGACCTTCACAAAGGGAAGACAATACTCAAGGAGTACATTCATCCTGGCAACAGCCCTTGAGACGCAGAAATCAAAGCCTTCTTTTTCGCTAAAATCTTCAGCTCTGGATGCAACAGCACTGACATTCTGCAGATTCATCTGGTCAATGACCTCATTAACGAAGTTGATCCTTTTATTCAGCGAATCGAGTAAGACGAACCTGTTCTCGGGAAATACTATTTTCAGAGGAATCCCGGGGAATCCCGCTCCGCATCCAATATCCAGAAGAGAGAAATCAGTAGCACCCAATTCCCTGAGAGCAGAAGCACATTCGAGCGAATCAATAAAGTGTTTGATCTCTATCTCATGAGGGTCGTCTATGGCAGTCAGGTTCATCACCTTGTTCTTTTCGATCAGCGCATGACAAAACTGATCAAACTGACCGATCATAATATCACTCAGTGCAATATTTTTTTCTTCACAGTATTTTTTTAATGCGCCGCATTCCATGTATCTATTTGCCGTCCTTCTGCAGCCAAATCAGCAGAACTGATATATCCGCGGGTGTCACTCCGGATATTCTGGATGCCTGTCCGATAGAGTGGGGCTTGAACTTGTTCAGCTTCTGACCGGCTTCCAGTCTGAGACCGCTGATGCTTTCATAATCGATATCTTCACTCAGAACTCGTCTTTCAACCCTTCGGAAATTGTCAACCTGCTTCTGCTGGCGTGTTATATAACCTTCATATTTGATCTCAATGTTTATCTGTTCTATAACAGATGTATCAAGCTCGGGTCTTTCTGTATCCAGTTCTGCCGTATCTTCATAATTCAGTTCGGGTCTGCGTATCAGTTCTGCCAGTGTAACACCGGTATTTAAAGGCATACTGCCATGTGCAGCCAGAAATTCCTGGGTTTTCTTTTCCGCTCCGATCGGTATATTCTTGACTCTTTCAACTTCCGCAGCTATCAGCTCTTTCTTTCTGGCCACATAGTCTCTTCTTTCCTGACTGACCAGGCCTATCTCATACCCGATGTCTGTCAGTCTCAGATCTGCGTTGTCCTGCCTGAGGAGCAGTCTGTATTCAGCCCTGCTGGTCATCATCCTGTATGGCTCAGTATTCTCTTTGGTTACCAGATCATCTATCAGCACTCCTATATACGCCTCGCTCCGGTCCAGAATAATGGGGTCCTTGCCCTGTAGCGACCTGGCGGCATTAACGCCTGCCATAAATCCCTGGACTGCTGCTTCTTCATATCCGGAGCTGCCGTTTAGCTGACCTGCACTGTACAGACCCTTTACTGCCTTGAACTCCAGACTGGCCTTTATCTGATTGGCATCTATGCAGTCGTACTCGATTGCATAGGCGTTGCGCACGATCTTGACATTTTCAAGACCGATCATGGTCCTGTACATGGCATACTGTACGTCCTCTGGCAGGGATGAACTCATTCCAGACAGATACATTTCATTTGTGTATAATCCCTCGGGCTCAACAAATATCTGATGCCTAGTCTTTTCAGGGAATTTGACTACTTTATCCTCGATAGACGGGCAGTATCTGGGACCGGTTCCCGTGATCTCCCCGGAAAAGAGGGGAGAGCGGTGGATATTGGCCATGATGATCTCATGTGTCTCTTCGGTCGTATATGTAAGATAACACGACACCTGCTCCTTCTGAATACTGGCCGGATCCGTCGAAAAAGAGAAGGGAACTATAGGGACATCTCCCTTCTGTTCCTTCATCTTGCTAAAATCCAGACTTCTTTTATCCACACGGGCAGGCGTTCCTGTCTTGAATCTTCTGATAGTGATGCCCAGTGCAGCCAGTGAATCTGACAGATGATTGGCAGCCATCAGACCATTTGGACCTGTATAATTGCTGACCTCTCCGTATATGCATCTGGCCTTCAGATATGTTCCGGTTGCCAGTACAACGGCACGTGCTAGATAACTGGCCCCAGAAAATGTCTTGACCCCGCGGATCTGACCGTCCTCGACTATCAGTTCTGCAACCTCTGCCTGTCTGATAGTCAGATGATCTGTGTTCTCCAGGGTTCTGCGCATCTCTCTGGAATAATCCTGCTTGTCTGCCTGTGCTCTCAGTGAATGAACTGCCGGACCTTTGGACGTATTCAGCATACGTGACTGGATAAATGTCTTGTCGATATTCTTTCCCATCTCGCCGCCCAGAGCATCCAGCTCGCGTACCAGATGACCCTTGGAAGAGCCCCCGATATTGGGATTGCAGGGCATCAGGGCAATACTGTCGATGCTGACAGTAAACATAATAGTCTCGAATCCCAGTCTGGCTGCTGCCAGCGCTGCCTCGCAGCCGGCATGCCCGGCACCTACGACCACGATATCATATTCTTCTGTTAATTCTCTGTAATGATCCATAATATATGTAATCTGCTTTTATTTACCCATGCTAAGTTACGGACGCTCCGTATTCATTTGCCTATATAATCCCTTTTTCGTGAGAAAGGGCAAGCCTACAGCTAATATTTCCCCAAAATGCTTTTTGGAATTGTTTTATTTACCCATGCAGAATTTGGAGAATATCTCATCTGCCAGGTCGTCTTCTATGGCCTCTCCGATAACGCTGCCCAGCTTCTCATACGCATCCATCATATCAATGGTAAAGAAGTCCTCCGGCATGCCTGCCTCTATGCTGCCAATAGCCCTGGACAGACTTTCCGAAGCAGCGATCAGGGCATTTTTCTGTCTGGCACTAGTGATATATACCTGGTCATTGAAGTTTATCTCTCTGCTGAAGAACATTTTCTGCACCTTATCTGCGAATTCATCCAGTCCCTGACCTTCCTTTGCGGACGTCTCTATGACCGGGCAGCCCAATGCATCTGCTGCATCTCTGGTCTCCGGGCATATCCCCAAATCGGATTTGTTCAGCAGGATTATGACCTTCTTGTCCTTCACCGTATTCATGATATCCATATCATTTTCATCCGGAGGGGCAGAGGAGTCCATCATAAATATGATCAGATCGGCTTCTTCAGCGTACTCGCGGGCCTTGTCGACACCAATCTTTTCAATGATGTCTTCAGTCTCCCTGATTCCCGCAGTATCTATGATATTGAGGTTCAGTCCGTTCAGTCTGAGGTTCTCTTCCAGAGCGTCTCTTGTAGTTCCCGCGATATCTGTTACAATGGCGCGGTCAACACCCAGCAGAGCGTTCAGAAGTGAAGACTTTCCTACATTGGGCTTACCAAGGATGACTGTCCTGATGCCTTCCTTGATGATACGTCCGTCATCGGCTGTGGCTATCAGGTGATCGGTATGCTCTCTGATCTCTGACAGGCGTCCCAGGAGAACAGGCCCAAACCCTTCCATTTCTATATGCTCCGGATCATCCAGCGCTGCTTCTATATATGCGATATTCTCCAGAAGAACGGCTCTTTCTCTGCGGATAGCCTCGGATACACTTCCTTTCAGCTGTGTAACTGCACTCTTTAAGGCGTAGCTGTTCTCGGCATTGATGACGTCGATCACAGCCTCGGCCTGACTGAGGTCTATGCGTCCATTCAGGAAAGCCCGCTTGGTGAACTCGCCCGGTTCTGCCAGCCTGGCTCCGCTTCGGATGACCAGCTCCAGGATCCTGTTCAGTACGAACAGGCCGCCATGGCAATTGATCTCTACTGTATCTTCGCGTGTATATGTATGCGGAGAGCGCATGATCATTACCAGAACCTCGTCAACGATCTGCTCTCCATCATAGATATTGCCATAGTGGATCGTATATCCGGGAACCTCCCGCATATCTTTGGCCCGCGCCGGCTTGAATATTCTGTTTATGATCTCAAAGGCGTCTGTTCCGCTGATGCGCACAATCCCGATACCGGAATTGCTGGCCGCGGTCGATATAGCCGCTATTGTGTCGTTGTTGTAGTCCATTATTTGTATTCTGCCGTAAATTATTTATACCCCGCTGTAGAATATTTGTATTCTGATTTTACTTATCTATACCCTGCTGTAGAACACTTGTATTCTGATTTTACTTATCTATACCCTACTGTAAACTATATGTATTCTGATATTGCTCATCTAGCCCTGCTGTCAAACATCTATTATCCTGTTGTCCTTAACACAATCCTTAAATATATGACCAATCTGAACAATAAAGTGATATAGTGTTAATCTGGATATCGCATTACCTCAAATTCACTCTTTGTAATGTGTAACCAGAATATATATTATTTCGCATTACAGTTTAGCCTGCTTTGATAATGCGGTTTGGATATTATGACAATCACACATTACTATTTCCATGATTGATGTAATGCGGTTTATTTAATAATGCACATTCACATTACTTTTCAGCTGATTCCTGTAATGTGGTTTTATAGATATCGCTGTTTCACATTACTATTTTCGTAATCGATGTAATGCGGTTTATTTAATAATGCACATTCACATTACTTTTCAGCTGATTCCTGTAATGTGGTTTTATAGATATCGCTGTT
>JAZUNG010000015.1:0-12872 GCA_045604025.1 Lachnospiraceae bacterium | reverse complement strand
AAGACCGCTTGGCCCCCGACTTGCTGCATTTATGCAGCGGCCAGATTTGAAAGGAAGTGATTGTCCGGTAGACACCGGAACGATCATTATTTCAATTAAGCTTCAGGAGGCAGAACCATTGTACCGATCTCGCCTTCAACGATGATAGGTGCAGCAGTTGCAGCCTGAATATCTTCTACAGAAACTCCGGGAGCAAGCTCCTTAAGTTCGAATCCTCTGTCAGTGATCTCCAGAACGCCCATCTCAGAAACGATCATATCTACAGCCTTAAGAGCAGTTGCAGGAAGTGTGATCTTCTCAAAAAGCTTGGGAGCGCCCTTCTGGGTATGCTGCATAGCAACGATAACCTTCTTGGCACCAACTACGAGATCCATAGCTCCGCCCATGCCGGGAGCCATCTTTCCGGGTACGATATGGGATGCGATATTACCTTCCTGGTCTACCTGAAGAGCACCAAGAACTGTCATATCAACATGTCCGCCACGGATGATACCGAATGATGTTGCAGAATCGAAGAAAGCAGCACCGGGATGTACGTTAACATTAACGCCGCCGGCATTAACTACGTTCTTGTCGATCTCATCGGGAGCTGAAACACCAGCCATGCCGATGATACCATTCTCTGACTGAAGGGAGATGTCCATTCCCTCAGGGATATAATTTGCTACGAGTGTAGGAAGACCGATACCAAGGTTAACTACATAACCATCCTGCAGTTCCTGAGCTACACGGTAAGCAATGATTTCTTTAACGCTTGCCATTATTTGTCACCTCCTACAACGATATAGTCTACAAAGATATAAGGAACCTGAACATAATCGCCGTCCAGCTCTCCAACTTCTACGAGCTTCTCAGCCTCAACGATAACTGTATCAGCTGCAGTAGCCATAACTTCCTGGAAGTTCTTTGTAGTTCCCTTAAAGAAGCAGTTACCCTTCTTGTCAACAATGTTTGCACCAAGAACAGCGAAGTCAGCCTTTACGGGCTTCATCATCAGATAATCAGTACCATCGATGTTCTTCTTCTCCATGGTGAACTCAATATCTTCAATCTCAGTACCAACACCGGTAGGAGTAACAACAGCACCAAGACCAGCGCCGCCTGCACGGATCATTTCAGCGAGTGATCCCTGTGGAACCAGTGTAACAGCCAGTTCACCGGCATTCATCTGCTCAGCAACCTGCTTGTTAAGGCCGATATGAGTAGCAACCAGTTTCTTAACGCTGTGATTCTTGATAAGCTTGCCTGAGCCTGTAGGAGCCTTGATCTCTGTTCCATTCTCATCAAACTGAGGGCCGAAGCCGCCGTCATTGCAGATCACTGTCAGATCCTTGGCATTCTTGGCTACCAGAGCGTCCATGATGCTCTCGGGAGCGCCGTTAGCCATAAATCCGCCGACCATTACTGATGCGCCATCAGGGATCAGAGCAGCAGCTTCAGCAGCTGTGATAATCTTGTTTTTCATCTGTCTAAATGTCCTTTCAAAAATTAGTCTCTCTTAACGATAAGAGCCTGGCCCATACCGCCACCGATACACAGTGTAGCAAGACCCTTCTTAGCATCTCTCTTCAGCATCTCATAAAGCAGAGTTACAAGGATACGAGCACCTGAAGCTCCAACAGGATGTCCAAGAGCGATGGCACCACCGTTAACATTAACCTTGTCCATATCGAATCCGAGATCAGTTGCAACTGAAAGAGCCTGAGCTGCGAATGCCTCGTTAGCCTCGATCAGATCGAAGTCACCGATAGTCATATCAGCCTTTTCCATAGCCTTTCTGACTGCAGGAATAGGACCAGTACCCATGATAGCAGGATCAACACCTGCTGTAGCGTAAGAAACGATAGTAGCAAGAGGCTTGATTCCGAGTTCGTCTGCTTTTTCCTTGCTCATGATGACCAGAGCAGCAGCTCCATCATTAACACCTGAAGCATTAGCAGCAGTTACAGTACCGTCTTTCTTGAATGCGGGTTTAAGTCTGGCAACCTTCTCCATTGTGTTGCCACGTGAGAGATGCTCATCTCTTGCGAAAACGATAGGATCGCCTTTTCTCTGAGGAATAGTGATAGGAACGATCTCATCATCAAATCTGCCAGAGTCTACAGCAACCTCTGCCTTATTCTGGCTATTTACAGCAAGCTGATCCTGCTGCTCTCTTGTGAAGCCATATTTCTCAGCAATATTCTCAGCTGTTATACCCATATGAACATCATTGAAAGCATCCCAGAGACCATCCTTAACAGTAAGGTCAACCAGCTTGGTGTCAAACATTCTAGCGCCCCAACGTGCTGCGGGAACAGCAAAAGGTGCTGCGCTCATGTTCTCTGTACCACCTGCAACAACAATATCAGCCTCACCGGCCTTGATCTGGTTTGCAGCCAGTGCAACTGCCTTCAGACCTGATCCGCATACGATGTTGATGGTCATAGCGGTTGTCTCGATAGGCAGACCAGCCTTGATAGATGCCTGACGTGCAGGGTTCTGTCCAAGACCTGCCTGGATAACGTTACCAAAGATAACCTCATCAACCTGCTCAGGTGCGATGCCGGCTCTCTTTACTGCCTCAGCAATAACAGTTGCTCCGAGTTCAACTGCGGGAACGTCCTTAAGAGTTCCGCCGAACTTACCAATAGCTGTTCTGCAGGCGCTTGCAATTACTACTTCTTTCATTGTTTATGCCTCCTTCTTATTTCTTCCACTTCATGGAATAAAATTAAACAATGTATGTATTTGGCAAAAATGCTCAAGATACCGCATAAATATTACTCTTTTATAATTGGAATTGCAATATAAATGAGTAACAAAAACAGGCTGTCAAGTTAGATAAATGTAATATTTGTCATTAATTTTACAGCCTCCGCTATAAATACCCTTCTCTTCACATACCAGATCCAGATCCGGATATCTGTATATCCTGACATGCTCACTTTTGTGCTCACGGCTGCTGAAGACAAACAGATTACCGATGATCTTGCGGAATGATTCATTGTAGAATACACAGTCAGGCTCTGAAGTCATCAGATTGAAGAATTCAGTACGGTCCTCATATGAATTTCTGATATATGGAATATTGCCAATGACATAGATATCTTTCATGTCAGATACATCAGATACATCTGACATGACTTTCAGCTGTTCACCGGTCAGATAATTATAGAAACAGCTTTCTTTAGTACTCTCTTTATAATTGATCGTACTGTAATAAATATAATCTCCGCCTGTTCCGGGATCGACAATGCCCTTATCAAAATAAACAGTATTCAACAATTTCAGATCTGAACCGATCGTGGCATTCTGAAGTGCGGAAATAAACATGGCCATAGTTCCGAAATAAATGCTCTCTATCAGGGCTTCATCCTCTGACAGACCGCTGATACGGTCATCTTCCAGAAACGGGAATCCGGTTTTCAGCAAGATATCTGTTTCATTTACTCTGATGATCGAATTGATACCATTGTTTACCAATATCATGTCACTAACCGGGATGCAGCTTTTATCAGTAATATCATACAGATTCAGGTTGAACTCGATATTACCCATCAGATTCTGTATTGCCCAGTCCTTCTGATGTTCGGTCTGAACCAGTATCTGGTCATCTGACAGTATAAATATCCTGATCTTGATATAACCGTTCAGTATCAGTTTGGATTCTTTGAATCTGAGAATACATGATGTACTCTTCTGATCAGCTGAATATCTGAAAAGATTGATAGATAATGAATTCTCATCAGCCTCTGTTGCCGTGGCATAATAAACATCGACAGAATCCCAGATGCAATCATATATGGGGATATCGATGAGACTCATCTGTTCTTTCATGACAGAAACAACAGTGTTCTGAGCAGGATCATACAGAGACAGTGACCTGGCAGTAACTGCGCCATTGCTGTCCTGAACGCCCGACATTTCCAGTATATTCTGTCCTTTGGGGATCATCCTGTTGGCAGAATTTGTATTCCTGATTATCTTGATTTCCATTATCTGACCCTGTATTTCCTGTAAATGGCTTCAAATACTTTTATTCCGTCTATCGCAGCACTGGTTATCCCACCGGCATATCCGGCACCTTCTCCGCACGGATATATACCTTTTACACTGGATTCGAATGAATCATCTCTGACGATCCTGATCGGTGATGAAGTTCTGCTTTCGACTGCAGAAATGACTGTATCAGGATCATTATACCCTGTTATCTGTGATCCGAACAGTTCAAAAGCTTCTTTGATATCTGCTGAGACAAAACCAGGTAAGATATTGTTGATGTCGGCGAAAGAATATGAGCCCTTTATCATGGGTTCGATCCTGCCAAACTTCGTACTGGCCCTGCATGCTATGAAATCTTCCAGACGTTGTACGGGAACTGAACCATTACATGCGGAATAAGCCTTTTCTTCAAGCTCTCGCTGAAAGCGGATAGCTGCCATAGGATCGTTAACAGCACCGATATCTTCGGGATTGATATTTACAACAATGGCAGCATTTGCATTTGAGCCATCTCTTCCGGAATAGCTCATACCGTTTACGCACAGATGACCCGGTTCGGAAGAAGAATTGATTACATATCCTCCGGGGCACATACAGAATGAATAAACACTGTGTCCGTCAGATGTATGAGCAGTCAGTTTGTACTCTGCTGGCGGAAGAGCAATATATCTGTCTGCGAAATGATCACCATATTGAGAGTCGTTTATCTCGTGTTGCAGATGCTCTGCCCTGACACCAACTGCAAATGGTTTAGGCTGCATCTCTACGCCGTTTTCAAACAGCATTTTAAATGTATCTCGTGCAGAATGACCGGTTGCCAGAACAAGATCACTGCAGGTGAGGTTCAGCACTGTACCATTTCGGTTGATCAGAACTGATGTGAGTCTGCCATCTGTTTCATGATATCCAATAAATCTTGAATTGAACCAGACCTCTCCTCCGGAAGCAATGATCTTCTGCCTCATACTTTTTACGATCCTGCAGATAACATCTGTTCCTATATGAGGTTTGGCATCATACAGAATACTCTCAGGGGCACCATGCTGATGGAAGATCTTAAGGAACATAGCCTTTCTACCATCAGAATCTTTAACAGAACTGGTCAGTTTTCCATCAGAAAAAGTTCCGGCACCGCCTTCTCCAAACTGAATATTGGAAAATGGATCAAGTGGTGACTTTCCATTCAAAAACTTGTTAACTGTCCTTTTTCTGCTATCAACATCTTCTCCCTGTTCGATCAGGATCGGGCTGAATCCGTTGACTGCCAGGAAATAAGCACAGAACAACCCTGCAGGTCCTGCACCAACGACACATGGCCTGTAAGACATCCACTCGGTTCCTTTTTCCGGAAGCCTGTATTCGAGATTAATAGCCCTGGTTACGTTTCTGTTATTTCGAAATCTGTGAAGGATCTCCTCTTCATGATCAATGTCTGCATCGACCGTATACACATAGTGGATGTCGTCTTTATGTCTGGCATCCAATGATCTTCTTACAATCCTGATATCCTTCAGATCCTTCTCACTGATATGCAGCTTTCGATTGATATACTGTCTGAGTTCATCCATATCGTGCGCAGGATTCATTCTGATCTGAGATACTCTGATCATCTTTTATCTCCTTCGCATCTGTATATTATATCTGCAGCTGCAATATGAGCGGTGGACCATGCCCATTGTAGATTATATCCGCCACAGATACCATTAACATCTATGATCTCGCCTGTAAAGTACAGCCCAAATGTCAAACGGGACATCATTGTTTCCGGATCGATCTCATCAGTAGAAACACCGCCTGCTGTAGTCTGTGCGTCTTCAAAGCCATTCAATGACTCGGGATGAACCTTGAATTTTTTTATTACAGGAACAGTACGCTCACCGAAGCTTTCATTTCTGTGATCATAACTGTCTTTACTGGTTTCATCCAAAATGACACCAGCCAGATTGGAGTTGAGTATGCCTTCAAGGCTACCGGGATGTTGATTCAGATGCTCTATCAGATCGTCAGTACTGAACTCAGGGAGCAGATCGATCTTGATCACTGGGTCCTTTCCTGCATTTATGAGTCTTCCCGCTTCAGCTGACATCTGAAAAACAGGTATTCCAGATATACCATATTTAGTAAATTGAAGATTACCATGTGTCTGCATGATAAGATGTCTGTCTCTGTCCAGAAGAGATACTATGGAATCATTTCTGACGCCGGCAAGATCTTTAAAGAATGGATCTCTGCATTTAATGCCGCAAAGAGCTGGTATCGGCTTAATAATAGTATGTCCCAAATCCTTTGCAAGCTTAAAACCGCTTCCATCAGATCCTGTTTTAGGAGCAGCAGATCCACCAGTTGCAATGACAATAAATCTGGATGAATGATCATTATTGACAGAAAACCTGTAGTATTGTTCCGAATCGTATGTGATCTGTGGCACATCATATTCACTAATGATGTCTATGCCCAATTGCATGCATTTATCAAGAAGCATATTTCTTACCGAAGCTGCCTGCTCGCTTCTGGGATAAATATAACCATTTTTGTCAAGCAGGAGCATGCCCAGATCATTGAAAAAAGAAACAGTATCATCACAGTCAAATTTACTGATGACACTGTTTATAAAGCTATTGTTTCCGGAAGTATAATACGGTCTGATATCTTCTGGATTGCAATCAAAAAGTTCAACCTTACAATACATATTGGTAAGATTGCATTTACCGTTACCTGTAGATAGGATCTTTCTGGCCGGTTTACTGTCATGATCGAGTACCAGAACCGATATATTATTCTTTTTAGATGCAATGGCGGTGCACAGACCAGATGCACCGCCACCAATGATTATAAGATCATAATTCATAAAAGATAAAGATTACTCCTCATCTGTATTCTGTCTTGCAGCAATCTCTCTCTGCTGAACCTCAGAAGGTGCCTGCTCATAACGAGCGAACTCATAAGCAAAATCACCAAATCCACCGGTCATGGAACGAAGAGTTGTAGAATAACCATAAAGCTCTGACATAGGAATATCGGCCTCGATACAGGTCTTGCCGTTATCCGTAGGATTCATTCCCAGAACACGGCCTCTCTTCTTGTTCAGATCGCCCATGACGTCACCTGTAAACTTGTCAGGTACGGTAACCTTCAGTGAAGCAATTGGCTCAAGAAGAACAGGGCTGGCCTCCATAAATCCTTTCTTGAATGCCAGTATAGTAGCCATCTTGAATGCCATTTCTGAAGAGTCAACAGGATGGTATGAACCATCGATCAGGGTAGCCTTAACACCTACAACAGGATATCCAGCCAAAGGTCCCTTAAGAACGCTTTCCTGAATACCCTTTTCAACTGCAGGGAAGTAGTTTTTCGGAACTGATCCGCCGAAGATCTTCTCTTCGAAAACATAAGGTGTCTCAAGATCGCCTGAAGGTTCGAAGATCATCTTGACATGACCATACTGTCCATGTCCGCCTGACTGTTTCTTATGCTTGCCTTCTACTTCAGCAGTCTTCTTGATGGTCTCACGGAACGGAAATGCAGGCTTATCAAGAACGATCTCAACCTTGTACTTCTCTTTCATCTTGGAAACAACAACGTCGATATGCTGATCACCGATACCATAGATGAGAGACTGTCTGTTTTCTTCATCTGCAACAACCTTCAGTGTAAGGTCTTCAGCGCACAGCTTAGCCAGAGCCTGAGCGATCTTATCTTCTTCGCCCTTATTGGCTGCGCTGTACTTCATATAAGTGTAAGGTGTAGATACTTTGAATTTAGTCAGGATGATCGGACGGTCTTTCCTGGACAGCGTATCTCTGGTCTTTGCAAGACTCAGTTTACCGATAGCACCGATATCACCGGGATAGATCTCCTTGACTTCTTCGAAGTTCTTACCACGCATGATATACAGCTTGGAGATCTTCTCTGTCTCTCCGGTTTCTGCATTGTATACAGTATCATCATTAGTTAACTTGCCTGAGAATACCTTGACCAGTGAATACTTTCCGATGAAAGGATCCATGATAGTCTTGAAAACATATGCAGCGAGAGGCTTGTCAGGATTACATTCACAGATAAATGTCTCATCATTCTGAGTAAGCTGACCATATTTCTTAACAGGTGATTTGTCCGGTGCAGGGAAATATCTCTCGATACTCTCAAGAACCATCTTGGCACCATAATTCTTGACAGATGCGCCGATCTGTACAGGAACGATACTGCCTTCGGTAACGCTACTCTTAAGAGCTCCCATGATCTCTTCGAGAGTGAATTCCTCACCGCCGAAATATTTCTCCATCAGCTCTTCGCTTGTTTCAGCAACAGCTTCCATGATCATATCTCTGGACTCGCTGATGCTGTCAGCAAGATCTGCAGGAACATCACATACATCATAAGAACCATCAGCCTTGTATTTGCGTCCTGCCTGACGGATGATATTTACATAACCAACAAACTCGCCTTTCTCAACAATAGGCAGATGGAAAGGACAGATCTTCTTTCCAAACTGATCCTTGAGGTCACCAACAACCTTCATGAAATCAGCTTCGGGAACATCCATTCCTGAAATATAGAATATTCTGGGCAGTGAGAACTTCTCACAGAACTCCCAGGCTCTGTAAGTACCAACTTCAATTCCGGACTTTGCATCAACAACGATAATAGCTGCATCAGCAACACCCAGACATTCTTCCTGCGCACCGACAAAATCAAAATATCCAGGTGTATCCAGAATGTTCATCTTGATACCGTTGAACTCGATAGGTATGACATTGGAGTTGATCGAAAACTTTCTCTTGATCTCTTCCTTGTCGAAATCGCTGATGGTATTACCGTCTGTGATATTACCCATTCTGGTAATAAGACCGGTAGTATATGCCATAGCCTCGGTCAATGTCGTCTTACCTGCTCCTCCGTGTCCAAGAAGAACTACGTTTCTGACATTTTCGGTCTTGTAAACATTCATAAAAAGAACACCTCCACTTAAAAATTTACCTTAATTATTCTACAAGATTAAGGATAAATTAACAAGTCTTTTTGTGAAAAATGATAATATCAGTCGACGTCCAGATCATCCGGATTCAGCTCAGCCATGGTAATGCCGGAATCTTCATCGGGAAGTTCAGGAATCTCTTCCTCCGCAGGATCCGGTATCTCTATACCATCGAAACCGAGTTTACCCCTGACCATTGCCTTCACGCGCTCAAAGAACTCAGGATTGGCCTTGAGATAGCTCTTGGTGTTCTCTCTGCCCTGTCCGATCTTCTCGCCCTGATATGAATACCAGGCACCGCTCTTGTTGATGATGCCAAACTCAACTGCCTGATCAAGAATATCACCGATCGCGGAAATACCTTCACCAAAGATAATATCGAATTCCGCCTCTCTGAAAGGAGGTGCAACCTTGTTCTTGACAACCTTGGCGCGTACTCTGTTGCCGATGACTTCTCCACCCTGCTTGAGTGATTCGATACGTCTGATATCGATCCTGATGGACGCATAGAACTTGAGAGCCCTGCCACCGGTAGTGGTCTCTGAAGGACCATAGAATACTCCGATCTTCTCACGGAGCTGATTGATAAAGATAACTGTACAGTTGGTCTTGGAAACAACCGCTGTAAGCTTTCTGAGTGCCTGAGACATCAGTCTGGCCTGTGCACCTACAGTGGCCTCACCCATCTCTCCATCGATCTCATGCTTCGGAACAAGAGCCGCAACCGAGTCGATGATAATGATATCGATAGCTCCTGATCTGACCATGGTCTCGCATATCTCCAGTCCCTGCTCACCATAATCCGGCTGGGAAATATACAGATTGTCAACATCAACACCGATATCATGTGCGTACTTGGGATCCAGAGCATGTTCGGCATCGATAAAGCCTGCGATACCGCCTGACTTCTGTACCTCGGCAACTATATGCAGTGCAAGTGTTGTCTTGCCGCTGGCCTCAGGGCCATATATCTCTATGATCCTTCCTCTGGGAATACCGCCTACTCCCAATGCTTTATCCAGACTGATGGAACCTGTTGATACAGTATCAACTTCCATGGCAGTCTTATCACCCAGCTTCATAACTGAGCCTTTACCGTAATCCTTTTCAATCTTGCTGATAGCAGCGTCCAATGCCTTTTGCTTTTCTTCTCTTTCCATAATGTTCTCCTTTTCAAAAAGCGAACTAATGTTCGTTTTTATAATAATATAGTATGTTGTGTTTTGTCAAGGAAATAATATGATAACAGAATTATATATCATATTATCTGAAGAAATAACGATCGTCACGGAGCATGATAACATCTGAACAGATCAAAATCCATAGACTACCGGCAGAATTAATTAAGATTTAAATATATTAATAAAAAATACACAGTGTAATACGCAAAAAATGTTTTAATTCCATACAATTAATTGTATAATTGTACTAACTTCGATCAATATCTTTTGATCATCACTTTTCACTTAACAGGAGGTACTACTATGCAGGCTTTTTTAACTACAGTCATCAATTGGGCTACCACAGCCGGAGTTAAGATTATCATTGCTCTTGTTATCTTGTTCATTGCATTCAAGATCATCAATTTTGTTTGCAAAAAGATCCAGAACAAGCTGGACAAGTCTGGCAAATATGATCAGACTCTTACCAAGACACTCTCATATATTGCAAGGATCGTTCTTAAGATCATCGTTGTTGCATGCCTCATCGGATATCTTGGATTTGCCACAGGCGCTATCTCAGCTCTGATCGCTTCCATAGGTGTTGCTGCAGGCCTTGCTGTTAACGGAACCTTGAGCAACTTTGCAGGCGGTATCATGATCATCGTAACCCGTCCTTTCAAGATCGGTGATTTCATCTCTGCGCAGGGTTATGACGGAACAGTTGAAGATATCAAGATCATCTATACCAAGCTTCTCACTGTTGATAACAAGACCGTTTATCTTCCTAACGGCGCTCTTTCAACCGGAACCATCGTAAACCTTTCTGAACAGGATCTCAGAAGAGTCGATCTGGAGTTCTCTGTTGCAGGCAATGATCCTGTAAAGGTCCGCGATCTTCTTCTTGACGTTTGCAAAAATGAAGAGAAAGTTCTGGACGCTCCTGCTCCGTTTGCCAGAATATCTGACTATGGCGCCGGAAATGGTGTAAAGATCACTCTTCGTGCATGGTGCAATTCAGCAGAATACTGGGATGCTTATTTTAACCTTCTTGATGATGTCAAGGATACATTTGAAGCAAATAACATTGTCATTCCGTTCAATCAGCTGGATGTACATATCAAGAATGACTGATAAAGAAGGAGTCCTGGTATTATGAATACAAAAGTTAGTAAGCTGTTAACTGCCATATGCTTCGCACTGGCAGGTACAATTGAATTTATATGGGGCATCGTACTGGCTGTCAGAAGCGTTATCTGGTATCCGATCGGTGCGCAGTTTCTGATCTATTTTATAGTCGGAGGTCTGGTATGGATCTTCGCAGCTGTAATGGTATTTATAGATAAAAACAAACTGTTTGCCGTCATTGCCTTTGGAACACTTCTTCTGGGCAGTTTTATAGGTTTATTCTTAAACAGGGCTGTTCTCAGGAACATATTCCTGTTCCTTGCCATACTGATGCTATGCTTTTATGTATTCCTGTATTTCAGGCCGGGTCTGATCAAACTGCCGGCATCTCTGAACAGATTGATAAAAAGGATCTTCTGGTTCTTCCCGGCCGCTGCATTTTTCCTCTTTGCATTTATAGCATGGTTTGTATATCGCATGTCATTCCTCATGATCCTGAAGGATCTTGCGATCACAGCTGGTCTTGTATTTGCCGGAATGTGGCTGGCTTCCAAGCTTCCTGATATAGCTGCCGAGCCTGTTGCTGCAGCAGCTTCAGGCATTGGAGTACCGGCTTCTGAGCGTGTAGTCAGCGAATCTGCTCCTTTATCTGCACAGAATGATGCATGGGACTGCCCTACCTGCGGAAGTATTGGAAATACTGCCAATTTCTGCATGAAATGCGGAACACCCAGACCACCGGTAGAGATCAAGGCTGAACCCGAACCAGAAAAGCCCACTCTGTTCAATGAAGATGGCACCTGGAACTGCCCTACCTGCGGAAGTGATCACAATCCGGGCAACTTCTGTATGAAGTGCGGAACCAGAAAGCCTGAACCGGAAGCAGAAGCTCCTGCTGTCGTTGCAGCTGTCGCTCCTGTTGTCAATGAAGTTGAAGATACAGCCGCTGAAGTAGAAGAGACTGTTGCTGAACCGGATGTAGCTATACCCGAGCCGGAAGAGATCATTCCCGAAGCTGCCGGAGATATTGTAGCAGATACTGAGGAAACCATCACTGAAACAGCTGCAGAAACTATTACAGAGGTTGAAGATGTAATTCCTGAAACTGTTGAAGAAGCAGTTCCGGAGATAATTGAAACAGTTGCCGAGGAGGTCGTTTCCGAGGGCACTATCGAAGGTATAACTGAACCAGAAGCGATCTATACTGATCTGATCAACGATGTTATACCCAAACAGGATGATCCTGTCCCTGAAATATTACCTGCGGCAGCTCTTGCATCGGTGCCCGGCAGCTGGAACTGCCCATCCTGTGGAAGAACAGGAAATACCGGAAAGTTCTGCGGCACCTGCGGAACTCCTAAACCGGAAACAGTATCACCTGCACCTGCAGATGATGGAACATGGGTATGCCCTACATGCGGCAGGACTGGAAATGCAGGAAAGTTCTGTGGAACCTGTGGAACTTCCAGACCGTAACATTGTCATACTACTCACATATTATTTGCAGCTGGCTGTAACATTACAGCCAGCTGTTTTTTTGAAACAATTATAATGATTTTATTTTCACAAGAAAAATGTTGTGAATCGATCAGATATGTGGTATTATCTTAATCAGTTTATAATTT
>JAZUNG010000014.1:0-2684 GCA_045604025.1 Lachnospiraceae bacterium | reverse complement strand
GGTATATCTGACACAATAACTCTTCTTTCTCCTACCTGAGCATTGATCAGAGATGACTTTCCTACATTGGGCTTCCCAATGATACCTACCCTCGGCCTGTCATCTTCCTCCTCGTCCAGATATGTTCTGTCAAAATATGATGTTACTTCATCCAGGAGCTCACCGAATCCCAGTTTGTTGGATGCTGAAATACCAAAAGGATCTCCCAGACCCAGATTGTAGAATTCATATACATCCAACTCCTGTTTAAGCGGATTGTCCACTTTATTAACTGCCAGAACTACAGGCTTTCCGCTGCGTCTGAGCATATCTGCGACCTTGTCATCGGCATCCTGAAGACCCTGTCTGACATCAGTAAGGAATATGATCACATCAGCAGTATCTATCGCTGTCTGAGCCTGCTCTCTCATCTGTGACAGAATGATATCACTGCTGTCAGGCTCGATACCGCCTGTATCAACCAGGGTAAAATCCATATCCAGCCAGCTCACATCAGCATATATCCTGTCTCTGGTCACACCCGGGCGGTCATCAACAATGGATATCTTGTCGCCTGCCAGTGCATTGAACAATGTGGACTTGCCTACATTAGGCCTGCCAACTATCGCTACTATCGGTTTGCTCATATATCTGTCTCCTGTGATCAGTGTTCTCAAGTCCCGCAAATGCTCTGAACAGAGCCTCGCCTGATTGTGGAACTACTGTTATACGTGTGTTCAGTTTGTTCTGTGCCTCAAGGACTGTAATATCATCCAGAAAATAGTTTTCTCCGCTCCTTAACATATTGATCGAAATAAGGAGCTCATCTCCCAGATCATTTTCTGCCAGCTGTTGTTTCAGATCGCATCCGCATATCAGACCTGAAACAGTAATGCTCTCACCGAAGAAATAGTTTGTTATCGGGTATACTTCTATCCTGGTGCCATACTTTTCGGAAAACATGCCTGCCAGTTCTTCTATAAATGCCGAAGCAGAAGTTCCGGTAGCCACTGATATATGTCTTCCTTCTATGTGCAGATCATACTCATCTGAAGACATCTCTACGAGAAATTCTTCTTTGAGAGACCTCATCATACCTACACCGTTTTCTATCTGCAGATATCCGTCATACCGGTCTTCCTCAGGAAGATCCCTTCCTGCCAGCAGATAGAATTCATCACTGGCATGTATAAAGTGTATATCGTACTTTTCAAATGCCTGCTTCTGATAATTTTCGATAATATTGATCGCAGATATCGCATCTTCACTTTTAAGCGGCTCAAGCGGATATAGTCCTTCACGGAATCTTGTAAGTCCTACGGGAACCACTGAAACGCTCTGCATGACAGGAGCGTATTTCATCAGGTCAGATATAGTCCTCTCCAGGTGTACTCCATCATTAACACCTTTACATAAAACTATCTGTCCGTTCATAGTTATGCCTGCTTCATACAGTCTGTCAATGTATTTCAGCACGTCTCCTGCGAATCGGTTGTTCAGCATGAAGCATCTCAGTTCAGGTTCAGTAGTATGTACAGAGATATTGATCGGTTCCATATGATACCTGATGATACGATCAATGTCTGCATCAGTCATGTTGGTCAGAGTTACATAATTGCCCTGAAGAAATGACAGTCTGGAATCATCATCCTTGAAATACAGAGTGTCTCTCATGCCCTTAGGCATCTGATCGATAAAGCAGAAAATACATTTATTTCTGCAAGACTGATACTCATCCATCAGAGACGATGAGAAATACAGGCCTATATCGTCACTGTAGTCCTTCTCAATCTCATATATCTCTATATGGCCGTTGGCTTTTTCAATCTCAAGAGTAACATACTCATCTGCTATCAGAAACTGGTAATCGAATATGTCTTTAACAGCCTCTCCGTTGACACTGAGAAGCATATCACCCTTTTTTATATGCAGTTTGTGGGCAATGGAATGTTTTTCCACGCCCACAATCGTATGTTTCTGTTTCATCAGCAGAATAATATCAGTTATTACTCGTTCCAGTTATGGAACACTTCCTGAACGTCATCATCCTCATCAAGAATATCCAGAATGCGGTTCAGATTGTTAATGTCATCCTCATTGCTGATATCGACATAGTTCTGTGGGATCATCTTTACATCTGCATCTGCCATGGGGATACCGGCAGCTTCCAGAGCGCTTCTGACATCGCTGAAATCTTCAGGACTGGTTAGGATGGTAAATGAATCTTCATCCTCTGCAAAATCTTCAGCACCTGCATCAAGAGCGGACATCATCAGCTCATCGGGATCCATATCGCACTCTTCCCTGTCAATAATGATCTCACCCTTCTTGTCAAACATATATGATACGCATCCGGGAGTTCCGATATTTCCGCCGCCCTTGGTAAATGCGTATTTTACGTTTGCGGCAGTACGGTTCTTGTTATCCGTAAGTGTATTCACGATGATAGCTGTGCCTCCGGGGCCATATCCTTCGTATGTTATCACTTCGTAATTGACATTTCCGCCTTCGCCCGAAGCCTTCTTGATGCCACGCTCGATGGTATCATTGGGCATATTATTAGCTTTTGCTTTGGCTATTACATCACGCAGCTTGGAGTTGTTGTTGGGATCAGCTCCGCCTTCCTTGACGGCAATAGCGATCTCCTTGCCAATGATAGTAAACATCTTGCCCTTGGCTGCATCATTTTTTTCTTTTTTATGCTT
>JAZUNG010000013.1:0-1964 GCA_045604025.1 Lachnospiraceae bacterium | reverse complement strand
TAACGTGGAATACGTAATAGTTTAACCAGTTGGTATACAGTGTATTGGCATGAGCTCTCCACCTGAGAGTCGGCTTGCCTGAAGGGTCGTCGCCCGGATAATAATTGACCGGAATATGAGGATTGATACCCTTCTTCATGTCCCTCTTATACTCTGCATCCAGAGTCAGGCGGTCATACTCGGGATGACCGAATACGAATACCTTTCTGCCTTCTTCCGCCATGGCCAGGAAAACTCCTGCCTCATCGGAATCCGCGAGAACAGTGAGCTCCTTACACCTGGCAATATCTGAAGCGCTCACCTCGGTATTGCGGGAATGAGGAGCATAGAATACATCATCAAATCCTCTGATCAGAGGCGTTTTCTTATGATGTGCCTTGTGCTCATACACACCTGACAGCTTCTCGGGAAGAAATCTCTTCTTCAGCCCGTAGAAATGATAAACCGCAGCCTGGGCAGCCCAGCAGATGAAAAATGTTGAAGTAACATTCTTCTCTGACCAGTCCATGATCTCCATCATCTCGTCCCAGTAATTAACCTCTTCAAAATCCATCATCTCCAGAGGCGCTCCGGTAACGATCAGTCCATCAAACTTCCTGTTCTTCACTTCCTCGAACTTCTTGTAGAACTGGTTCAGATGCGCCATCGGTGTGTTCTTGGACACATGATGTGACACGGTAATGAACGTCATGTTCACCTGGAGAGGTGTATTGGAAAGTGACCTCAGCATCTGGATCTCTGTATCATTCTTGACAGGCATCAGATTGATCAGACCGATCTCCAGAGGACGGATGTCCTGAGAGATAGCCCTGGTCTCATCCATGATGAATATATTTTCTTTTTCTATGACCGCCCTGGCAGGCAGCTCACTCTGTACTTTCAGCGGCATATATTCACTCCTTCAAACTGTTTCCAGCTAGTATATTACCTGCAGGAAAATTTTTCAATATACTCTTCTTCCGTGATGATCGGAATACCCAGCTGCTTGGCATTCTTATTCTTGCCTGAAGTCGATGTAATGTCATTGTTGATCAGATAACTGGTCTTCGAAGATACGCTGCCGGAAACCTTGCCGCCCTTAGACTCGATCTCAGCCTTCAGTTCGTCTCTGTTGGTATATGAATTCAGGGATCCGGTGATAACAAATGTTAGTCCTTTGAGAGACTCATCAGCATCCCCGCTGTCCTCATCCGTGAACACTATCTCAGCAAGTATCCGGTCAACCAGATCAGCTGTATCCGGGTCAGCGAAGAAGCCTGTAAATGAATCGGCTATCACCTCACCTACGCCTTCGATCTGCAGCAGATCTTCTTTTGATGCTGCTCTGACCCTGACAAAATCGTTTCCGAATGCCTTGCAGATCATGACAGAATTCGCCCTGCCGACATTCGGAAGACCGAGCCCTGCCAGAAGCCTGGCGCATGTAGTATGTCTGGAGGCATCAACAGAGGCGATGATATTCTCATACGACTTATCACCAAATCCGCTCATACCGGTGATCTCATCTTTGAATCTGTCCAGATGATACAGATCTGCGTAGTCCTGCAAAAATCCTCTGGCAATGAACTTCTCCAGCGTTTCTTCGGAAATACCGTCGATATTCAGGCAGTTCCTGCTGACATAGTTGGCAAATGATTTGATCCTCTTTGCAGGGCATTCAGTATTCTCACATACCAGTGTCTTTACACCATTCTCATTTCTGACAATCGCAGGTCCATGACATGCAGGACAGGTATCCGGTATTGCCAGATCATCCTTCTGAGTCAGATTCTCCGCGATCTGCGGGATGATCATATTGGCCTTGTAAACAGTGATCCTGTCTCCCAGACCCAGCTTCAGCCCCTCGATGATGCTGATATTGTGGAGGCTGGCTCTGCTGACAGTAGTCCCCTCCAGCTCTACTGGGTCGAATATCGCTACCGGGTTGATCAGTCCCGTCCTAGACGGTGACCACTCTATCTCTT
>JAZUNG010000012.1:0-2832 GCA_045604025.1 Lachnospiraceae bacterium | reverse complement strand
TTGTTCATACTGCTCTCTGAGAATACCAGACCGATGGGAAGCACGATCAGCAGGATGCACCACAGCAGTGTGATCAGGAAATGAGGCTTCTCATTCTCCTCCAGCCTCCTGTAGCTGTAGCATGCCGCGGTATATGCTATTGAATCGAAACTGGTCGCATAGAACGCTATCATGCACAGCAGTGTCAGTATCAGGATCACCGGCGCGATAGGCATGGTATCCACGATATTCAATATCAGCTGATACAGATCTCCGCTGGCCTCATACTGTGCGATGAAGTCTGCGGCTCCGGATGTCTGCAGTCCCAGAGAATAGTTGCCCAGGATCACGAAGCTGACGATAGTGCTGCCTACACCGAATACATATCCGCCCAGAACTGTCTGTCTGATGGTTCTTCCTCTGGAGATATTTCCGATGAAGAAAGGAGCTGCGATGCACCATACCATCCAGTAAGCCCAGTAATAAATGGTCCAGTCCTGAGGGAAGTTATTGGCTCTGATAGGGTCTGCATACGTCGACAGTCCTATGAAGTTCTGGAACATCTTTCCCAGACTCTCAAATCCGTTCTCCAGGATAAATCTTGCCTGTCCGCCTATCAGCAGGACGATGATCAGCAGACCGAAGAACAGATAGATGCACAGCTTGGCCAGGAAACTGATGCCCTTGAATCCATGAAGGACCGCATATGTATAAACAGCGCATGTGATCAGCAGGATGATGATGGTAACTGCTGTTCTGCTGATAGTTATACCGAAGAGCTTCACGATGATGCTGGCCATAAGTGGTGTAGCAACCGAGAATGTTGTGGCTGTACCTGCCAGCAGCGCAAAAAGCGCGAACAGATCGATCACCCTGCCCAGTATGCCGTCAGCATGCTTTCCGATAACCGGACGGCATGCCTCAGAGTAACGCTGACGGTTTCTCTTTCTGACATGGAGCATGAATCCAAATGCGACTGCCAGTACCAGATAGAATGCCCATGGGATGAAGCTCCAGTGGAACAGCGGGAATACTCCTGCCCACTCAGCAATGGAACCCATCTCGGCTATGTGAGGGTTGGTCGCATACATGACCCATTCAGCGAAGCTGTAGAACAGGATATCTGCTGCCAGACCGCATGTGAACATCATGCTGCCCCATGCGAAGAATGAATACTTCGGCTTCTCATCAGGCTCGCCCAGTACGATATTTCCATACTTGGAAAGCGACAGGAAGATAGATACTATCAGCACTGCCACTCCGATGACCAGATAATACAGTCCCAGCGTGTCTCCGAAGAAGAATCTGACCTGGCTAATGATAGCATTGGACTGCTCTGGCAGAATAAACAGCAGCACAGCCAGTCCCACGATCAGTATGAACGGGACCAGTGTGATCATCCAGTCAACTCTCTTTTTATCCATTACTGTTTTCATTTATCCTCTCCTCCGATCAGATACTTTTCATAGCTGTGGTCGATAGCCGCCAGCTCGTCCAATCCGTCTATTTCTATGATGTCTTCAGCTTTCATTTCGTATACACCCAGCCTGTACTGGTCAGGATAGCAGAACATAGCCACGTCATCCCAGTAGATCTGTCTGTTTTCCTTTTCCTCAAACTCGATCTCGAGATGTCTGCGGAGCCTCTTTCCGTCTTCAAGTGTCCATCTACTGATACTGTAGAGCTGCCATCCATGAGCACCTCCGGTCCTCGAACAGCCTGTTACCACACCGTCTTCAGCGCTCATCAGCCACTCATCCGTAGGCTCATCTGTCCAGACTGCGTTGTATCCTGACAATGTGAACTCCGGCTTCAGGATATCCGGGTTGTAGATGATCTGATCACCATCCATGATGATGCACTCTTCCAGATATTCCCTGGCCACATACAGTGATGAGATATTGTTGCATTCACTGTAATATGGATTCTCAATGATGATCAGATCCGGATATTCGTTCTTCAGTTCATAGAACTGTTCTTTGAGGTAACCAACAACTATACAGATCTCATATATACCGTTCTGATGCAGGGCATCGATCACTGTCTCGATCATCCTTCTGCCGTTAACCCTGATCAGAGGCTTCGGTGTGGTAAATGTGACCGGCTGCATCCTCTTTCCCAGGCCTGCGGCCATGATAATGGCCCTCTTTACTGTAGAAATATCAGTCAACCTTCAATCTCCTTCATAGCGTATTTATAAAAATCCTTGGCATAACGGTACTGCTTCAGTCCATAATCTCCGAACTCAACTCCCAGTGTCAGCTTGTACTCGCTCCAGTTGGACCAGAGCAGTCCGCAGGCTGATACATAGCAGTAGATCTTGGCTCTGGTCTGCCTGTCGCATTTGCCTTCAAAATAAATGTCGATCAGATGATCTATCTGATCCTTATTGTAAAAACTGTAAATGCAGAACATGGCTATGTCCACGTGAGGGTCCTGCATGCTCGCATACTCCCAGTCAGTAAGCTGGAGCTCTTCCCTGCCGTCTTTCTCGTAGAATAGGAAGTTGTCACAAACAGCATCTATATGAGTCAGGCAGTACTGTCTGTCAAGAGATTCTATGAATGACTGCAATGACAGCACATGCTCCTTGGTAGCGCTGTAATCTCTGTACACGGAAGACAAGCTGCGTTCTGCCCTGAGCTTCTCATAATAATCGATATGTCCGAATATATCGAAATCATGATCGACCTTCAGCTGCATCTGATGGAATGATCCGAGTCTGTCCATGCATCTGTGCAGGTCACCATCATTTTCGGGATCTGCAGTCCTGATATTGTCGAGGAACTTCGTGATCTTGTATCCGTTTTCAGGGTTGATATAGACCGGATCGTCGCAGAGACCCAGGCCTGA
>JAZUNG010000011.1:0-13390 GCA_045604025.1 Lachnospiraceae bacterium | reverse complement strand
CCATGGATCCACCTGGATTGAAATAATACCAGACATTATTAATCTGCTTCCATCCAGTCACCATGGATCCAGCTGGATTGAAATAATACCACAGGTTATCAACCTTCTGCCATTCGGTTGTCATAGATCCATCTTCGCCCAGATAATACCAAGCATTTCCATCCTGCTGCCATCCGGTTGTCATATTGCCATCTTCATCATAGTAGAACCATTTTCCATCTTCCTGAACCCAGCCAGTTTTGGTCTCTGCATCCGGAAGGCCTTCGGCTGTCAGTGAAGGCAGGAATGTCATGGTCTCAGGATAAACTATCATGTAGAGACCTGTGGGATCAAACCAGCCGCCCTTTCTGGAGTCAGCGTTGTTAGGTCCCAGTGTTACGAATGTGCCCTCTGCAGACCAGGATTCACCATGGAAATAGCTGGTTCCGAATGATCCTCTGATCTCTTCTACATCATATGTTCCGTCCTCATTAAGAGTGATGTTCCATGTGAATATAGTTGAAGCATTCTTTTCTTCTGCAAATGTATATGTGCCGGGACCTGCATTAGCCTCAAGTTTGGCAGCTGCGATCTCTGAAGCTGTGATGTATGACTCTACATTGTCAAATCCAGCGCCGCCACCGCCGCCGGTAGACTCTCCGTCTCCAGCCTCGTTGTGGTTGATATCACCTGCAACGAGTGCGGCTGCTTTACGGTTGTATACTACAGGATATGTAACACCATCGTGAAAATCTACAGCGCCATCCTCATCATAACGCTGAATTGTGATGGTACTGTCAGTGATAGTCCACTGGGTCATATAGCCAACGATAATGTAGCCGGCATTTGCATACATGAATTTAGCTTGAGTTTTTTTGCCTCCCTGAGGAGTCATTGACTCGCCGGGCATTCTCAGATAGTTCTGAGTATCAGCATTAGTCTCGCCTGTGTGATTGTGTGACCACAGAACGATAGTATCCATGTTCTCGGCTACTGCATTGATAGCTGCAAACCATGTAGCAGCACCTACATTGTCACTACGTCTGGTATGGAGCGGCATATGGGACGCAACAAACAGAACCTTGCTGGTATCGAAGTCTGCTGCAGCTTCTGTGAATGCTGCTGCGCCTTCTACCGCCTTATCAGCATCCTCCATTGTATTCATGGAGATGTCATAGAAGATGTAATCATCCGTCTCATACATAACGCCTTCAGGCTCTATGTCATCATACTCTTCTGCTCCTGAATCATGGCTTCCGTATGAATAGAATACCTTACCGTCCAGCTCAGGGAAGATCTCAGCAAATTCTGCTGTGATATCAGCGAATTTGAATGCTCCTGAGTTAACTGCGTCACCGTTATGGATAGCTGCCTCAGGTGCAGGCTCTGAAGGCATTGCCTTAAGGATGTTCTGAAGGGTCTCTGTATTGTCATGTCTGTCAGAGCATGTAATAACTACATGAGGTGTTTCTGTATTCTTGACGCATATACCATCAGTGAACTCGAAAGTTTCATCATTTTCGGTAACTGTTTCATTACAGGTGGTATCAACAACGCCATCAACGACATAGTAATATGATCCAGGAGCAGCCAGATTCTCAACAACACCTGTTGTCTCATCAGCAACAATACCTTCTACTACGTAATAGATAACATCATCGAATGTAACGAATCCTGTAAAGCTCTCGTTGAATTTACCATAGCTGAGATAGTAGCTGACGCCTTCAAACTCGAATATCTCGAGTCCGTCCGAATGCATCACGCCATCGATAACCATGTATTTAGGTTTTGTTTTAGCGCCGTCTTCCGGATCTTCATATAAACCATTGGCAGTAAAATCTACATAACCGTTAACTACCAGATATTTAACGCCTTCGAATTCAACAAAACCATTCTTGGTTGTTACGATCGTATAATTTTCATCGCCTTCGGAGGGCTCAACAAGCTCGCCAAGTGTGATAGTCCAAACTGTGCCTCTTGCATTTTCACGGTATGTGTATTCGCCTGGTTCAACTGCCTTTGCATCAGCTTCAAGAGTTGCAGTATGGTCAATGCCCTCATCTGCTGATACAAGCGGCTCGATAGGTTTCTCGCCCTCTTCATAGGTAACTTCTTTGCCCTCGATAACAGTTACGTTATCTGTGATGATAAACCTGTAACTGGATTCAGTATTGCCGATCCAGTCTCTGGTCTGGTTCATCGACTTGTCGAGAGCATCCATTACGATTACTTTTTCATCTTCAATAGTATATGTTGATGTGTAATCGTTTGTTTTTCCGGCTGAGTTTATTGAATGGACCGCAACACTGCCCATCGGGACTGCCGGATTTTCCTTGACATATACCAGGTCGTCGCCCTGCCACTGCAATCCTTCATACAACGCAGCTTGTGTCAGCGTTGCAGGAAGCATGGAAATGACTAAAACGGCAACCAGGACAAATGCCCAAATTCGTTTAAAAAGTTTCATTTTTCCTCTCCTTTTTTTTATTTAACAGGCCCCCCTGTTACATGCGTTTATTTTACCTGTTATTTTCTACGTAGAAAATTAACAATATATAAACAGGTAAACATTTTCTGATATGAGTTTATTATTAATTCCTGTTAATCAGCCATTTTTACGAATGTTCGAAATCTCGAATTGCGCGTATTAATTCAAATACTGGACAACATAATTGAAACTATTCCTACGAAAAAAGAGAGCTGACACCTCAGCTCTCTTTTCAAACACAATTATATGATCATTTCTGGATCTCAGCCCCGATCTTCTCTATCATATCCTGAGCGGCCTCTTCACTGTCAGCCTTGACTCCGATATAGTACTTGATCTTGGGCTCTGTACCCGACGGTCTGACTGCAACCCATCCGTTTTCCAGATCAAAGATCAGCACGTTGGACTTCGGCATACCGGTCTGAGCAGGGTCATTATAGTCCGTTACCTTGACCACACTGAATCCTCCGAACCGGCCAGGAGGATCATTTCTCAGAGCTTCCATATCTGCCCTGATCTCTTCCATACCGCTCTTGCCCTTCTTGGTGATCGAGATAGTGAGTTCTCTGTAGTATCCATATTTCTCATAGAGAGCCTCAACCGCCTCCCACGGGGTCATGCCAAATGACTTGTAGTACGCGCACATATCGCACAGAGCCAGTGCCGTGCCGCAGGCATCCTTGTCCCTGACATAGTCGCCTTCCAGGTATCCGTAGCTCTCTTCATATCCGAACAGGAATGTACCTCTGCCCTTTTCTTCTCTTTCCAGGATAGCCTTTCCGATATTCTTGAATCCTGTGAGGACGCTCAGACACTCCACTCCATAATCTTCAGCGATTGCCTCGATCATTCTCGAAGAAACGATTGATCTGATCACATAGCCATCCTCAGGTATACCGCCTCTGGCTGCGCATGTGGACAGTTCAAATGCACACAGTACGCTGCCGATGATATTGCCGTCCAGGCTGTGATAATTGCCTTCTTTGTCCCTGACATATACACCGATACGGTCTGCATCCGGGTCAGTTGCCAGAGCGATGTCTGCTCCTACTTCGCGTGCCAGAGCCTCTGCCAGTTCAAATGCCTCAGGCATCTCGGGATTGGGATAATCCACCGTAGGGAAGTCTCCGTCCGGAACCTGCTGTTCTTTTACAATATATACGTTCTTGAAACCTGCATCTTCCAAAGCACCGGGGATGATCACGATACCTGTTCCGTGAAGGGGCGTATAAACTATCTTCAGGTCGTCAGCGACCTCCGCAATAGCATCCTCTTCCTGAACGATCTCCAGGATACGTTCAACATATCTGTCATCCATATCCTTGCCCATCGGAATATACAGACCCTTTTCCATAGCCTCTTCCTTCGGCATCTCGGGGATCCCGGTCAGGCTCTCTACAGCTGCCACGCAGTCCATGATACCTGTGTCATGAGGGGGTGTTACCTGCGCGCCGTCCTCCCAGTATACCTTGTATCCGTTGTACTCTGCGGGATTGTGGCTGGCAGTTACATTGATACCGGCGATTGTATGCAGCTCTCTGACCGCAAATGACAGCTCCGGTGTAGGTCTTAATGCCTCAAATACATATGCGCGTATGCCCTGTGCGTTGAGCACACCTGCAGCTATATCCGCAAATTCCGGTGACATATGCCTGGAATCATAAGCAATGGCAACTCCTCTTTCGGCCCCGCCTTCCTGTCTCAGGATATAATCAGCCAGGCCTTTGGTTGCGCGTGATACCGTGTATCTGTTCATACGGTTTGTGCCGGCTCCGATCACTCCTCTGAGTCCGGCGGTTCCGAATTCCAGATCCTGATAGAAGCGATCCTCGATCTCTGCGGCGTCACCAGCGATAGCTTCCAGTTCAGCTTTTGTTTCCGCGTCGATCCCGGGATCTGCAAGCCATTGTTTATAAACATCTTCAGCGTTCATTTGGTTCTCCTTTTTATATGATCAATGATTAACTGTTTCCATTAATTTTTCTTTTACATTCAGTGACGGATCCTCTATCACGGCATCCAGCAGGCGGTTCAGCGTATCACCGATGGCCCTGCCCTCCGGTACTCCTGCCGTGATCAGGTCGTTCCCGCTTATATCCAGCATCGATATGGCAAATGCCTCACCGTCTGCCAGTATATCGTCTAAATGCGAGCGAAGCACCGACATATCCAGTCCGCAGGCCTCGTTATAACCCAGACACAATTCGTAACACTCGGTTCCCATATGTCTCAGATCGGTTTTTATCTTCCGGCGTATGTTCCCTGCCGGGATATGTTTATCACCAGGCTCTTCGCTGCTTTCTTTTATATATTCCACCTGAACGGCCCGGATACCTGCCGTAACTTCCTCATGGTATTTCAAGATGCTGCACACCAGGTCCCTCCTGCGGTTATCAAATGTCATAGCACGCATTGCCCCGGCACACTCTGTATCCGACAGTCCTCCGAAGAATGCCGCCAACCTGAGTACCTGTTCATGCTCCGACAGCTCTCCGTGCTGTGCACCACTCTCTTTTTCCTTCAGTCTGTCATACACAGCCAGTGACTCATCCATAAAGCATTTATCAGAAACTTCCGGTACGATATATTCTGAAAGCCCCAGCTCTCTGTACATATTTACATGACCGGGATTGTCTGAATACAGAGTCTTTTCAAACTCCACCCTGATGCGTTCCGCGCTGACCAGTGCCAGCTTGCCTGCAAATGACGAAATCGCATCCATGGTATCGTCTTCTATGTCAAATGACAGCTGTGCGGCGAACCTGACAGCCCTCATGATCCTCAGGGCATCCTCTGCGAACCTCTGGTAAGGATCTCCGACCGCACGGATGATACCTGCCTTCAAGTCAGCGAGCCCGTCAAACAGATCTACGATACCTGTTTCAGGATCATAGGCAAACGCGTTTATGGTAAAATCTCTTCTTTTCAGATCTTCCTCCAGAGACGGAGTGAACGTGACAGATTCAGGATGGCGGCCATCTGTATATTCGCCGTCGATCCTGTATGTGGTGACCTCATAGCCGCATCCTTTCATCAGCACCATGACAGTGCCATGCTGGATGCCGGTATCTGCGGTCGCAGCAAACAGACTCTTTATAACTTCCGGGAGGGCTGAGGTAGTGATATCCCAGTCCCCCGGTTCTCTTTTCAGCAGAATATCGCGGACACAACCGCCTACAATATAAGCTTCGTATCCTGCATTCCTGATGGTCTTAAGGATCTCCCTTACCGGTTCAGGAACGGTATTCGATAGATCATCTTCTATGTGATAGTCCATTTTTACCTGAATTAATATGCCTTGCCCCAGTAAACCATGGTCTGTGCAGGCTTGCCGCAGCAGACACATGTGTCAGCCAGATGCTCCTGCTCAAAAGGCATGCATCTGGATGTGGCAGTGGTGTCTTCCTTGATCTTCAGCTCGCAGGCCTCATCACCGCACCACATAGCCTTTACAAAACCCGGCTTGTTTGCGATCAGATCTTTGAACTCATCATAGGTTACAGCCTCGTATGTATGCTCTTCCATATGCTTCTTTGCACGGTCGAACATATCCTGCTGCATGGTCTCGATCAGTTCAGGCAGACGCTCTGTGATCTCATCCAGTGAAACCTCGATCTTCTCTCTGGTGTCACGTCTGACGATCACAGCCTTGCCGGCCTCAATATCCTTGGGTCCTATCTCCACACGGAAAGGAATGCCTCTGATCTCCTGATCGGAGAACTTCCATCCGGGTGACTTGTCAGAATCGTCCAGTCTGACGCTGATACCGCATGCTGCAATCCTGTCAGTCAGCTCGCGTGCCTTGTCCAGAACGCCTTCCTTGTGCTGTGCGATAGGGATGACCATTACCTGTACAGGAGCGATCTTGGGAGGCAGTACCAGACCGGAATCATCTCCGTGAACCATGATGATGGCACCGATAGTTCTGGTGGACAGGCCCCATGATGTCTGATGTACATATGAGAGTTTGTTGTCCTTATCGGTAAACTGAATGCCGAAGGCCTTGGCAAATCCGTCACCGAAGTTGTGGCTGGTTCCGGACTGCAGAGCCTTGCCGTCATGCATCAGAGCCTCGATGGTATAGGTTTCCTCTGCTCCGGCGAACTTCTCCTTGTCGGTCTTTCTGCCCTTGATCAGAGGGATGGCCAGATAGTTCTCGCACAGATCTGCATAGACATTCAGCATCTGTATGGTTCTCTCCTGTGCCTCTTCGGCAGTGGCATGGGCGGTATGCCCTTCCTGCCACAGGAACTCAGATGAACGCAGGAAAGGTCTGGTAGTCTTCTCCCAGCGTACTACTGAACACCACTGATTGTATACCTTCGGAAGGTCTCTGTAAGACTGAATGATATTGCTGTACAGCTCGCAGAACAGAGTTTCGGATGTAGGACGTACGCACAGCCTCTCATCAAGCTGCTCCAGACCACCCTGGGTAACCCATGCCACCTCGGGTGCGAATCCTTCTACATGATCCTTTTCCTTGTTCAGCAGGCTCTCAGGAATAAACATGGGCATATATACATTTTCCACACCTGTTGCCTTGAACATGCTGTCCAGCTGTTTCTGGATATTCTCCCAGATAGCATAACCTGCAGGCAGGATCATCATGCAGCCCTTAACGCTGGAGTAGCGCATCAGCTCTGCCTTCTTGACTACATCTGTATACCACTGAGCGAAATCCTCATTCATGGGTGTTATATCTTCAACGAATTTTTTCTCTTTAGCCATTTTTACCTCTTTGCGGGTTTATTTATTGAAATATGCCTTCAGTGCCTCCACCTTGTCCGTGCGCTCCCACGGCAGATCCAGATCATCACGTCCGAAATGTCCATATGCAGCGGTCGGAGCATATACAGGTTTCTTCAGGTCGAGCATTTTGATGATGCCTACCGGTCTCAGATCGAATATCTCCCTGACTGCCTGCTGCAGTGCCTCGTCGTCCACCTTTCCGGTTCCGAATGTGTCTACGGAAATAGATGTAGGAGCTGCCACACCGATAGCATATGACAGTTGGATCTCACATTTGTCCGCCAGATCAGCTGCGACTATGTTCTTGGCTGCATATCTGGCAGCGTAAGCGGCGCTCCTGTCAACCTTGGTAGGATCCTTGCCGGAAAAGCATCCGCCGCCATGACGTCCCATACCACCATAGGTGTCAACGATGATCTTTCTTCCGGTCAGTCCGGAGTCTCCGTTAGGGCCGCCGACTATAAACTGTCCTGTAGGATTGATGAAATACCTGGTCTCATCATCCAGCAGGTCTGCCGGAAGCACCGACTTGAACAGATACTCATTTATATCCCTGTGGATCTGTTCCTGTGATACATCCCTGCTATGCTGTGTAGACAGGACCACTGTATCGATCCTTTTGATCTTTCCGTCTCCGTCATACTCTACTGTGACCTGAGATTTGCCATCCGGTTTCAGATAAGAGAGCGGGCCTTCTTTCCTGAGCTCAGCCAGCTTTCTGGTCAGGTTGTGCGCGAAAAAGATCGGAGCAGGCATATATTCAGGAGTCTCATTTGTGGCATAACCGAACATCATGCCCTGATCTCCGGCTCCTGTTGAATCGTCGTCAAGCGCCTTGTCTACACCCATGGCAATATCGGGAGACTGCTTCTTCAGCATCACCTGAACCTTGCATGTCCTGTAGTCAAATCCGATAGACTCATCGTCATATCCGATCTTCCTGATGGTATCTCTGACTATCTGCTCATAATCAACGGATGCAGTGGTAGAGATCTCACCCATCAGCAGAACGAAATCCGTGGTAACGCATGTCTCGCATGCCACTCTTCCATTCGGATCCTGGGCCAGGATGGCATCCAGGATACTGTCAGAAATCTGGTCACATATTTTATCCGGATGTCCTTCTGTTACGGACTCCGATGTAAACAATCTTCTTTCCATGTTCTGTTTGAAATTCCCCTTTGCGACGGCTTCAGCCTATGCGGCTCAGATAATCGTCGTCCTTTTCGATATTGACTTTTCTGATATCAGCACCGAGGCTCCTCAGCTTGCCTGAGAAGTTCTCGTATCCTCTCTTGATATACATGAGACCGTCTACCTGTGACGTTCCCTCAGCTGCCAGTGCTGCCAGTACCAGTGCCGCGCCGGCTCTGAGGTCCGGTGCCTCCAGCTTGGCTCCTGAGAGCTTGTTCACGCCTGTAATGATAGCGGTATTGCCTTCAACCTTGATCCTGGCGCCCATACGTACCAGTTCAGCGGTATATTTAAACCTGTTCTCAAATATATTCTCGGTAACCGTGCTGGTGCCTTCTGCAAGTGCCAGTGCCACACTGATCTGCGGCTGCATATCTGTAGGAAATCCAGGATAAGGCATAGTCTTGACTCTGGTGGCTTTCAGCTTCTCATCAGCTACAACTCTGACTGCCTCATCATACTCTACGACCTTGCATCCGATATCCTTGAGTTTGGATGTGATCGACTCCAGATGCTTGGGGATAACGTTATTGACTGTTACATCCCCGCCTGTGATAGCTGCAGCGAACATAAATGTGCCTGCCTCTATCTGATCCGGGATCACGGTATATTCTGTTTTGTGGAGCTTCTTGACGCCTTTGATCCTGATGACGTCAGTTCCTGCGCCTCTGATGCTGGCGCCCATACTGTTCAGCATGCTGGCCAGATCAACTACATGCGGTTCCTTGGCAGGATTCTCTATGATAGTTATGCCATCAGCCATGACAGCTGCGAGCATGACATTGATAGTTGCGCCGACACTGACTACATCGAAATAAATATGGCTTCCGGTCAGGTTGTCGGATCTGGCAATGACCTGGGCATTCTTAAGGGTAACGTCTGCACCGAGCGCCTCGAATCCTTTGATATGCTGGTCTATCGGCCTGGCGCCTATCACACATCCGCCCGGCATAGCGACCTCGGCTTCACCAAACCTGCCCAGCAGTGCCCCGAGCAGATAATATGAAGCCCTGATCTTTCTGATATAATCATCATCAATGGAATGTGAATGGACAGTAGCGCCGATGATCTTGACCTTGTGTCTGCTGATCCTCTGTACTGTTGCCCCGATATGAGCGATCGCATCCAGCATGACGTTGATATCGCTTACATCCGGCAGATTATCTATTATGACTGGCTCCTCTGTGAGGATCGCAGCCGGTATAAGAGCAAGAGCAGCATTTTTGGCGCCGTAAATATCCACTTTACCCTTCAGCGGATTGCCGCCCCTGACAATATATTGTTCCATCTTTACCTCAATATTTCAGCCCTGTTGTTCCGAGCTTTTTGCTCGTTAAAAACCTGCGTTTTTCACGCAGTTTTACATATTATAGCATAATCCGTGCATTTGTAAAGCGCACGATTCCATGCCGGTTACGGGATCATCGCGAATTCATAGCCTTCTGCCCTGGCTCTGTCGATGAAATCTCCCAGTATCTGTTCGTTCGTAGATGATATCGCATGCAGCAGATAGATCGCACCCGGGTGGAGATACTCGACCGCCTGTTCAAGCGACCAGGCCGGATCCGGCTGATCCGACTCGTCATAATCCTCGTATGCGTAGCTCCAGAATATGCTCCGGTAATTGCAGTTATTCACTATGGCCAGCGACTTCTCAGAATACCTTCCCGCAGGGAATCTGAACAGATGCATGGTATATCCGAAGTGTTCCAGAACATAATCATGGACTCCTGTGACTTCGTGGTACTGCTCATCTACTGTCAGCTCAGGGATGGCCTCCGGATGATTGACACTGTGATTGCCCAGCTGATGTCCCTCATCTATCATTCTCCGCACCAGGTCCGGTTCTTCCTCGGCATATGGCAGCGTCAGGAAGAACACGCACGGAACGTGTTTTTCTTTCAGTGTATCCAGGATCGATGAAGTATAGCCTGCTTCATATCCCTCGTCCATGGTCAGATATATCAGTTTGGGGTCTCCTGGCTTCCATGGCATGATCCCGTTCATGGAAAGATGATCATATTTCTCCTGCACTTCCAATACATGCAGAGAACGGCCATATTCATCTTCGTTTCCGCCAAACCACCATCCGGTGCGCTCTCCGTCCAGTCCGTCCAGTGAGATCTGGTCATTCACATATGCGGTCTCTGAAGGCGTCTCTGTCTGTGCGGTCTCATCTGTCACCGCATCAGCTGTGCCTGACTCGGCATCATCTGCCGTGTCTGCTGTCTCTATGGTCTCTGTAGTCTGCTGCGTGGTCATATCTGAGCTGCGCTGCCTACCTTCACTTTTTCCCGCTTTCTTCGAGCAGCTGACTATCAGGATGATGATCAGCGCCAGTATGACCGCAACGCTCCCCCATGCAAGAAAAAACCTGATATATACCGCGCGTTTGTGTTTACGTCTCTTAACAGTTCTTTTCATAAGCTGTTACTGCAGCAGTTCAAACTCATAGCCTGCCGCCCTTGTCTGATCTATGAAATCTCCGAGCATGGTCGTATTTGTGGAAGACACCGCGTGAAGCAGATAGATAGCTCCGGGATGGAGGCTGTCAACAGCATACTTCAGTGATTCCGCCACATCAGGCTGCTCATTGGTGTTGTAATCGTAATGATAAAAGCTCCAGAGTACACTCCTGTAATTGCAGTTGTTCACAACTGCCAGTGACTGCTCTGAAAACAGTCCTGAAGGATATCTGAACAGATGCATCTCATATCCGAAATGCTCCAGCACATAGTTGTGCACGTCCATGACTTCCTTTGTCTGCTCCTCAACACTCTGAGAAGGTATTCCGGATGCAGGGTGAGTTACGCTGTGGTTGGCCAGTTCATGCCCCTCATCTATCATCCTCTGCACCAGGTCCGGATTCTCTTCTACAAAAGGAAGTGTCATGAAGAATACGCATTTTACGTTCTTCTCCTTCAGCGTATCCAGTATGGTCGGTGTATATCCGTTTTCATAACCTTCATCCATGGTCAGATAGATGACCTTCGGGTCTCCAGGCTCCCATGGACCTATGAAGTATGCCGACATGTCTCCATACTGCTTCTGGTACTGTACGCTCCAGATGGGCTGTCCGTTCTCATCTGGCTCACCGGAGCCTCCCCACTGGAGTATATTGGTGCTCAGACCGTCCAGGCTGATCTGCTCGTTGTGCAGCTTGATCGATGTCACATTTCCGTTCGGATCAGTGCTGCCATCAAGTTGCGGACCGGAAGGCCTGGCGCTCTCGGTTTCCGCCTCTGTACCGATCTCTTCGCCTGCAGCGCTCTCCGTAGTGGTCTGTTCATCTACAGGACGCCCCGCAGGTTTCCTTTTCTTCGCACAGCTGACTATCAGCACGATAGCCACTATGATCACCGCCAGGAGCAGTCCCCATGCGGCAAAGAATCTGATATATTTCTTGATCTTCTTTTGTCTCCTTCGCTTCGCTCTGGCTTCACGCTCGGCCCTGCTCAGCTGCGGTCTTGTTTTTTCAGGCATATCAACCTCTCCGGTATCGGTATTTAAATGACAGAAGGCTGCCATACTTCATTAGTACGGCAGCCTTCAGACTTGTATTTACATATCTGTCAGATGATGTGATCCTGTTCTCTCCATCATTCAGCAGTCTCTTCTGCAGGCTCTTCCTCAGGAAGCTCTGATGTGCAGTGAGGGCAGCGTGTTGCTTCGATAGGGATCTCTGACTGGCAGTAAGGACACTTCTTGGTTGTAGGTGCTGCAGGCTCTTCCTCTTTGGTACGTCTCATCTTGTTGAAAGCCTTGACAAACAGGAACAGTACAAATGCAACGATAATGAAGTTCAGGATGGCCATGATAAATGCACCATACATGATCTGCGCACTACCGATACCGAATGAGAGCTCTGAGAAGTCAACCTTGAAGATCAGTCCGATCAGCGGTGAAATGATGTTCTCAATAAATGCATCAACAATAGCTCTGAACGCAGCACCGATGACTACGCCTACTGCCATATCGACTACATTGCCTCTGGAAACGAACTCTTTAAATTCTGCAAAAAATTTCTTCATAGTATTCCTTAATCCTCCCTGTTATTTACTTACCACCAGCGATGTCTGCCACGCCTGATAGGCTGCTGGTCAACCGACAATACTGATCTCATAACTGTGTACATTATTATAGTGGTTATCAGCATCAAATTCAAGCGGACTGCTGTAAGAAAATGCTTTTAATTTCAGATTACTTACCTCATCGTATTTCGGAGTAAGTCTGAGTTTTATGGAGGTCAGGAGGGTATCGTCATCATACTCCTCGGGAGTAACATGCGAATACCATGCTCCGTCTTCCTGATGGATATCGTCGTACATCCATACGCCCAGATAACCGGTCACTTCTTCTGTTTCCACATCACCGTCAAAGAGGTCCTTGCTGTCTCTGATATCCTGAGGGGACAGGATGGTGATCACCTTGTGCTCTCCCGCGGCGTCGAAGCTGATCTCGTAGCCTATTTTGTATTCAGTATCAGTGTCCACAGCCTCCCACAGATCCAGGTGGGCATACTTTTCCAGGTCAAATCCTATCTCTGTATCGTCGCTGTTGAATGCCCCGAAATAAGCGATATCGTGGTCGTCGCTCCACTCGGTCTCATATGACTTAATGAGACGGGCAGTATTGTCTGAATAGTCCATATAATACAGCTTCACAGGTTTCTCATTGGCTATATCAATGATCTCCGTTTCAGTCACAGCTTCAGTAGCTGCAGTATCCTGGGTCTCCGGTGCAGCCCCCGTTCCGTCTGTCCCCTTGGACGGTTTCTTCTTTCCGCAGGCACATATAGCCAGCGCAAGAACTGCCACCAGTAAAATCAAAATGATCTTGTTTCTCATTATTCTCCGTCTTCTTTCTTAAATGATCCTGTATCTATCACATACCACTGTGCATCTATCGCCGCCACCATTCTGCCGTTGGAGAAGAACTCCAGTGCATTGGTCTTGTCATTCTTTCTGAACCCGTCGGCCA
>JAZUNG010000010.1:0-11413 GCA_045604025.1 Lachnospiraceae bacterium | reverse complement strand
ACAGGGGGAATGAAAATGATTCTTTCAAGATATGACGGTCTGGTGGAAGAGCGTCTGGAGGGTGAATACTGGGTCGTGGATATCCTTCCCGGTCAGGTTCCAAAGGACGCTAAGGGTCAGTATTTCGCGGTTGACAGATACTTTATACAGCCGGAGAGACTGGCAGGTCTGTATCACAGATATGGCGAGATCCTGCTGAAACTGAACTGTTATTATGATATGTCAGTCACATTTGACGGAGGAGAAAGCTGGGAGCTGAATCCTGACCCGGAACAGTTTTCGGATAAGCTGATATATTTTAAGGGAAATGAGTTCCTCAGAGCAATATTTGAAGAGCAGAAGTCGATGATCGACATAGACTTCGGATATACCGATATGACAGTTTATGCTGCAGATCCCGAATTTCTTGATAAGGTAAAGAAGCTGACAGAGGCTGAAGGATTCTTTATCTGGGTCCCAGCCAGCGATGATTAAGAATATAACAGAAAGCTCCCCGACCATCAGCCGGGGAGCTTTTTCTGATCTCAGATCAATTACTGATCATTTTTCTTTTTTCTTGATGCGAAGTAAATTGTTATTCCCGTAAGTCCTGCAAGAGATCCGATCAGCATCAGGTTCCAGAGCAGCAGATTGTTGTCATCTCCTGTCTTGGGATTTTTCCCGTTGTTCGTAGGAGTAGTAGTTCCGGAATTCGATCTCGTGGTCGTCTCGGTAGAGCTGGAGCTTGAATCGGGCTTCGTGGTCTGGCTCTCTGATTCTTTGGTTTCATCAGAAGCCTTGGTTGTTTTGCTCTCCTCCGAAGACTCAGTCTCATCAGATGATGCAGTTTCTTCGGTCTCCTCGGAAGCCTTGGTCTCTTCGGACTCTTTGGTTTCTTCAGATTCTTTGGTTTCTTCAGAGGACTCGGTCTCCTCGGATTCGTCAGAGGATTCAGTTTCCTCAGACTCTGCAGCTTCCTTGAGAGTGAGTGTGGTTTCTACAACAGCGGATTCAAAATTGATGGTTATACTGTGCAGCCCTGTGCTGAGTGTCTCAAGATATGCAGGCTTGAGAGTCAGGATCAGACTTCCTTCTTCTTTGGTGTAGTAAGCAGACGGAAGCTCTGAATCGTCAACTGCTATGGAAACGAAGTCAGAGAATGTCAGCCTGTCTTCGCCTTCTCTCTTGACTATGATCTGATATCCGTCGCTGCTGCCTTTCTCCCATTCACCATCTTCGCCTTCCACGATATAGTAACTGTCATCTCCCCAGACCGCGAAGACATAGTCCAGATCCATGATGGGAGTTTCACCGGGGATGATATCCGGTTCTGTTGCATCCGGATCGGTTGCCCAGCCGATGATACATTTGGACGTATCATCCGGGATGGGGTTTCCAACCAGAGCTTCAATGGTTTCGGTATTAAACATTTCTGCTGCTTCAAAGGTTATATTAACGCCTGTAGGCGCTCCGCCCACATCAAAGTAACCTCCGTTAGCATACACAGTCACTTTGCGTCCCCAGAGTGCGGTGAAGACCGTATCACCGTCAATATGATATGACGGATCGGACTCAGAGGTAAATGGAATTTCAGTTCCTTTATCATCTACCCATGCGAGCGGAGTCATACGGGGATCATCGTTCATCAGAGCCATGCCATAGAAAATATGACCATTTCCATAGGTAGACTGATATGTTGTTATGTCGGGCTCATCCATCATGTAGCCTCCCATTTCAGCAACAGCATCGAAGGTGACCAGAACCTTATCGGTATATACTGCATATAGAGTATCACCGTATTTTTCAACTATTTCCGTGATGAGAGCAGTCCCTTCTTCAATTTCAGGCTCCGTCGCGTCAGGGGTGGAAGCCCACCCAGCGAACTTCTTTGTATGATCGTTGGTCTTAGGGTCGAACCTGGTTTCGAATGGAGTCCATGGAAAATACTGATAAGTGGTTACCTCTGCACCGTCGTTCATGGGGAAATATCCACCGTTTGCATCCATTGTGAGCTCTTCATACTCATAGTAAACCGCAAACAGATCCATATCAGCTGAGTCGGGCCAGAATTTGTCTTCATTAACAGTCGCTATGATCGATTCATCGGGGTCCTCAGCCTGCATTTCCAGCGACCATCCGGCAAACTGAAGCTTTGATTCGGGTGGTATGGTAAGATTCACCGTGTAGGAGGAGTAGGTAGATAACTCAGTTCCGGCCTTGATATGAACATCAATGTAGGCGGTTTCAGGATCATCATTAAAATATGCTTTTCCGTCAGCCCTGTTGGCGTGGAAGCATATATTAACAGATTCGGCAATATGAACCTGAGCAGTATACTCAGCATAGTGCGCCGCCTCTTCCTGAAGCTGGATATAATATGTTGTTCCGGCTATGAGTTCATAATTGGCTGCACAGTTTCCTTCATAGTCACGGGGAATGGATTGCGAAATGCTTCTCAGTTCTCCGTCAAGGATCTTGATAGAAGCCTGAGATTCGTTTCCGACGATATCAGTTGAATAAAACTCATAAATGGCAGTTTCGTCAGGTGTAAATGAATACAGGATACCAGGGCCGAAGACTTCAACAGGATACTCCTCACCGATCACCATAGGTTCGATATTGTCAGGGTTTGGGAGCCAGTTTGCATAGACTCTGGTTTCCAACACATCCAGAACATAATCTTCTGTGAGCTTTGTTCCGGTACCATCAAGACCGGTGTACCAGTCATCGAATATAAACTGGTCTGTTATCGGGATCGGAGTAAACGACTTAAATGTGTCACCGTAAGGGTATTCCATGATCACTTCATTGTACTGCATGCCGTGATTGTCATAATATCCGAATGTGCAGTTGTAGACGACGTAAAGCATATCGGACCATACTGCATAGGCATCAGTTCCGATGCTGTTTACATATGTGCCGCCATTCGCAATGTCGGGTTCTGTGGCATCTTCGGTCGTAGCCCAGCCGAGGAAGAATATCTCGGGATCTATTGCATCAGGGACAGTTTCCTCCTCAAAGGAATCACCCCTGAACTGCACGGAGTCGATCTCCGTGACGGAAGGATCTCCGAAATATCCGTTGCTGCCCGCATGCAGAGTGATAGTGATATAGCGATCACTGTCTGCTGCTCTGGCAGTTCCGGTGATGACAAGAGGGATCGTTGCTGTAAAAACGAGCACTATTGCCAGGAAAAGAGTTAAAGCTTTTTTTGAAAGAATACTTTTCATTATCCAACCTCCCGGTTTTTATTTCAGGTTTCGTTTGTCAGGGTCTTTTAAAGGATCTGGAAAATTGTTCGGAATAATCCAGCTTCATTTCCATACTTTGCCGTTGTGTCCAGATTGCGGTAGCCGGCAGATATAGCAGTTTTGATGATATCAACTCCCTCACGGTCATTTGGTATATGAAGAGTTCAATAACCAACCTGAGGGATCTCGATTTCATTAGATAGAGTAAATGAATTGTTCATAGTGTCATCGCCCTTTTGCCCTTTGGTGAGATTGACAATAATTGCGGCAAACAGTACACTTGTATCATTAAAATAGATTTTACTTAACTGGATTGATGGTGTCAATCCCATAGGAGGGGAAACAGATAAAAATGAAATATGGTGAATCAGCATTTGATATTCTGTATCTGATATTTGCGATAGCAACAGGCATATATATCATGGCTCACAGAAGAGACCGGGAAGATTTTCTGATGGGCCTTGCAGCCATAGTTCTGGGAGCAGGAGACGCCTTCCACCTGGTTCCGAGAGTCCTGAATTATTTTATCGACGGAGACTTTACTGTCCCTTTAGGCGCAGGCAAGTTTGTAACTTCGTTGACCATGACCCTGTTCTATCTTTTCGTCTACCATATATATCTGCTGCATTATGGGGTAAAAGAGAAGAAAACTGTAACAGTGATCCTGTACGGACTGGCTGTCATCAGGATCATTCTCTGCCTGCTTCCGCAGAACAACTGGCTGGAAAATGAGAGCAGCGTCACATGGGGTATCATTCGCAATATACCATTTGTGATCATGGGAGCGATCATAGTAGTGATGTTCTTCAGAAGCCGGAATGCGGACAGGGTTTTCAGGAATATCTGGCTATATATTCTTCTGTCGTTCCTGTTCTATATCCCTGTTGCTGTAGCGGCCAGTCTGTTGCCGATGCTGGGCATGCTGATGCTGCCCAAGACAGTCTGTTATATACTGATACTAGTGGCGTTTATCAGGAGAAACAAACTGAGCTTGCGGGAATAAAGGGCTGTCTGCAAACGGACTGGCATGAACAGAAAATAAGAGTATAATACAATTAAGAAACTTCAATGCAATTTATGGAGGTACTATTATGAACGAAGCATTACAGAACCTGCTTACCAGAAGAGCCTGCAGGGCTTATAAGGAAGAACAGATCGCACCTGAGCAGCTTGATGATATCCTCAAGGCCGGTCAGTATGCACCGACAGGAAGAGGAGCACAGTCTCCTGTCATCGTAGTGGTTCAGGATCCGGAAAAGGTCAGAGAGGTTGAGAGACTGAACGCGTCTGTTATGGGCAATCCTGAAGGACATCCTTTCTATGGAGCACCGACAGTCATCGTTGTTTTCGGTGATCTGGAGAGCCCTCTGGGAGTTGCAGATGCCAACCTGGTGATCGGAAATCTCCTTAATGGAGCAAATGCGGTCGGCGTTGATTCATGCTATATCTGGAGAGCCAGAGAATCCTTCGACAGCGAGGAAGGCAAGGCACTGAAGGCAGCTTGGGGCATTCCTGAAACTTACGGTGGTATCGGAAATGTTATCCTGGGCTATGGAAAACCTGAAGGCAAGAGAGAGGCTGCTCCAAGAAAGGCAGATTACGTCCGCAGAGTTTAATGTCAGATCAGTTTATCAGAACTCAGTTATTATTGGGGCCAGAGGCTATAAAGCGGCTTTCACAGTGCAGAGTTGCCGTCTTCGGTATCGGAGGCGTAGGCGGCTATGCGGTGGAAGCCCTGGTCAGGTCCGGCATAGGAGCACTGGATCTGATCGATCATGATACTGTTGATATATCCAACCTGAACAGGCAGATCATCGCCACACACAGGACGCTGGGAAGATACAAGGTGGATGTTGCTGCAGAGCGTGCGAAAGATATCAATCCGGATTGTACCGTCAGAACCTATAAGACGTTCTATCTGCCTGAGACAGAGAACGAATTCGATTTCACAGAATATGATTATATTGTGGATGCCATAGATACGGTGACAGGCAAGCTGGCGATCATTGTAAATGCCAAAAAGGCCGGAGTCCCGGTCATATCGAGCATGGGGACAGGAAACAAACTGGATGCCAGCGCGCTGAAGGTTGCCGATATCTATGAGACATCCATATGTCCTCTGGCGCGAGTTATGAGAAGAGAGTGCCGAAACAGAGGGATCGATTCTCTGAAGGTGGTTTATTCTGAGGAGCCACCGCTGGAACCAGCAGAAAAGATGATCTCTGAAGCCTCGTCCAAGGTGATCCCTGGATCGACTGCTTTTGTCCCATCTGTTGCAGGTCTGATCATCGCAGGAGAGGTCATAAAGGATCTGACCGCAGAGTTCAGGGAAACTCTTCAATAACACAAACAAATGTTTGCCAAACCTATGTTTGGATAGTATAATGTCCTTGCACGATAGTGCAGGGACATTTTTTGTGTGGGTTGGGAGATTCACACTCCTGCAGGATTACCTTATTTATTATTATACAGGACATACCATGATCAACCGTGTGAGAAGAAATTTCGGCAGCTACAGCAGGATCATTTCCGAGATCTACAGAGATCAGAAGATAAAGAGCCGCGCCGAAACAGAAAAAGACCGAATAGAGATAGACCTGTCCAGACTGGATGCGATCCGCTCGGATGCCGCTCTGACCAGAGACAGACTGATGACTGATGAGGAACGTTATGCAGCCTCATCTGTTGAACAGCGTGCAGATATGGCAGAAGGAGCTGGACGCAGTGCAGAAACTGCTGCTGATCCTGCAGGCAGAAAGGAAGATAAGCCTGCTGGCGGATACGGATTCGAAGATGAATTGTGGAGGATGTTTGATGAATATTCCGAAGAAGATAGCACAGATCCTGATCAACTCTCTTAAGGGAGGAGTTGTGCCCAGGATAGGTCTTCCTTATATAACTGTAGGCAGGAAGGCCGAGATCAATGCTCTGCTGAAGGATGTAGAGATGATAGAAGACGGAGGCGCATCGTTCCGTTTTATCGTAGGCAGCTACGGAAGCGGCAAGAGCTTCCTGCTGCAGACTATCCGAAACTACGCTATGGCAAAGGATTTTGTCGTAGTGGACGCTGACCTTTCTCCGGAAAGAAGGCTCCATGGCACGAAGGGTCAGGGACTGGCCACTTACAGGGAACTGATAAAGAATATGGCTGCGAAGTTCAGACCTGAAGGAGGAGCTCTTCAGCTCATCCTGGACAGATGGGTTGGGAGCGTACGCATGGCAGCAGATGAAAGCGGAGCTGATACTGACAAAAAGGTCAGGGAAATAGCGTATTCTCTTAATGAACTGGTGGGAGGATTTGATTTCGGATGGCTCATCATGAGGTATTTTCGTGCTGACGCGGCAGGCGATGATGAGCAGAAGGCCAGAGTGATCAAATGGCTCAGAGGTGAGTATATGATCAAGGCTGAGGCCAGAGCCGAGCTGGGTATCAATGCTGTGATCACGGATGACAACTGGTATGATTATCTGAAGGTATTTGCGGTATTTCTGAAATATATCGGATATGCCGGCATGATGATACTGATAGACGAGCTGGTCAATATCTACAAGATCCCGAACTCCATCACCAGACAGTACAACTATGAGAAGATCCTCACCATGTATAATGATGCCATGCAGGGCAAGGCTTCATATCTGGGAGTGATCATGTGCGGAACCCCGCAGAGCATGGATGATCCCAGAAGAGGTGTATACAGCTACGAAGCCCTGAGATCCAGGCTGGCAAAGGGACACTTCTCTGAGGGGCACAAGGATATGCTGGCCCCGGTCATCCATCTGGTGCCTCTGACATATGAGGAAATGCTGATCCTGGTGGAGAAGCTGGCTGATATCCATGCACAGCTGTATGGATACAACCAGATAATCACTGAGGAAGACATGATAGATTTCATCAAGACTGAGTTTGGTAGGATCGGAGCGGATTCTCATATCACGCCCAGAGAGGTGACCAGAGACTTTATCGAGGTCTTGGATATCGTATATCAGGAGCCTGAGACCAGCATGTCAGAGCTGCTGGGATCTGACAGGTTCAGATATGCTGTCAGCGATATGATGAAAGAGGCCTCTGAAGGGGAGTTCGCTGAGTTCGAACTGTAAGGTGCCAATATGGATATTTTTGACAGATATGCACCATTTGTGCAGGATTTCATATACAGACATAACTGGGAAAACCTCAGGGCCATCCAGGTGGCAGCAGGAGATGTCATCTTTAATACAGATGAGAACCTGCTGCTGACGGCATCTACTGCATCCGGAAAAACTGAGGCTGCTTTCTTCCCCATTATCACACTGCTTTCAGAGGAGCCTCCTTCATCTGTGGGCTGCATTTATATAGGACCGCTGAAGGCTCTGATCAACGATCAGTTCAGCCGTCTGACGGAGCTGTGTGAGGAAGGGGATATCCCCGTATGGCACTGGCACGGAGACGTCTCGCAGAGTCACAAGAGCAAGCTGATGAAGCATCCTTCGGGAATACTCCAGATCACCCCTGAGTCTCTGGAAGCACTCCTCCTTCACAAGCATTCGGCCATACCCGGACTGTTCGGAGACCTCAGATTCATAGTGATCGACGAGGTCCACTCGCTCCTGCGCGGAGACAGGGGCGGGCAGACACTCTGCCTGATAGAGAGATTGGAACGGTTGGCGGGAGTTCACCCCAGAAGGATAGGCCTGTCTGCGACCATCGGAGATCCTGAAGGCACAGGCGCATTTCTGTCTCTGGGCACAGGCAGGGAGACTATCATTCCGAAGATAGAGGCAAAGGGTTCCAGATTCCGCCTGTCCATGGAGCATTTCTATGTGAAGGATATCCAGGCAGGTGAGGGAAAGGAAGGCGTGGAAGCACTTCCTGTTCTGGATGAGAGTTCGGATACTGCTCCGGACAATGCAGATCCCGGTCTGGCATATATATTTGAGCATACGAAGAACAAGAAGTGTCTGGTATTTGTTAATTCACGGGAGGAGTGCGAGGCGGTGACCAACAGCCTCAGACATTACTGTGAACTGAACGGAGAACCGGACAGATTCATGATACATCATGGCAATCTGTCTGCCTCTTACCGTGAGAGTGCTGAGGAGGTCATGAAGGACGACAGCCAGATGCAGACTACGGTCACTACAGCCACACTGGAGCTGGGCATAGATATAGGCAGACTGGAAAGAGCGTTTCAAATAGATGCTCCATGGACCGTATCCGCGTTCCTGCAGAGGATGGGCAGAACGGGAAGACGAGAGCTCCCTCAGGAAATGTGGTTCGTGGTCAGAGAAGATGAGCCGGAGATCAGGGCCATGCTGCCGGCTACTATTCCATGGAAACTGCTGCAGGGGATCGCCATAGTGCAGCTTTACCTGGAAGAAAAATGGGTGGAGCCCCCGAGACTTGAAAGGCTCCCCTTCAGTCTGCTGTACCATCAGACCATGAGCATACTGGCGTCGAGCGGAGAACTGTCAGTCAGGGCTCTGGCAGAGCGTGTTTTGACGCTGCATTTCTTCCACCGCATCTCTCAGGATGATTATAAGGTGCTGCTTAGGCACCTGATCAAGACTGGTCATATAGAGCAGACAGAAAGAGGCGGACTGATAGTAGGGCTGGCAGGTGAGAGAGTTGTCAATTCATTCAAGTTCTACGGTGTCTTCAGAGAGGACGAAGAGTTTGTAGTGAGGAGTGATTCTCAGGAGATCGGAACCATAGTATTGCCTCCGCCCGTTGGTGAGAAGATAGCTATTGCAGGCAGGGTATGGACTGTGCTCGACGTGGACAGAAAGAGGCATCAGGTCTACTGCGAGCCGGTGAAGGGAAATGTTCCCGCCTACTTCGGGCAGTGTGCGGGAGATCTGCATACGCGGGTACTGGAGCGGATGAAGCAGGTGCTATTTGAAGACACAGCATATCCGTATCTGATGAAAAATGCCGTCTGCCGCCTGGATCAGGCCAGATATACCGCCAGATGCGCCGGAACCGATTACAATGTCCTGATCCATCTGGGAGGGAAAATGTGGTGCCTGCTGCCATGGCTGGGTACATATGCATGCCTGGCCATGGAGAGATTCCTGAAGATCAAATGCGCGTCCAGACTGGGCCTGAAGAACCTGGATTCATCCAGACCATTCTATATACAGTTCACCATGGATGCAGACAGAGAGACCTTTTTCAAAGTCATATATGAAGAGATACATAAGCCCATCGAGCCTATAGAATTGGTCTATCCCGGAGAGGTACCGATATTTGACAAATACGATGAATATGTCCCGGATGAACTGATCCGCAAGGGATTTGCAGAGGGAGTTCTGGATCTGGAGGGGCTCCGCAGACGCATCCTTGAGTGGGAAGCCATGGAAATGGAGTTGGGGAAGATCACATTCCGCCTGGACATGAAATGATTTGACAAAACCACCTGCATTACATACCATAGCTATATAGAGTATACAGCTGTTTTAGAAAGGAGCGGGCGTTATGGATGAACTTCATCAGAAATACGAACAGTTAAAAGAGATAATCCGTGGGTATGGAAGCGTAGCTGTTGCATATTCGAGCGGTGTAGACTCCACATTTCTTTTGAGCACTGCAACAGAGGTGCTGGGCAGGGATCATGCCATAGCCATCACTGCATCATCCTGCTTCTTCCCTGAAAGAGAGCAGCAGGACGCTCTGGTATTCTGCAAGGAACGTCATATCAGGCATATCATAGCCTCGCTGGACGTTCTGGCTGTTGATGGTATCGCGCAGAACCCACCGAACAGATGTTATCTGTGCAAGAAGGAAGTCTTCAAGAAGATATTCAGGATTGCTGGGGAGAACGGTATGAATGTGGTCGCAGAAGGCTCCAATATGGATGACATGGGGGACTACAGACCCGGTATGGCAGCAGTCGCCGAGCTGGGCATAAAGAGCCCTCTGAAGGAGGCTGGCCTGTACAAGGCAGATATCAGGCAGCTTTCAAAAGAACTGGGTCTTCCTACGTGGAATAAACCGTCCTATGCATGTCTTGCCAGCAGATTTGTATATGGTGAAACTATCAATGAAGACAAGCTGCTCATGGTAGACAAGGCTGAAGAAATGCTGCAGGAAGCAGGTTTTACGCAGTTGAGAGTGCGCATTCATGGAGACATGGCCAGAATAGAACTGCTCCCTGAGGAAATGCCCCGTATCATGGAGCCGGCCGTCAGAGAGCAGGTTTATACGAAACTGCATGAATATGGATTTTCCTATGTATCACTCGATCTCAGGGGCTTCCGCTCGGGAAGCATGAATGAGATCCTGACCAGATGATCACAGCGGCGAAGTTATTCTTCGCCGCCTTTTCTTTTTACAGAAGCTCCGACAAATCTCTTGAACAGAGGATGCGGTTTGTTGGGTCTGGACTTGAATTCCGGATGATACTGCACTCCTACAAAGAAATCTCTGTCTGACAGCTCGACTGTCTCTACCAGAGTCCCATCCGGTGATATGCCGCTTAGTGTCAGACCTGCATTCTGCAGGATCTCCCTGTAATCATTGTTGAACTCATAACGATGTCTGTGACGCTCTGAGATGGACAACGTACCATAGCACTGTTCCATAACTGTGCCGGGCTGTATCTCACATGGGTACGCTCCGAGCCTCAGGGTGCCGCCCTTATCGATCTCATTGCTCTGACCGGGCATGAAGTCTATAACCTTGTGTGCACACAGCTCATCGAATTCGCCTGAATTGGCATCTGCAATGCCGCACAGATGTCTGGCCATCTCAATAACTGATATCTGCATGCCCAGACAGATGCCGAAGTACGGTACGTCTTTCTCTCTGGCATATTGGGCAGCCAGGATCATTCCCTCTATCCCTCTGTCTCCGAAGCCGCCCGGAACGATGATGCCATTGACATCGGACAGGACTTCATTAATGTTTGCCGGGGTGAGATTCTCTGAGTCTATCCATTTGATATCGACCTGCACATGATGAGCATAGCCTGCATGATGCAGAGCCTCTGCTACAGAAAGGTACGCATCATGCAGCTGGACATATTTTCCGACCAGACCTATGGTCACATTCCCGGTCGAGCGCTTGATGCGGGCTACCATATCTGACCACTCTGTCAGATCGGGGTCCGGAGCATCCAGCTGCAGCTCTCTTCTGACCACACGTGAGAAACCGGACTGCTCCAGCATCAGAGGTGCTTCGTACAGAATGGGGATAGTGCGGTTTT
>JAZUNG010000009.1:0-7210 GCA_045604025.1 Lachnospiraceae bacterium | reverse complement strand
ATGGGTAGACTGTAACTGAATAGCTGTCAGCATTTACAGTTTGAGAATAATTGTTGCTATAGGCAAAAGTGTATTTAACGTGGATTTGAGCTTTGATTATTGCATAACTGCTGTTTCCTATTTGATAATTATTTCTGTCATAGCAATGGTTTTACTCTGCATAAATATGTCAGAGATAATATATAATCAAATCATAGCAGTTTCCTCCAATCTATAATCATTTATTATTAATATGCACTTTCAGGTAAATTGTAATCCTGAAGAGAATACGCATCGAAGTAGAATCTTAAGTCAAAGATTATATCTGAGTTGGGCTTTAAGTCTGCTTCTATACTGGTAATACCGGTTCCTGAGAGGATCCCATTACATTTATATATGTATGTTTCAAGTTTTCTGGCCTCATCTTCTGGAATAGTTCCGCCCGCATAGTGCCATTCATCATTAGATGAGATATGCAGGCCAATATGATCATCTAACTGTGAAGTGTCACAGGAAATGAGATTTATATTATTAACAACAAAGTCAGAAATGTTGCTCTGATTTATATACGTATCAATATGCACATTAATGCTGCCAATCCGACAATCGCGAGTAGATATATTATTGTTTATATCTGCTCCGCAAAGTTCTATAGTTAGTAATTCTTTTCCTCTTGTGATACAATAACTGTCTATTTGCATTACAGGGCCCTTGTTGGTATCGTAATATCCTGAGGCCCTGGTTGCATGGTCAATCTTCCACCCATGTATCAGGAATTCTTTTAATGTAGGTACGGTAGAGTAATCATCACCGGCAAGGGTAAAACCAACTTTATCGACATGCCATGCGCGAACCTCTTCTTCGGTTACTGAGAATTCATTCTGGTTAAGGTCGGCGTTTAAGAGTCTTCTCAAAGCTCCGAAGATTGAATCATCCCAGTCCTGACTGGCAGCTGTGCCGATGGCCAATACCAGTATCAACACTCCTGCAGTGATCGCTGCAACCGGAATTATCTTTTTATAAACTTTCTTTCGAGGTGCCGGCTTTTGAGGAACAGCTCCAGTGTACAGATCCCAGAGTCTGTTAAAGCCTGTTAATTTTCTTCTATTTACTGGAAGTGCAGCCCCTGTTTCTTTGGCAAAACACAGAGCAGCATCTTTTAATAATTTATTTGTATCCATTCTTTTCCAACTCCTTTCTTAGCTTTTTTCTTGATCTCTGTAATGCCTTTTTGGCTGCCTCTGTTGATATGCCTAGCAGCTTGGCGCATTCAGAGACTGTGTGATCAAATCCATATGTCAGGATCAGAATATCTGCATCACGTTTTGAAAGTCTTGAAAGACCGTCAGCAATTTCCCTGCTGGTCCAATTGTTAAAGACGATATCTTCTGTTTCCTTCTCATCTGGTGTTTGTTCTAACTGTTCTTCAGCGGTTTCAGAATTATAAAAGATCTTTTTTTGCAGATTATATTCGCGAAATGCAAGGTTCCTTGTAATAACTATAAGATAACCCCGGGTTCTGCTGCTGGGGAAGGGATCAGTTTTGTCCAGATTATCAAACAGGGTGATCATAGCAGAAGATGCGCAGTCTTCTGCAGCCGCCCTGTCCATGAGGATCTTCTGCGCGATTTTTACGGCATCATTCCAGTATGTGCGGTAAAGAACTTCTGCAGTTTTTTTATCAATTGATTGCTTAAAATCAGACATTTCAGATTCCTCCCTTCATTAATATAATCAAAATATCAACTAAAAGGGGACAAATTATTTGCAGATGTCGTTTTAAAAGATAATAAATGAGCAGTTATATGAGAATTGGTTTATATGAAGCCATAGGCGATATGTTCAGCCTTGTGAGCATCACTTGACCTGATAAAGCTTCCACCGAGCTGAGCTATGTAGGCGGATATCTCTGGGGAAGGATAGGCGCAGGTGCGGTATCCTTTTGCAACTGCGCCGGTATTTATTTCAAATAAGACATCGTATGCTGCCAGTTTTTCCGCAGCAGCTTTCCAGGCTGCGATATACTCAGGATCTTTGAATGAAAAGAGGCTTTGGTCATCATTAAATTTACTGATAAGATCAAAATGGCCAATGATATCAGCCCCGGTCTTTTCAGCAACATCGGAAACAGTAGAGTAGTAGAGCTCAACAATGCCCATGATATCCCTGTCGAAATACAGATCTGCAGCAGCCTTCAGTATATCAGGAGTTTCATCTACAGGTATATATATGAAGCCCTGGCATGCAAAGCACCCCTCAGGCACCTGACCAGGGTCATGACCCTCAAGCGGTATGCGTATGTAGTGAACGGAGCCAATTACATAGTCGTAGCCGTCAGTAGGTTCTGCGCTGTAATAATCCTGCTCAATACCAAGCAGCAACGAAAGGCCGGCAGGACATGTCTTTTTCAGACTGTTGATCGTCATCTTATAATCTGAGATTCTGTCTTTTGGCATGCAGTAGCTTTCGTCAAAAAATGTATAGGAATGATCAGAAATCCCCATAACAGACATGCCTTTTTTCAGGGCAGCTTCGATCATTTCTTCAGGAGTATTTTCTCCGTCAGAAAATATCGTGTGCATATGCAGGTCTGCTGTCGGGTCACATAGATGATCAGGGTCTGAAAATTGTAAGTAATCTCTTATCATGTAAATAATGGCTCTATTATTGATTTTGATCATTTTCCCAGACGGGGTATTCAAAACACGATACAGTTCCAAGGTGGCACGCCGGTCCGTCGGGGATCACTTTTACCACAAGAGCGTCGCGGTCACAGTCAGCCGTAATTGAAACTATATGCTGATAGTTCCCGCTGGTCTCTCCCTTTAGCCACAGCTCCTGTCTGGAGCGGCTGAAAAAACAGGTGAGACCTTTCTCAAGGGAGATATCCAGACTTTCTTTATTCATATATGCCAGTGTCAGTACCTCGAGGGTGTGGGCGTCCTGCACGATCGCCGGGATAAGTCCACGGTCGTCAAATTTCAGTTCATTGATATCGATCATCATATGATCCTCCTTGCGGGGATGCCATGTGTTGCCATTTCTGTTTTAAGGTCAGAGATCTTTACTTCTCCGAAGTGGAATATTGATGCTGCAAGACCAGCGTCAACACCGGGCAGAGCATTAAAGAGTTCAATAAAATCCTGTATGCAGCCTGCACCTCCGGATGCAATGACAGGCACAGAAACAGCGTCGCATACTGCCTTCAGCATCTCCAGGTCAAAGCCTTTCTTCACGCCGTCGGTATCTATGGAATTGACTACGATCTCTCCGGCTCCATTGTCAACGCAACGTTTGATCCATGAAATTGCTTCCATGCCGGTATCCACACGTCCGCCCTTGGCAAATACTCTGAACTCTCCGCCTACACGCTTGATATCAGCAGAAAGTACTACACACTGGTCACCATAGAGTCTGGACGCGTCTCTTACCAGATCAGGGTTCCTGATTGCGCCGGAGTTGACGCTGACCTTGTCCGCTCCGCATTTCAGCACCCGGTCAAAATCATCACATGTATTTATGCCGCCTCCGACAGTCAGAGGTATGAATACGCTTTTTGCAGTCTCGCAGAGAATATCTGTGAATATCTTCCGGCCGTCGCTGGATGCGGTGATGTCATAGAATACCAGCTCGTCAGCGCCGTTGTCGCTATAATATTTTGCCAGCTCCACAGGAGAGTCCACGTCCCTCAGTCCGGTGAAGTTTGTTCCTTTTACGACCCTGCCGTCCCTTACGTCGAGGCAGGGAATGATCCTTTTTGTTATCATTTACAGGTCACGCCTTTCATTTTTGGAGAAATGTTCCGGTCAGTCAATCAGTTTTGATAAGAGGCAACTCTGACCGCTTCTGCCAGGTCGATCGCGCCAGTGTAATACGCCTTGCCAATGATCGCACCGTAAAGATCCATTGCGGCAAGAGCCCTGATATCGTCGATCGTTGATACTCCGCCGGAGGCAGTTATGTCGATATCGAATCTTTCGGACAGATCTTTGTACAGCCCCCTGTTGGTGCCTGCCATGGCGCCATCTTTGGAAATGTCAGTGCAGATGATGGTCTTTACTCCGATATCCTGCATAGTCTGACAGAAACTGAATGCCTCCAGTTCAGACTTCTCGGTCCAGCCTTTAATGGCTACATAACCGTCCTTAATATCGATGCCCACTGCGATGCGGCTTCCGTACTTTGCAACTGCTTCCTTTACAAATCCGGCCTCAGTAACTGCTGCAGTACCCAGGATCACCCGGTCGATACCTGCACTCAGATACTTGTCAACAACATCCATAGTGCGTATGCCGCCGCCGATCTCACAGAAAAGTCCGCTCCTTCTTTTGATATCCAGTACTGTGTCAAAGTTGGGTGTTGAGGCATCCCTGGCACCTTCAAGATCTACTATATGTATATATTTTGCGCCATTTGCAGCGAAGTCTTCACCGATAGAGCCTGGATCATCGCTGTAAACTGTCATCTGAGCAAAGTCGCCTTTGAAGAGTCGTACAGCCTTGCCTTCATAAAGGTCGATCGCTGGAAAGATGTTCATGATTTTCTCCTAAATCTCGCAGAATGCCCTGAGAATATTCAGTCCGACATTTCCGCTTTTTTCTGGGTGAAACTGACAGCCAAATACATTATCTTTTGCTACAGCAGCCGTCAGCAGAGCTCCATATTCGCATCTGGCTATGACTGATTCATCACAGTCAGCACCATAATATGAGTGCACAAAGTAGACATGGTCGCCTTCATTAATATACCTGAAAATGGGACTGGGGCGATCAAAGATCAGAGCATTCCAGCCTATCTGAGGGATCTTGAGACCCGCAGGTATCACATCCGCAATAGGTCTGACAGAGCCATTTATGAGCCCCAGGCCTTCATGTTCACCGTACTCGAAGCTTTTTTCGAAGAGCATCTGCATCCCTAAGCAGATACCCATAATGGGTTTCCCTTCAGCAGCCATTTCCTTTACCAGATCAGCCATACCTGACAGGCGGAGCTTATCAGCGGCGTCTTTAAATGCGCCTACTCCAGGCAGGATAATGTGATCGGCAGCAGCGATTTCTTCAGGAACTGAGGATACGATCGCAGGTACTCCGATAGCTGCAAATGACGACTTGAGAGAGAAGAGGTTTCCAACCCCGTAATCAATGATAGCAACCATTTACAGCACTCCTTTTGTCGAAGGAATCTCATCAGCGAACTGCGGATCTATGGCAACCGCTTTCCTGAGACTCTTTGCGACGGATTTAAATGCGCCCTCGATGATATGATGAGAGTTTGTACCTGCCAGTTCTATGATGTGCAGAGTGATCTGAGCACGTCTTACAAAGCCCAGCCAGAATTCCTCCACAAGTTCAGTATCAAAGTCTCCTACCTTCTGTGTGGGGATCTGCATATTATAGTTCAGCAGGCTCCTGCCTGAAATGTCTACCGCGCTCATGATCAGAGTTTCGTCCATGGGAGTAATGGAATCACCGTAACGGACGATTCCTTTCTTGTCTCCAATAGCTTCGAAGAAGGCATCGCCAAGCGCAATGCCGATATCCTCAACAGTATGATGATAATCGACCCATGTATCGCCCTGGCATGTCAGTTCTAGATCAAATCTGGAATGTTTGGCCAGAAGCGTCAGCATGTGATCCAGGAATCCGCACCCTGAGCTGATCTGCGAGGCACCTGTGCCATCCAGTTCCAGAGTCAGTTTAATATCAGTTTCGTCTGTTTTTCTGTTGATAGTTGATTTTCTCATTGTATTCACCTGTAACTGAACATCCCTGAGTGGGGAGCAGCATGTTCTCCGAAAAGACATATTAGTCTTTGAGGAGAAGCATGCGACCGCGGGGCCCCGCTCAGGATCTGTTCAGTATATTTGTAATTTCACTGATCAGAGCATTCATCTGATCAATAGTACCGATAGTGATACGATTGAACTGACAGATGCGGTCTTTGGTAAAGTGGCGGATCAGGATGCCACGACGTTTTAGCTCCTGATAGAGCCATGCACCGTCCAGGTCCGGGTGGCGGACGAAGATGAAGTTAGTGCAGGATTCAGTAGATTCAAAGCCCAGTTCTTTAAGCGCATCTTGCGTATAGGCTCTGGTTTCCATGATGGTCCTGCAGTTGGCCCATGTGTAGTCCTCATTGTTCAGTGAAGCGATGCCACAGGCCATGGACATGGAGTTGACATTATATGGATTAGTTGAAAAACGTATCGTATTCAGGTCAGTGATCAGTTCCTCTGATCCGAATGCAAATCCCAGTCTTCCTCCGGCCAGAGATCTGGATTTGGAGAATGTCCTTACGACCAGTATGTTGTCATACTTTTCCACCAGCGGCAGACAGGTTTCTCCTCCGAAATCAACATATGCTTCATCTACTATCACCACATTGTCAGGATTGCTCTTTACGATCCTTTCAATATCGGAGCAGGGAAGACATATGCCGGTAGGAGCGTTGGGGTTTGCTATGAATATGGTTTTGTTGATCCCGATATAATCATTGACATCAACCGTGAAATCCTCTTTCAGAGGTATCTCCTCGTAAGGAATTCCCGTAAACTCAGCAAATACTGGATAGAAACCATATGTGATATCCGGAAATGCTGCACCATGGTTTTCATCGCAGTATGCCAGAAATGCAAAAAACAGGGTCTCATCAGATCCATTTGCAGCAATTATCTTCTCAGGAGCGATACCATAAACTTCAGACAGCTTTGCGATAAGTGAGCTGCAGGTGGGATCTGAATAGAGCTGCAGAGAAGAGGACACCATACTTGCAGCCCTGATCACGTCTTCCGGAGGGGCAAATGGTGATTCATTGGTATTCAATTTGATATATTTCTGATCCTTGGGCTGCTCACCCGGAGTATAAGGTATCAGTTTGCTGTATTTCTGACTGAAAAATCTGCTCATAGTTTTTCAGTATCCTTTCATTATTCTTCAAAACGGACGACTGCACTTTTAGCATGACCGGTCAGTCCTTCAGTCCTGGCAAAGAATGCGATATCTTCTGCAACCTTTGAGAGAGCCTCTTTTGTATAATATGTATACTGAGTTTTCTTTACAAAGTCGTCTACGGACAGGGGATTGGAGAATTTTGCAGTACCGCTGGTAGGCAGTGTGTGATTGGGACCTGCAAAATAGTCTCCCAGAGCTTCAGGACAGTTGCGTCCCATGAAGATGGAGCCGGCATGTCTGATCTCAGGCAGATATGTAAACGGGTCATCCACACACAGCTC
>JAZUNG010000008.1:0-9551 GCA_045604025.1 Lachnospiraceae bacterium | reverse complement strand
CATTGTCTTCCTAAGACCGCTTGGCCTCCGACTTCTGTGAGAAGTTTGAACTTGCAATCAACAGTCTGCATACATCCCGGAAATATGATCTTTATATCACCGGCTCCAATGCATTTCTCCTGAGTTCCGATCTGACAACGCTGTTTACGGGGCGCAATATTGAGATCCATGTTTTCCCGTTCAGCTTCGCGGAATTCTGCCGTTACTATGCAGATGAGCAGGATAAAGCAAAGCTCTTCGATGATTATGTGATCAAGGGCGGTCTGGCTGGCTCCTATGAATACCGCACGGAGAGAGACCGGACAAACTATATCAGAGACGTTTACGATACGATCATCAACCGGGACCTGGTTACGAAGTATCACCTGCCGGATACAACGACGCTGGAGCATCTGGCAGAGTTCATGATGGATAATGTGTCCAACCTGACTTCTCCCAACAATATCAGCGACACGCTGACAGCAAATGTGGTTGTGACCAATCACAAAACGGTCGGAAACTATATCAAATATCTGTGCGATGCATATGTTTTCTATGGCGTACGCCGATATGATATCCGTGGGAAAAAATACCTGAAGACTTCCGTGAAGTACTATCTGAGCGATACCGGCATACGCTTTGCCAGACTTGGCAGACGGAATCTTGATTATGGACGGATGTATGAAAATATTGTCTGCATTGAGCTGATGAGAAGAGGTTATGAAGTCTACGTTGGAAAGCTGTATCAGAAAGAAGTGGATTTTGTGGCAATCCGCGGCGATGAAAAGATATATGTTCAGGTCAGCGATGATATCTCACGCCCGGAGACCATTGAGCGGGAGTATGATCCTTTGCTGAAGATCAAGGATGCCTATCCAAAAATGATCCTGGCCAATACCAGACATGCGACCTATGACTATGAAGGCATTAAGATTCATAATTTATCAGACTGGCTGCTGAAGCATGAATGACAATAAAACGTAAAGGAAAAAAACATGTACGACAAGCCGATTCTGGCGATTATCAGAGAAAACCTGAACAGTGAAGGAAGGCTGCCACGCGAATTTATTCTGCCGAATGATCCGGATGATGAAAGCAGCCTTCTTTTCGCTGATGGTGCACAGGATGGGATCACTTATTTTCATACGCAGCCGGGGAAACTAAACGATGAGGAGGCAGACCTTCTTATAGATGCCTTGAATGCAGTGGTAGGTGGGCATATCGATACTGCGGACGAACTCTTTCTGAAACTTACTAAGACCCGGAGAGCCCTTGAATTTGCAGGAGGTCTGTCTGCCATCGTAGAAGAAAATGCAGACAGTATCAATCCAATCCATGCGTATTCTTACGGCAAGCATCTTATTGCCATGGCAAAGGACAAAGAACTTGTGAAAATAGGTCTTGCTCTGCATCATAAAGCAGCTGAAGATAAGGTGCATGGCTTTAAGCAAATCATCACAGACCTCGCCTATTGCAATGAATTCACCTGGTTTTGTCTGCCCATTATCCAAAAATGGGAAGATGGCAATGACCTGATATTTGAGATTGCAAAAAATGTATACGGCTGGGGCAGGGTGCATGCATGTGTGTTCCTGGAACCGGAGACCTGGGAAATCAGGAAGTGGTTTCTGGCAGAAGGCGTGGACAACGGCGTGATGCTGCCATATACGGCGTTGGAGGCGTGGAACAAATCTGATGCAGCGTCGCTTTTGGACTCCCGCCTGACGCAGAAGGGTTTTACCTGTATCAGCAGAATCATGGCTGCACTTCTCGACGAAGGCCCGTGCCGCGGCATCAGCCTTGTGGAAGAACCTGAGATCGCAATACGCAAATTCCTGAATCAGGCACAAAACTTTAAGCTGAGTCCTGATGATTATGAGGTGATAAAAACGATAGAAGAACGCTGGGACAGAGATGAACTGATAGCCAGCCTCTGCGAGGATCTCATATATCGATAAAGCGGTACTGCAGTGGATCGTTTTGCCGCCACTGCACATGTGGAGACCGTCGCTTCGCTGTCAAGGAAATGAGGTTACAACTTACAGAGTATTTGTCATGGCTTGCGAAACAAAGCATCTTTAAAAGAGGAAGGAACAGGTATGGGACTATTTGATCGGATCATCAGGGGTAAAGGATGGACGTTGAATCAGACTACCGGTGAGTTAACGATCAGGGGATTTATTGATGAAAGAGCGCCATTCAGGAATATTACAGATAAGGTGCGTTCCGTGACTGCTTTGCCCGGAGCCAGAATTATCAATGGCGAGTATATGTTCCAGGATATGAAAGATCTTGTTTCAGCCGATCTGGCCCATCTGGACGTTTCCTGGTGTGTCACTACGAATTTCATGTTTGCTGGATGCAGTTCTCTGATTTCGCTGGATCTGTCGGCATGGGAACTTAAACGGCTGAGGGGTGCAAAAGCTATGTTTGAGTCCTGTATCAGCCTTGAGGAGATCAAAATGGGGCCGGGATGGAAGCTGGAAAAACTGGAACACGCCAGCCGGATGTTCTGTAACTGTTATAATCTGCTTGCTCTGGATACCGTTGAGGCCATGAAGGTTACCGATTCTCTGATTGAATGTGACAGTATGTTTGGGGCGTGTGAGAGCCTGCAAAGTCTGGATCTGAATTCATGGGATATGGGATCAGTCACTTCCATGAAGAGGATGTTTGCCGGATGCACAGGCATAAAGACGCTGGATCTGGAGAGTTGGGTATTTGAAAAAGAGGTTGACGCAACAGATGCTTTTGACAGAATGAAGCGTCCGGCGGAGATCCTATGTGACTGCCTGGATCTGCTGCCGGCGATCTACCAGGCTCAGGACAGTAACTGGATGGGATGGCAAATTCTTTTTAATGAATACACTCTGGTGATCGACGGATGGCTGCTTAACTGGGACCAGGGAGACGAACGAGGGCTGCCTCCATGGTACCGATATGCAGACTATATAAAACATGTGGTGTGTAAACACGGAGCCATGGCTAAAACCTGCAGTAATATGTTTTATGGATGTATGCTGCTGGAAGAGGCCGACCTGACCAACCTTGATACTACGGATGTTACCTCCTTTGACGGGATGTTCCATTTCTGAGTAAGCCTGAAATACGCGGATCTGAACACTTTGAACACATCGAATGTCCGGTCCATGAGAAGAGTCTTCAGTGAATGTGAAAACCTTTCGGCGGCATGGGTATACAAGTGGGATGTTTCTGCAGTGGAAGTTTTTTCCGGATTCTTTGATAACTGTAAATCTTTACAGGAAGTGAATCTGATCGACTGGAGGATTGGATCTTCCGCAAGACTGGATAACTTTTTCGCCGGGTGTAAAACTCTGACGAGCATATACTGTACGGATCTCCTGTCGGAGGGATTGTTGTGGGACGCATATGATCAGTGCGCCGCGCAGGATAAAGATTTATTCATGCACGGTGTACAATTAGGAAACGGTGCCTGGATGTTTGACAGAAGCGCGGGAGAACTGGTGATCAACGGTACCGTTGGTGATACAGACTATATGTTCTCATCGTTTGCACGAGCAGTACGGCGCATCAGGGCGGAAAAAGGAGCACGGGTCATAGACGGCAACATGTTGTTTGCTCATATGAAAAACCTGACGGAAGCGGATCTTGCACAACTGGATGTCTCACAGTGTACGAATATGAAAGCCATGTTTGAAGGATGTGAATCCCTGGCTTCGCTTGACCTTACGACCTGGGATGTCAGTAAGGTCGAGACAATGGAAGGAATGTTCTACTCCTGCAGCTCTCTGGAAAGCATCTATACCGGGAGGCTGTGGCATCCTGTCAAAGTGAGAAACACTTCTTCCATGTTCGCGGGATGCAATGCCCTGAGGGAGATTGATATTGCCGACTGGCAGGACCTTTATTTAAAACACTGCAGCAACATGTTCGCGGAATGCACGTCTTTGGAGCACCTGGACCTTAGCTCCATGTATGTCAAGTGGGTCGAAGACTTTTCTTCGATGTTCTTTCTCTGCATAAACATGAAGACTCTTAAGTTGGGAGGATGGAAAGTATCAGAAGCAGAGGACTTCAGTGATCTTTTCTCGGATTGTGTTCAACTGCAGAGTCTGGATCTTACCGGTTGGCATATTAATGAGAAGGCCGTCACCGAAGGCATGTTTGATTCGGTGCCTGCTACGGTAAAGGTGCTTACTGAGGATGAGACGATCAGACGCCTGCTTCCGGGGCGGTAAGCCGTGAAATAATAAGCACGTGTAAAATGTACTTCCACGAGCAGTCAGTGAGGAAACTAACATGTTTACAATGAATTTCAAGTATGTACGGATCCAGGGTAAGGAACTGGCAAGAAACACTATGTTTGCCAAAGGTATCTTCAGCATGTGCTGGCAGCTGATCCAACAGGATATCATGGTCGGAGAAGACGCTGACCTGTTCCGGGAGATCGACAGCTGGTTTGCAGAGAATCTTCCGTGGCCAACTCCGTGTAAAAACCAGGAGCCCGTGGTCTGCTGGTTTAAAACGGAAAACTCCGAAGAAATGCTGAAAATGATACGTCCGGCCATGTGGCTTCTGGAGCGGTACAACCATCCATACTATCTGGTGTATACAAATACTCCGGGAGAGATCGTTTACGAGGATAAGTATCAGATCGCAGCCAGGACGGACGGTTTTCTTCAGATCGAAGAACTGCAGCCATCGTGGTCACCGGAAAACACATAATACCAGGAAACGACACAGCCACTGGAGGGCGAAACCGGCGAGTTTTAATTAAGGAGGCATTATAAATGGCAGATTTCAGACTGGAGCATAAAGAAGGTTATATTTGCGGTATCAATGCAGGAGGCCGAAACATCAGCTTCTCGGACACAGCACAGCCCATTGAGCAGGATGGTTTTGTGTTCAGAGACATGAACCACAATGGAACGCTGGAGCCATATGAGGACTGGCGATTGTCCGCAGAAGAAAGATGTGATGACCTGATCGGCAGGATGGATACGGATGACAAGCTGGGCATCATGCTGCACTCCGGTATGTTCATGGCAGTGCGCATTACAGCTGAAATGCTCGAGCGCAATCCGAAGCTGAAGGACCGTCTGCATCTGATGGGAGGATTTACGCTGGAGGATGCGATGGCCATGCCGGCTGAAGCAGTCCCTGACGGTGAAAAGGATCTCATTCTGAAGGAAAAGATGCGCTTCTGGCTGCTTTCTATGGTTGAAGACGCACCAACGGCAGCCCGCTATGTTAACAATCTGCAGAAGATAGCGGAAGATGCGCCTTACGGGATCCCTATGTTCGTAAGTACCAATCCGAGAAGCTCGAAGGATGAGCATAATGATGCTGCAGGCTCTAAGATATCTTACTGGCCATCCAATCTGGGTATTGGAGCGACATTTGATCCGGAGACGGCCAGATCATTCGGAAGGATCGCATCCCGCGAATATCGTGCGATGGGCATAACTGTAGACCTCGGACCGCAGGTGGACCCCGCGACAGATCCCAGATGGAGCCGTTTCGCGGGAACTTATGGAGAGAGCCCGCGCCTGAACGCGGATCTCGCACAGGCTCTGATAGATGGCATGCAGACATCTGAAGGAGAGAGTGCGCTGGAAGGCGGATGGGGCTATGACAGCATCATGGCCATGCCGAAGCACTGGCCCGGCTCAACAGGCGAGGGCGGCAGAGAGTCACACGACGAAAAAGGTAAATACTCCGTCTTCCCGGGAGGCAACTTCGAAGGCAGACTGGCTCCGTGGACCGAAGGTTCATTCAAACTGGAAGGTCCTACGAAAGAAGCGGCATCTGTTATGACATGCTATGATGCCATCTGGGGTCAGGACGGTGAAGAGGGCCTGAATACCGGAGCATCTTTCATTCACAGTCTGATAGACGGCATACTGCGTGACAGATGCGGCTGGGAAGGATTTGTATGTACTGACTTCGGTGTTACCGGAAATAACAAAGGGGCCGGCTGGGGCAGCAAGGCATGGGGATTTGAAGGACAGACTCCTGCCGAAAATGCCCTGAAGGAGATCGAAGCCGGTATAGACCAGTTCGGCGGTCTGGATGAGCTGGATGTTGTGAAGGAAGCATATGCTCTGTCGGTGAAAAAGCACGGCCAGGAATGGACCGATGCCAGAATAAACCTGTCAGTGAAGAGGATACTGATAAACGGTTTCCGTATGGGACTGTTTGACGATCCGTATGTCGATCCCGAAGTGGCAGCAGAGCTCGTGGGAAGAGATGACCTTGCAGCTGCAGGCTATGAGGCTATCCTGAGATCGCTGGTGCTTTTGAAGAACAAGTCCGTTCTTCCGCTGGAAGGAAAGAAGATATATATGCCAGACAGAAGATTTGGCGGACAGAGAGGATTCGGAGGAAAGAAGAGCCCTGTAACTATGGGACCGCCCATCGCAAAAGAGACTGCTGAAAGATATTTCAATCTGGCAGACAGTCCTGAAGATGCGGACTGTGCGATTGTATTCATGGACTCACCTATGAGCGGAAATGGTTCAGACCCCGAGACCAGGGAGATAGTGCCTATCTCGCTTCAGTATGGTGATTATACTGCTGAATCTGCCAGGGAGCAGAGCATAGCGGTTGACCCCAGAGACGGCGTAAACCGCAGCTACAGAGGAAAAACCGTAAAGACTGATAATCTGATAGATCTGGAGATACTGAGGAAGACCAGAGAGCAGATGGCAGACAGGCCGGTGATCGTTGTGATCAACTGTGCCAAGCCTCTGGTTCCTGCAGAGGTGGAGCCGCTGGCTGACGCAATACTGGTCACATTTAACGGAACGCCTGCAGAAGCAGTTCTGGATATACTGACAGGCAGAGCTGAGCCAAACGGACTGCTGCCGTTCCAGATGCCTGCCGATATGAAAACTGTTGAAGAGCAGCTGGAGGACGTCCCCCACGATATGCGTCCATATACAGATGAATGCGGCAACAGTTATGACTTTGCATTTGGCATGAACTGGGACGGAGTGATCCGGGATGCCCGTGTGGAGAAATACGGCTCAGAAAACAGATAACCGTATTATCTTACATCTGTTGTATTGCCTTCAGCCCTGTAAGCGGCTGCAAGCATTTCAGTAAAAATTACAGCGTCATCGATCGTACAGCGGTTGATGGCGCTGTCTGTCTGTATACACTGAACCCAGTGAAGCAGAGGATAGGTCAGAGGCTCGGGAAATGCGTTTTCGGGAACCTTCTCCCACTGTCCGCCTTCGAAGCATTCATATAATTCAAACCTGCCATGAACGTGAACAGAGCCTTTGGTGCCGCAGACATCCAGAAGATAGGTCTCAGCAGGTGATACCCAACCGGTCTCGACTATACCGATGGAGCCCCCCTTAAACTGGAATATCGCTGCCGCATTGTCCTCGGCATGATATTCTTTTGCCCTGTCTGTCATCGAATCAAATACAGAGACGCAGGAGACAGGATCTCCCAGAAAATACTGCAATGTATGTACACCATGGCAGCCCATGTCCATCATGGCTCCGCCGCCACCTTCTTCTTTGCTGTAAAATCCCGGCGGCTGACTCAGATCCAGAGCCTTGGCATGAACGGTTCTGACATGCACATTTGTAATATGTCCCAGTTTCCCAGCATCTATCAGTTCTCTGATATACAGAGCATGAGGTTTCTCGATAGGATCGGAAACAAGGAACTTCACTCCTGCCTGTCTTATCGCGTCTCTGGCCCTGTAAGCACCCTCCACTGTGCCAAACGGCGCTTTCTCCACAAAGATATGCTTTCCTTTTTCGGCAGCCCTCAAGATCAGCTCGTCATGCGCCATGGTGGCGGCGCATACTACGACACCGTCAATGGACTCATCGTCCAACAGTGCTTCATAGTCCGGGAAGAATTGTGCACCGAGCTCATCGGCCCACTCCTGTCCGCGCTGCAGATCTTCATCCCAGACTGCGGTTATGTGAACTCCCGGATATGTCAGCAGCTTTTCTGCAAAATCCGGTGCATGCACATGCCATTTGCTGACCATTGCGACGTTGATATCTTTCATGATTCATTTCCTCCTTACAGATCAAGGGCGTTATATGTCAGGCGTACATCATTTACATAGTGGTCTTTCATTTCCCGGGGACCAGATGACTTTCTGGTGAAGTGGAAATGGTTCGTATAGCCAACAGGTCCGTCATATTCCAGACCGATCCCTTCGTTCAGTTCCATAAGACACTGGCGGTTATCCTTCAGGAAATCCATTCCATACACCCCTGCGTCATGTGCGTTCAGAATGATGACGTCTTCCGGAAGCTTTGCTATCAGACGGTCGACCCACATCAGGGCCTCAGGGCCTTTCTGCCTGCCTACATAGCCATTCCAGTGCTGGATAGCGTCACCGACAAAACATGTATGAGAGGCTCTGTCATAATAACAGGTGCTGCCAAAAGAATGAGAAGGACAATATATGGCTTCCAGCTGAATATCACCGAAGCTTAAGATATCTCCATCATAAACATGTATGCAGTCTTCTTCCTGAAGCAGTTCCCTGACAAAATGCAGATAGCAGAAATCCAGGACCTCAAAATCCGGGTCTTCCTTCCAGCGGTCACGGCCACAGAACCATTCCAGATCTCCGAATCGACGGTGATGACACCTGTTCCATGCCAGATACGGGAATTCCTGCGGATTGCAGTAGACATGGTCAAACAGAGGCGCACCGCCTACATGATCCGGATGGGTATGGGTGAGCAGTACGCTTGCAGGAAGATCCGGCCTGGCAATATAGGTCTCGATATATCGGCGCAGACCACTCTGAGCTCCCAGGCCCGAATCGATGACTACGGTATGATTATCGCCAGTAAGCACAAAGATGCGAAATGTGGAATTCACACCATAGCTTTCAGTTACTACCCACAGGCGGTCACTGAGCTGCTCGCGGGTATAAAAATCAAATTCGTTCATACACTTCAAGATCTCCTTATTCAGATGTGATGATCCAGACCGCGTCAGAATACGACAGATTAATTATAATCTTTGTATACGGCTGTTGCAACGGCATCCGGTTCGCTTTACTTTTCTGCTGGCAGATAATATAATCCATGCAAAGACAGGCTAAGGAACTGTCTCGCACAGGGGGAATGAAAATGATTCTTTCAAGATATGACGGTCTGGTGGAAGAGCGTCTGGAAGGTGAATACTGGGTTGTGGATATCCTTCCCGGGCAGGTTCCGAAGGATGCCAAAGGCCAGTATTTTGCAGTCGACAGATACTTCATAAAGCAGGAGAGACTGGCGGGTCTGTATCATAGATACGGCGAGATCCTGCTGAAACTGAACTGCTATTATGATATGTCAGTCACATTTGACGGAGGAGAAAGCTGGGAGATGAATCCTGACCCGGAACAGTTTTCAGATAAGCTGATCTATTTTAAGGGAAATGAATTCCTCCGGGCAGTATTTGAAGAGCAGAAATCGATGATCGACATAGACTTCGGATATACCGATATGACAGTTTATACTGAAGATCCAGAATTTCTTGATAAGGTAAAGAAGCTGACAGAGGCTGAAGGATTCTTTATCTGGATCCCGGCCAGCGATAATTAAGAATATAAA
>JAZUNG010000007.1:0-19012 GCA_045604025.1 Lachnospiraceae bacterium | reverse complement strand
CGCTTCCTTCAATGTCAGGTGCCCACCGGTCAGGCTGCACCAGAAGCAGTCCATCGACAGATGAAAGTCCGGATAATCGTATTCCACGGTATCAATGAGCTCTCCCACGCAGATCTCTGCGTCCAGTTCCTCTCTGATCTCACGCTTCAGAGCCTCTTCGGGGCTCTCACCTGTTTCAATCTTGCCACCGGGAAATTCCCACCAGCCTTTGTATTCTCCATAGCCGCGCGCTGTTGCGAAGATACGGTCCGCATCCCGAATCACAGCCGCCACCACTCGGATATTCTTCATTGACATGCTCCTGTTCAGAGTTTTGTTTTTAGGGAACATTTTTGTGCTTTTAGAGCCAGTTTGTTCCCTAAAGTGCTATTTCATTTTGTTTTTACAATATATCCTTAATTCCCAGCAGACTGCGGACGATGTAGTCAGGTCCGGAGACGCTTCCTGCAGGTCTGTCTGCAACAATCATGTTTTCATCGGATGGATCTTTGCCAGAGGCAATATCTGTCCCGTCACCCCCTGGCCGGTACAGGCACGTATGCATTCCGTACTCTGCTCCGCCTGTAATATCAGACGTCATTGAATCCCCGATGATGATCGTCTCTTCCGGTCTAAGGTCAGGCAAATCTGTCTTTCGGAGTGCTGCAAAGCAATGGTCAAAGAATGCACTGTCCGGCTTCGATGCGCCTATCTGCGACGAGATAAAGAAATGCTCAAAGAATCCGTCCATGCCACCTACACGCAGTCGGTTCAGCTGCTGCTCGTATGGGCCGTTGCTCACCACGCACAGTACGTAGCGGCCATGCAGATACTCCAGCAGCTCCATTGCATGCGGCACCGGGACTGCGCTCGAAAAGAGATACCCCTTGAAATACTCCTCGAAGGTTTCTCCGTCAAAATCTATCCCGAGCTCCGCAAATATCGTGTTCCATCTGATCTTCAGCAGCTCTTCATATGTGAGCTCACCCTGCTCGATATGCTCCCAGAAATGTGTATTGATCCGCTCGAACACCGGATACATGTCTTCGGTGTATGGCTTCAGCCCGAACCTCTCAAATCCGTCGCGCATGGACTCTTTGACGTATTCAGAGAAACTCAGCAGCGTATTATCGATATCCAGAAATACTGCCTTGATCATTTTATCAGCGTTCTGCCTATTCTTCCCATCCTTTGCACACATCACACCAGCCTGCTGCACCGGAAGCCTGCTCCAGCTCATCCGGTGTCAGGCTGACTGAGATGTATTCGCTGCCGCCTGCAGGATGAACGCGTTCAAACCTTTTCATCGAGATATCCAGCCATATGGGTATACCCTCAGGTATCGCGAACGGGCACACTCCGCCGGGCTGAAATCCTGTCAGCTCCTCCACCTGATCTCGGGCGATCATATGCGGCTTCACATGGAACTGAGCCTTGAACTTCGAACTGTTCACCCGGGCATCGCCTGCCATCACTACGATGACCGGCGCATCGTCCACCATGAACGACAGCGTCTTGGCTATCTCGGCCTCGCTGCATCCCACGCTCAGTGCAGCGTGCTCTACTGTATCTATTGTCTCGCTGTGCTCGGTGATGCGGTCAGCAAATCCTCTTTCTGCCAGCCAGTTATATACTTTCTCGTTGATCATTTATCTGTAATGGCTCTTTCTGTCGTTGTTTTTATATGTTATTCGGGTAATGCAGTCAGTTATGGATCGTCCCTCTGATGATCTACAGCAGGTATTCTTACAAAAAACAGTTGCAGTGACGAATCATTTTACCACGGTCTACAACAGGTATTCGTATACCATGTAATCGGTCCAACCGGTGTCATCATAATACATGGAGACCGTCTCCACATATGAAAATCCCAGTCCCAGATAGAGCTGCTCTGCCGGGATATTTCCGTTCAAAACGTCCAGTCTGATGGCGCGGATGCCATCCCTGGAAGCCATATCTATGACAAAACGGACCATTTCCTTCGCTATCCCCTGCCTGCTATAGTCCGGATGGACGCCCAGCATGTGGATCACCAGATATTCTTCAGGAGCCAGCTGCCCGGGCCACTTAACACCCTTGTATGCCTCATTGCTTCTGTGGTTTACGACCATGGCCGCAACGATCTGCCCCGCCTCTGGTTTTGACCCTGCAGACTCGGCTACTACAGACTTTACTGCCTCCGCAACAAAGAGGCTCCCTTCCGCCAGAGCCGTGCGCAGCTCCTCAGGTGCCGGGTAGATATCTTTCTTCCATCCCGGTCCGTACTGCGCATTCTTCAAACCATCCGTGACCGCATGGTAGAATGCCCTGACATTATCAAATTCGTCCTGCGCCGCTGCGCGAATACTGATCTCCATAATCCTGTAAATGATCCGAATGCCTCTCCTGCAATTTATATTGTGCTCACGAGAAGCTCAGAAGTCTTGTAATAAACTCACTGGTGCTCTCCGATTCTGCAATCCTTCATATATAATATCTGAAACCCCGCCATATGTATAGCAAAACTGTCTATCCTACGTTCTCCCCTGTACATCTATAATCTCTTACATGCTCACCTATACATATAAATATTGACAGGATAACGTGCATCTGGAATCATATAATCTCACTCCCGTCACTGCACATATTAACGTTTTCGCATTTTCCAACGTATTTATAATTTTCACGTTTTCCAAACGTATTTATATCACAGACAAGCTAGAGCATTAGTACTTATTGCTACTAAAAATCAGTTATTATTATTTGTAACAATAGTATTTTGTCAATTCCTCATTGCAACTTCCTTATTATTGTTACAAATATAGTAAAATACTGCGTTATAACAATGTATCAAATGACCTGATACTGGCTAATATCTGGCATTATTGTTACAAAACCCCATAATTGACGTTTAGTAACAATATCTGGCCGTATAGCAGATATATGTCAGCCATTGTTTATTGTTACAAATGCCTTAGTGCAGGGGTTTGTAACAACTTTCTATTTCGCAACAAATAGTTTCTGCTTATCTGTATTGTTACAAATACTGTATATAGGCTGTTTGTAACAATTCCCCGTCAAATAATCTACAGACACAACTTATGATCATTGTTACACTTTTAATAAACTAGCTGTTTGTAACAAAATACACTTAGAACTATACCAAGACATGAAAAGAGCTGCCCGTGATGGGCAGCTCAGAATGCCAATAGCTGGCGTGTGACTTACTTATTTACGACGATGATATCGTCGACCTTGACATGCAGAACAGAGGCCAGGGCTATCAGGTTGTCGACTGATGGCAGCGACTCCCCCTGCTGCCACTTGTATACAGCCTGAGGCGTTCCGAACCCGAAGATGTCCTGCAGCTGTCTGACTGACATTCCGGCGTCCTTCCTCAGCCTTTTGATGTTCTGTCCTGTCATGGTCATGTTGATGACTGGCAAAGTATTCATATTGGCCTCCTCATTTCCTCCAAATTTATCAAATAAAAAATCGCTTATCCGGCTATGCAGATAAGCGATCCAGTTGATCTAAATCCCTGTGTCAGATAACTCCCGGAGACTCCTCTCCCGGACATCGCTTATGCACAAATATATATACGCGGTCAAATAACTGCACACTGCCAGAAGCATACACTGCGCCCAGTGTGTGAATTCCGCATACATTATTCAGATATGATCTGGTCCTCATTGAAATCATTTCTGATCCTTTCAAAAAATCATTTGCAGTTTGCACGGTCTGTGATCATACAGATTGTGCTTCAACTGCTTCGGCACGAAACCGTGCCATTTATACCGATGCTTAATATAACATCATTCGGTTCATTTGTAAATTATAGCAGCAGTATAAAATCCGGCTGTGATCATTGTGGAAAATGCCAGCCGCACCGCAAGCCTGCCAGCACTGACACATGCTGACTGTACTGCATACCCACCAGTCATGACTCATGCCAGCCACACTATATGCTCACCCGGTCTTGCGCATGCCGGCATCTTACTTCTGCAGCATCTCTGCCCGCAGCACCATCTCCAGCAGCAGACGAGTGTCATGATCCTCCAGATCACAGTCCAGTATCTTCGTGATACGGCCTAACCGGTCGATCAGGCTCGAGCGGTGCAGCTGCAGCTTCCGCGCTGTCTCAGCCACAGACATATTGCACTCAAGATATGCCCGGAGCGTCTCTATATACGACACCGGCGAGCTCATATCGTGTTTACGCAGTCGCATCAGCCCCTCCGGGTACATGAAACGCACAGGCATGTCTCCCGCAGCCCGGTCAAGCATCATTTTCATTATGTAGTCCTCGAAATAATACATCAGAGCTCCGCCCGGTGCGCCATCCAGACGCCGTCCGGACGCTCCTCCTGTCCGGCTGGCAAGCGCTGCGGTTCCTGCTCCCTGAACTCCTTCGTATTTCCGTCCCATCTCGAGAGCTGCCAGTGCCTGCCCATATACGTACTGCACCTCATACAGATCCGAAAACAGATGTGACATACCGCACTCGAGCTGCATTCTCCTGAGGAACGACCTGTACCTGTCCCCGAGCTTCCTGTAATCAATCTCATCTGGGTCGCCGGGAACTGCGATCACTCCGACCACACAGTCATCAATCTCCAGTGCCACTGCCCTGTTGAAATGCTGCTCTATCAGAGACGCAATATACCCTCCCGGCATCTTCGCGGGCTGCTCACCTGACTTCAGGCATATGCACAGGAAATTCCTGTTGTTATTATATTTGCTGATGATCCTGCGCTCATCTGCTCCGACTGACCTGCCGCGGATCATGTCCTCCAGCGCAGTTCTGATAATCGAACGGTCTCCTGCCAGAAGCTGGGTCCGCCCAAATGCCTGCCTGATGATATCTGCCATATGCACAGCCAGTCTCATATCCGACGACCATATCGGTCTGAACTCACCGAACACTGTGATGCATCCGAGGAACTGGTTACCCTCAAAAATATTAACCGACAGCGCGCTGTGGCCCAACAGGTTCAGCAGCAGTGGCTCCCTGATATCGGTCGCCATCTCATGCATGGTCAGAAACTGTGCCAGCAGTTCCGGGTCAAATGTAGGCCCGGCGAAGCTGATCCCCAGTGTTTTCTCCAGATATTCTCTGTCCGTGTAAGCCAGATATCTGAAATCCGATCCGATCAGCATCAGCGGATTGTCAAATACCTCACGGCACAGATCCAACATAGTCTGAAGGGAAGCCGTACTCCTCAGGACCTCATTCATCCTGCCATCCCATGAGTCATACCGGTTGAAGGCGTCCTGCACCTGATTGAACACATTGAAGATGCTCTCTCCCTCGGGAATATAGATGATGGTGCATTTATTTCTGAAGGCCTCCAGCGCCTGGCTGCGGCCGATGCAGATGAGCAGCACTCCGTCTTCAATCACCGGCGCATCCGGCAGATGGTCCGCGCTGCATACGTATACATGCTCACTTAAGAATGTCTCATTCCGGTCCTGATAGAATTCAGGACGTATCAGAACCATATCGTCATCAATCGTCCCCTCGATCTCTATCTCCGGCATCCGGGCTAACAGGTTCTGGTAAATGATATCCGCATTCAGTCTCATGGTGAATTGTCCTCATAAATATGGAATCCAGGCTGTTACACATTCCCTGCCACTATGCATATTATCCGGGCAGGGATATCTTTCGTCCATCATACGAGCCAAAAGCCTGCATGTCAACTCCAGCACCATTATTTCAGACGGTTTATCGCATGTTTTCCACACAATCCACAGTGATATCCCCAGAACAGACCATTATTTCTGACGGTCTATGTGATTAAATAACATACATTTTGCAGAGTATTATGCAGAATGCGCATCCAAGAACCCTCAGATGAAACTCGTTGGCGGACTGAACCTGCGCAAGCTGGCCAGCTTCCCTCAGTCAGCATATCTGCAGCTCCATCTGGATGATCTGGACAAGGAACTGCAGCTATCGAGTAATCAGCCGTTTATTAGCAACTATATAAAAGCAGGCCCTGCTGATCCTTGTGACCGGCAGGGCCTGTGTCTTTATATGGATTGTGCGGTGATGGTGTCTGCAGTTGACTGTCCGTCGGCACAGTGCTACGCTCAGATCTCCCGAGCAGCGTAGTAGCCTGCTGTGATAGCGGAGCCTATCTGCCCTACCTTGCTGCAGTCACCTATCACATATGACTCTTCAGCCTCTGCGCAGAGGGCGTCCACCAGCTCATACGGAGCCCTCAGGCCCGCAGCACATACAACAGTGTCGGCAGGGATGGTAAATATGCCGTCCGCATTTTCCACCTGAACTCCGTCTTCAGTAATGGCATGGACTGTAGTGCCTGCGTAGATGGCTGCGTTTTCGCGTACATGCGGCATCAGACCTCCTCTATAAAACGGATTGGCGCCTAGCGCGACATCGTCTCTCATCTCCACAATGCTGACCTCGAATCCTTCGTGGGCAAATGAAACAGCGGCTTCTGTTCCCACCAGACCTCCGCCTATGATGACTACGCGGTGGCCGAGTCTATCCGGATGAAGCTCGGCATCGGCTGCCGTGATACAGTTGCTGCTATCTATACCCGGGATGTCGGGAACAATCTCCTGCGAGCCTATAGCCACGTACAGCACATCCGGGTCAAACTCCCTCACGAACTGCGGTGTCACTTCTGTATTTAATATGATATGGACACCTGCCCTGACCGCACGCCTCTTCAGCACTTCGATCAGATGGTGGATGTCTTTCTTGAAATATGCTGTGCCTGCAGGCCTCATATTGCCGCCCAGGCTGTCTGAGCGCTCCACCAGCGTAACGCTGTGCCCTCTTCGAGCCGCGGTGATAGCGGCTTCCAGACCGGCAGGCCCGCCTCCGACCACGAGGATGCGTCTTATCTGCTCTGCAGGCTTCACTCCTTCTATATCCTGCAGCTGCTGGCCCTGCACAGGGTTGACGGTGCATCTCAGCATTTCGAGCCTGTCTATGGAGGTGAAACATTCATAGCATCTGATGCACGGTGTGATATCGTCTGCCCTGCCCTGCAGCGCCTTGCACGGCGTATATGGATCTGCCACGATGGCTCTGGCCATCTCGACCAGGTCCGCCTGTCCCGTGGTGAGGATTTCCTCGATCTGTGCAGGATCCTGGAGCGAGCCAATGCACGATACCGGCTTACTCAGGTGCTTCTTCATCTCTGCAGCCAGATATACATTTACGCCGCGCGGGAAGAATGCGCTGGGATGGGTCCTGCAGAAAAGTTCTGGATTCTCATGGTTACCACAGGAGATATTGAACAGGTCGACCTTATCCTCGATGAGCATGGCCGCCTGTATACACTCCTCGGCATTCATACCGTTCTTCACCATGTCGTCGCCCGAAAATCTGCACTCTATCGGGAAGTCAGGCCCGACCGCCTCTCTGACCGCGTCCAGCGTCATCATCAGAAAACGTGCACGGTTTTCCAGAGAGCCTCCGAACTCATCAGTCCTGGTATTGATCCCCGGTGCAAGGAACTGTTAGAACAGCCATCCGTGCGCAGCATGGATCAGTACCATGTCGAAACCTACTTCTTTGCAGATGCGTGCTGCGTTTCCATAAGCCGCCACGATCTCAAGTATCAGCTCGCGTGGCATTTCATGCACATGTCCCTGCGGCATATCCATTTCTACCGGACCGTACGCGGGATTATCCTTCCCTTCATTTCCGCCCAGCGAGACCAGGCCTCCGAACATGCCTCCGTGCGACAGTTCGATATTGGCGTAGGCGCCTGCGTTGTGGATACGCCTGACCGCTTCGGTCAGACCCTTCCTGACACCATATGAGTCCATGCGCAGCTGCTTGTTCTGCGACTTGCCGGTCGCGCTGTGCACGATGGCCTCGCCGTAGGTGACGACAGCTGCGCCTCCTCTGGCCTTTTCTTCGAGGTAGGCGATCATCTCCGGTGTCAGGTGTCCGTTCAGATCGATCATGGCAGGGCTGGTGGGCGCTGCTATGATCCTGTTCTTCAGGCGGAGATTGCCGATCCTGATCGGGCTGAAAATATGTGGATACAGTTCTTTTCCTTTATATCTGGACATAATGCTCCATTCCGCCATGAGGCTGTATCTCATTTATCAGTGTATGGTCATATAGCGGTATGTTCAGTTGTAATTAGTAGTTAGCACCAGTCATTCAACTGAAATACATGGCTATATGCTCAGTTTATAGTCTATGTCCGACCAGTGCAATCCTGATATTTCCATTTATCAATGGAAACCGTCATAGCATCTTCCCATTTCACCTGAACCGGGCACTTTATTCTCACACCCATAACCGATAATCGATACCATAAACCAAAAAATGTCTTAATAACATAACAATTTCTGCTACTCTATCCGAAAATTGTTACAGCAACTTGTTTCATTGTATTTGTAACAATGATGTATTCTCTTGCTTTATCTGAAAAATGTTACAAATGTCTGCATCAGAATGTTTGTAACAATAACATGCATCCAATTGCGGGTGTCACATCGTCTTAACAGGCTGCAATATTGTTACATTAAGCTGCTTCAAGGCCTTTATAACAATATCATACTTGCCCATTCACCCTGCTGCTTGTTACAACAGCCCATTTCAAGGTGTTTGTAACAATATTGCATTCTTCCGCTGGCAAGTATATTGTTACAACTAGCAAAATTCAGACATTTGTAACAAAAACAGCGCCAGAATGCTTGCACTCTGGCGCTTAATGTCGCCTCAAACGGCTATTAATGATTGATTTGCTTCTCTGACAGCTGCGTAGTTACTCCTCTGCAGTGCCGGCAAGGCCGATCTCCTCGGCGTGCTCCTTCATGCCTTCGATGCAGATCTCCGCAACGTCCCGGACCTCCATGCCCAGCATCTCGCAGCCCTTCTGTATCAGCTCGCGGTTGCATTTCGCAGCAAATCTCTTGTCCTTGAACTTCTTCATGAAGCTCTTGACCTCGAGGTCGGTAATACCATGCGGACGCATACGCGCGCATGCCTGGATAATGCCAGTCAGCTCATCAACTGTGTAGAGACTCTTCTCCATATTGGTGATCGGCTCGACATCCGAGCAGATACCATAGCCGTGGCTCATGATCGCACGCACATCCTCGGCAGGCACACCGGCAGCAAGCAGGGGCTCCTGTGTGTGCTGCAGATGCTCGTCCGGGTATTTCTCATAATCATAGTCGTGCAGGATGCCGACAGCCTGCCAGTGGTCTGCGTCCTCGCCGAAATGTCTGGCCATCGCCCCCATGGCGTAGCAGACATTCAGCGCGTGGATAAGCAGATGATCTTCGGTCACCTGTGTTGCATTCAATGCTTTCGCTTCTTCAAAATTCATTATTTCACACTCTCTTTAGAATACGTTTCCTTTAACATCTTCATCGTCCAGACCGAAGTATGTGATCGCACGCTGGATGTCACGCTCCCATACACGCCACTCGTGCACTCCGGGACCCGTATGGAACTCAGCGTCCAGACCGAGCTCTTCTGCGTGGGCCTTCCACTTGAGCCATCTCTCATAGCCCTGGTCCTCGGTACCGATCGAGTAGAACATCGGAGGGATCTTACCGCCCTCTGCCACGATCCTGTCGACTGTCCTCCAGATATTGCTGACAGAATCCAGATATTCATCCAATGTGTCGTAGCGGTGCATCTGATTGTAGGTGCGCAAAGACCTGTTATTTCCACGGGTATCTCTCTGATTCAGGAAATCGCTGCGCTTCATATTGAAGATCTCTTCCAGCTCTGCTCTGTTTCCGTCGAGATCACGCGGTGCGGATGAGAGGATAGCTGCCTTGGCGAACTTCTCCGGATAATTTATCGCCAGTTTCATTGCTCCGCCGCCACCCATGGACAGACCTGAGATAAAGTTGTCTTCCTGCTTGTCGGATGCGGGCAGCCATGCGTAGACCAGCGGCATCAGCTCTTCGATGATGTATTTGCAGGAATCGTAGCCGAGCGTGAAATTGGTCCAGGGCTCGTAGTCAGTGTTGCCTATGCCGGGCATAACGACCATCAGGTCCTTCTCGCAGGCGTAGGTCTCGATGTTGGATTTGCGGATCCAGTCGCTGTAGCCGCCGAACGTGCCGTGCAGGAGCCAGAGTACCTTGTACTTCTTGTCTTTCTGATAGAACTCCTCAGGGGTCTGTCCGCGCTTCTTGTCAGGAACGATGATGTAGACGTCCTGGTTGCATCCGCAGTACTGACTTTCAAAATCCAGATGAATAAGTGCCATGATTGTCTCCTTTCGTGCTTATAGTAGAACTATATGTTTTTAAATATCTCATCTTTTCTATAGCTGTAAAACGTCAATTGGATTCTGATTCTATTATATACTATGTGACTGATAATTGATAATATTATATTCACCTGCACATAAGTGCGCGAATGACAAGCAAATATAACTTTTTTACGATGACATGTTTATATCTGCTTGCAGATAAGAGCTGGCAGAAATATAATTTAATTATAAAGATATACTGTCTGAAAATCGAATCGCAATTCAATGAGAAAGGAATGATCACATGTACAAGCTAATCGTAAGAACTGACGATGTAGGCTATTCAAAGGTCTGCAATTTGGGAACATTTGAAGTCTATGACCATGGCTATGGCTCACATCTGGAGCTGATGCTGGAGTCACCCGGCACAGAGGACGCGCTGGAGAAGGCCCGCAATTATCCATGGGCCAGTACAGGCTGGCACCCTCATTTCTGGGGAGCTCCCGTACTGCCTGCTGAGCAGGTTCCCTCACTCGTGATCCCGGAGACCGGACGTTTCCGCCACGACATCCGCAGACTGGAAGATATTGATTATAATGAGATCCTCGCTGAAATGCGTGCTCAGCTCGACAGATGCGTACGCATTCTGGGCAAAGCTCCTGACGTAGGCGGAGGCACCGCAAATGAAAACGACACACCTTTTGTTCGTGCCATGGCACAGGTAACAAAGGAGTATGGCATGATCTGCAACTATGCGCATCGCATGAAGCTGCAGAGCGACGGTAGCTTTGATATGGGCACAGTTGACCCCCGTTGGGAGGACGCAAAGATCTATCAGATCGATCAGGGCGGCATCGTAGCAGGCGATCTCATCGGTAAGTCATTCATCGAGCAGCAGAGCTACGACGGAGTGGCGTTCCTGCTGGAAGACCGCATGAAGCTGCATGAACTGCCTGATGGAGCAGCTATCATCCACGGCTGGCATCCCGGCTATGTGGACTACTATGTAGGCCACGAAGGCGACTATGGTCCGAACATGGCGTATTACACCGTGAGCCGTACATTCGACACGGAAGCGCTTTGCTCCAAGCGTCTTCATGACTGGGTCAAAGACAACAATATCATGCTCTGCAGCCTGACTGACGCGCTCTTTGGCACGATGCATTATCAGAACCATCTGCGCGACATTGGCAGTGACCTGTGCGTGCTGTAATTATTGAATGAACGTGCTGCCTGGACATGTACCGGGCAGCACTTTTTTTATAGGTATATCATCTGCTCTATGGGAGTTCCTGAAGCAGTTCAGGCGTGATAGCTCCACCGGCCAGATAGCACTGGATCCGTACGTGAAAACTCTATTCTAAAGACCGTTTCCTGCGGATCAGGAACGTGGTTGCTGCCAGTACTGCCAGAACAGCCATGATAAGACAATAGAGGATATTGATGATCGGTTTTTCTCCGACGATCTGACTTTGCTGATAGACGAAAACGTTAAGTAGCGCTGTGATCAGCATGATACACATGATCAGGATATTTGGAAAATACCGGTTACGGATCAGTCCGCGCAGTGAAAGCAGGATCAGGATCAAGCCACTGGCCGCTGCAAAGACACTCCTGGCTGTAGTGATCAGATACAGTTTTTCTGTTAAATAGACCGTGAGCCACACAGAGAGTATCAGCAGCAGAAAATGTGGAATGATCACATACCAGGGCGAATACGGTCCATGTATTTTCTTTCTTTTTTTGTGCACGATAGCGATGATCAGGCAGACTATCAAAAGCACGATCACTGCGATCAGAATTATGGCCGCGTTCGTAAGGATTCCCTTTACAGTCACATGATTCTCGGCTTCGCTCAGAATCTGCATAGCCAGTGTCGGAGAATACTCCCTGTCACTGACCGTATCACTGCGGATTATCCCTTCTAATGCCCTCAAAGGGCTTACCTCTTCTTCTCTGTATTTCAGGAACCGCAACTCATAGGTTCCCGGTGTGACCAAGGCTACATGATAGCCTTCCGACAAGCCATAGGTGGACGGAAGATAGCAGCTGTCGAGACGATAATTGAAGCCCGTGTTATCCTTTGTTTTGATCCTCACCTGAAAGTTGTCGTTGGACGGAATGAATACCATCGTCGTGATACCGTAGCGTACCGCAAAAACGCTTCTGTCGGACACTGTGTTGATCACATCCCCGTTCCGGTCCAATCCGTTTAACAACACATCGTCCTGCCATATTTCAACATCCACATCACCGATCACAGAAAGGCGGTGCAGAGAAAAACTTCCTTCTGTAAGCTGCGTATCCGTAAGATCTGAGAAGATCCATGACAGATAAATATATGGCATATGCTCCCGCATCAGATTGGCTGCCATTCCCTGATCACTGGCCCAGACAGAGTCTCTGAGTGCAGTGGAGCCCCGGGTGTCCCCTAACCTTACAGAAGCCACATAATCCAGATACTCCAAAAAGACTTCCCTGGAATATTCCTGCCGACGATCCAGATCATTTAAGGAAGCAAATACGGTTTCCAGGATCTGAAACAACTGATCCGGATCCGCCTCAGTCCAAAGTCCCATGATCTCCTCCTGCAGGTCTGAGGCATACACACCCGCGTCAGGGAACATCTCACCTAAAAACTCAATGATCAGATGCAGCTCATAATTCAGCTCCGGATTGTACCGAAAAATATCATGGGCTACTGCCTGCGTTACTGTATCTACAGAAGCTGCCAGCTCATCATATTCTGCAGCTGTTTCCGCAGAAGGAAGGTAAAGATCCCATCCATATCGAAAATAGCCCCAGCTTTCAAGCGGTATCTGAGTAACCGGATCATAGGCACCGCAGATATTACAGATATTCGGATAACCGAACTCAGTTCTCGTGGTTCTGGGAACGGCATACAAATATGCATAAACTTCTTCAAATATCCCGCTATCGGTCATATCCGCTGCAGCAAGGTTGGAGACTGCCGCTCCGCGGGAAAAACTGGAGATCCAGAGCTTGAGTTTTCCAGTCAGTTTCTGAGCTTCGATATAGGAAAGGATTTCCCTCTCCAGGACCTGCGCTCCGATGTTAAACCCTTCGTGGCGGTCGCTGTCTCCAACATTCAGGTTGCCTCCCCACTCCTTTTCATATCCCTGACCACAGGGTGATGCTGCGATCAGCGTAAAATCTCCGATTTTTTTCGAGGCGATCACTCCGGAAAGCGTATCCGGCGCGGTTGGCTGGTCATATCCAAAGGCATAAATATTCTGAAAACCGGCTTCACCCAGATATGTTTCATACTGATTCGACACAGTTGAACTTCCGCCCTCACGAAACGCAGAAATCGTAAGCCCCAAAGATGCTTTCGCGATATCGCGGGAAAAAAAGTCAGCCGACTGCAGAAAATAACTGTCTGAATAAGGAAAATCCCACTCCATTTCCCACATACCTGCAGAAAAAAATGGTACGGTGATCATTTTTACATCATCAACCGTTGTTTCTTCCGCTCTGCCGACAAAAGGAAAAGCAGTCATAAGGATCATTATGCTTAATAGACTGACTAGTATCTTCTTCATCCGTCGCTATCTCCCGCGTTCCATTGATCTCCGGTTTCTGTCAAAAGATATGATCATTATAACACATTTTCTACAACATCTTCTCTATATCTTTGGCCTTTAAGACCTTGCCTGCTGAAACGATCTTTTCGTCGATCATCAGTGCGGGCATGCTCATCACACCATAACCCATGATCTTCTCCATGTCGGTGATGTACTCTACTTCAGCATCGACTCCCTTGTGTGCTACTGCTTCCTGCGCTGCCTTGTACAGCTTCTCACAGCTGCTGCAACCACCGCCTAAAACCTTGATATTCATTTGTATCCTCCTTCATATCAGTATATTTTGAAACAGATTAAATCCGTAACCGACTATGATGATGCCGATGATGCAGATGGCAATAAAAGCTCCCATCAGCCTCGGCTTGATCGCTTTCTTCAGCATAATGAGCGACGGCAGGCTCAGCGTTGTAACTGCCATCATGAAGCTGAGAACAGTTCCAAGTAGCGCGCCTTTGGGGAGCAGCGCCTCCGCGACAGGAATAGTTCCGAAGATGTCCGCGTACATTGGCACTCCTATCACCGTAGCCAGGACGACACCTGCAGGATTGGTGCTGCCAAGGATTGTCTGAACCCAGTTTTCCGGTATCCAGTTGTGGATCACCGCGCCGATGGCTACGCCTATCAGAATGTATGGTATCACTTTCTTAAATGTGCTGACAACCTGGTCCCTGGCATAGATCAGCCTGTCTCGTATGGTCAGATGATCCGCCTCGATATCCACACTGCTCTTGTTGTTTCGTATGAAGTCCGCGATCTGATCTTCCATATGCAACTTTTCGATGATGGTGCCGCCAATGACCGCGATCACCAGCCCCAGCGCCACATATACGATAGCTATCTTCACTCCGAAGATACTCATCAGTAATACAAGGCTCCCCAGATCGACCATGGGCGATGAGATCAGGAAAGAAAATGTCACTCCGAGCGGCAGGCCCGCGCTCGTAAATCCCATGAATATAGGGATGGATGAGCAGGAGCAAAACGGTGTGACCGTCCCCAGGAGGGCACCGATGATATTCGCGCCGATGCCGTGAAATCTCCCCATGATCTTCCTGCTCCGCTCCGGTGGAAAGAAGCTCTGTATGTACGAAATGATGAAGATCAGGATGCACAGCAGCACTATGATCTTGATGGTGTCATAGATAAAGAACTGCACACTGGCCCCGATCCGTGACTCCACACCCAGACCAAACAGTCCCAGGAACTTTCCAATCAGTGTATTCAGCCATTTCATGCCCAGGATCTGCTCCTGAATGAATGTCCACATGCTACGCCTCCTTTCATTGTTCGATATATTTAAATCTATCTATGTATAGGACTTTTATATAGGCAATCCCGGAGGACTGCCTGTATGATCAGTGTCATGCTTTCAGCAACAGTTACATTTATCAGTTGTTCCGCCGTCCTCGCAGTCGCACCTGGCATAGCCTGCGACCATTTCCCGAAAGGCCTTCACTCCCTCAGCTGAGATAGAATAATGCATCCACTTGCCATCCTTCCGGCCATTTACCAGACCGCTGTCGCAGAGCATTTTCATATGATGAGAAAGTGTGGGCTGCGTGATATTCAGCTCTTCCAGCAGCACGCAGGCGCATCTCTCGCCATGTTGTAGCGCCTTCATGATCGACAGACGATTCTCGTCCGCCAATGCCTTTATCATCCTCACATCATCTCTGAGTGCCATTTGTTCTACCTCCATCTGGCTATATCATAGACTACATATCGATATATGTCAATATGTAAATATATTTTTTTATCTCTTCAGATATCTTTTCAGTACGTCAAGGCCTTCGACGGGTACGCAGAAGCGCTCACGGAATCTGTGCTTGCACTCCTCATAGACCATGTCCAGATCAAACCACTCCACGCATTCGAGCTCCTCTTCCTGGATCGTAATGTCCGCTATATCCACAGGCGCGTCGTAAACGTAGACGAAGACAACTTCCTTGTCGCGGAAGAGCTGCCCGTAGAATTCCTTCGCATAATCGATGTGGAAATTCCCTGCGAACTTCAGCTGCTCAGGCCTGGCAGTGATCCCCAGCTCTTCCTGCAGCTCTCGTATGGCTGACTCCAGCGGCTCTGCGCCTGCCAGCATATGTCCCGCCGACGATGTATCATATAGCCCGGGAAATGAATCCTTGTGTATGCTGCGTTTCTGCAGAAGCACCTGCGTGCGTCCGTCCACCTCGCGCGTGATCCATATGTGCACGGTGCGGTGCATGAGACCGTCTCTGTGAGCTACGCTGCGCGGCGCGGTCTCGCCTGTGGGCCTGCCCTGCTCATCGCATATATCAAACAGTTCTTCCATACATTAGCCCTTCTAAAACACCTTCGCCTGCAGGTATATCTACGCGAAGCAGATAAATGTGACAACGCTGATCACCGCGACATAGATATATAAAACTGTCGGCAGGATATGCTCCATCAGCTCATCTTGATAGCCTGGTACAGCTCGGCGTCAGCTGCGTTTCTGTAAGGCTCGACGTAGAAAACACCCACTACGCCCAGAGTAAGCGCTGACAGCAGCAGCCATGGAATGAAGCTCAGATCGAATACGAACGTGCGCCATTTGTGACCATTCATCATCTGACGAGACATGGTGATGACCTCTGTGCCACTCATCTCAGGATGCTCAGCCAGGATGTACGGCACCATGCGATACGAGTACGATTTGATGATACCCGGGATGATGAACAGCAGCGACCACAGCAGCAGAAACAGATCATTGAAGAACATCGTATTGACCACGCGCCCATAGCTTCTGAAGCCTGTGCCAAGATTGCCTATGCCTGCCCTTTCATGGGTGTTTCTCAGGAAAAATGTTTTCGCGCCGACCAGCAGCGGATTGAGCACAAATACATTCAGCACCATGGCAAATGCGAAGACGAACAGGAAGATCGTAATAAAAATAATGATCCGCTCGCTGGTGAAGATTTCTTTCAGACTGTCAAAATTGAAACTGATCCCGTCACCGTTCAGGTTCAGATTGACGCTCAGACCACTTGAACTGCTGCCCGCGCCAGCACCTACACTGCCACTGATCATACTTATAACCATGGCAACCAGCACAGACCTCCAGTAGTTAAAGCGGAATCTGTCCTTGCCCCTCGCTTTGATCTCTTGTCTGTTCCACATAATGATTCCCTCCTTCATATGTGCGATTTATTATATAAGACAGCATACCGCCAGAGGCCGCAATGATAAACAGCGGTTTTGGAGAAATAGGGACGGCTAATACCACGCAATATGCGTCAATACCTGTTGTGCACCTGCTCAGCAAAGCACATCACATCCCTGATCTCTATGACAGTTCCATCGTCCAGGATGGCCCTGCCGCTCATGCGTCCGAATACCTGATGCTGATCGGAAACCAGCACCTTGAAATCCAGCTTGGCAGCGCGGTCCAGCACCGGCACGAAGTCCATCTCGAACCGCCCATCCGAAGAGCTGAATGTCCACGGTTTCATATAACTGTCAGAAGGGATATTGAAAACCACGTCGTCCAGCTTGTGGACGCGGCCACGGTAAAACAGCACATTTTCAGATGCCGCACTGGTGTTGCCGAAGCCGTAGCCTATATTGAAACCAAAAGGCTCGCCATTCAGATCACAGTTCCCCGAGCCCCAGAACCACGTATTGTCATACGTCCACACACCGCGGCCCCAGTCAAGCGTGCCGAAGTCAGTTTCCGGATGGAACTCATAGGTCACGCCATCATAACGCATCCAGCCTGACGCACGCATGCAGTTGATCTTCTGATTATAGTAGAATGCGTGCTTCTTGTCCCACGGAGTCGCGATCACCATCGAATCCATAGGCGGCTGCGCCAGCACGATATCGCAGTCGAAAGGCTTACCATTCCAGAAGTTCTCGAAATGGCAGCTGATATGGCGCTCCCCGTCCGCAGCCTCGAAACTCATTTGCAATCTCTTGTCAGAGTACTCGGTCCGTCCAGACGAAGAGTCCTCCGGCAAATGAAGCTTCCCCATAGGAAATGGTTTCAGGATAGTCTCAGTATGCTCCCACGGCTCGTCACCAAATACCAGCAGCGATACTGACTGCAGTCCGATATATCCATCGTCTGAAATAGTAAATGCTCCGGCAAACCCATCCGCCAATACCAGATAGTAGTCCCACTCCTTGATGCGCAATGCAGGAGCCTTGATCATATTTCTCTTGTATTGCAGCAGCTGGCTGCGGGACCAGCCAGGCTCCCGGAGCTCACCCTGCGCATCCAGCAGCAGCCCGGGCTCAGTGATCTCGTGATTTCTGCTCATGTCTGACTCCTTTCAGACGTCGTTTTCAATATCCTTGAGCTTTCTGGCAGGCACACCACCCACGACGCAGTTGTCAGGAACGTCGCTGGTCACGACAGCGCCTGCAGCAACTACCACGTTGTTTCCTATCGTAACACCGGGCATGATCGACACATTTCCGCCTATCCATACGTCATTGCCGATATGGACAGGTTTGGAATAAGCCATGTTGTCGCGGCGCCCCTGCGGTGACAACGGATGTCCCACAGCAGTGATCATTACACCCGGAGCGATCATGCAGTTGTCACCGATGACCACCGGCGCACGGTCCAGGATAGTGACATTGTAATTGGCGAAGAAGTTGTCACCTACGTGGATATTGAATCCGTTGTCACAGTGGAATCCCGGAAAAACTCCCGGATTCTTCCCTGCCGAGCCGAAGAGCTCGCGGATGATCTCCTCGCGCGCAGCCGTGTCCCTGATACTGGTCGCATCCAGCTGCTGGCACAGCTCCACACATCTGAGCTTGGTCTCTCTGACCTCCGGATCTTTGAACACAAAGTCCAGACCAGCTATCATTTTCTCGTATTCAGTCATTGGGGCTCCTTTCGAAATATCATGTCCAGTTTTTCCATGCATCCGGCTGATAGCCGCAGGTCGCCTGTCTGCCATTTCTGACTACCGGCAGCTTGATCATCTTCTGGTTCTCAAATACCTTGTCAGCCTTCTGCTCTTCGGCGATGTATTTTATCAGCGCCAGGAGATCCTTGTCCTTGCAGTCCTGGTCGATCATGTGATCCAGACCTCCGACCGCACGGCAAACAGAGTCGAACTCGCCTCGACTCATGCCCTTCTCTTTCATATCGATAAACTGGAAGCTGATACGGCGCTCCTTGAAATAGCGCTCCGCCTTCTTGCAGTCAAAGTCTTTTTTTGTTCCGAAGATTTGGAGGTTCATAGCAATTATGTTCCAAGTCGG
>JAZUNG010000006.1:0-8419 GCA_045604025.1 Lachnospiraceae bacterium | reverse complement strand
TCGTGGAAGATATGCGCATACCATGAAACGTCCTTTGAACGTTTCCACTGGAGCACATCCAGTCCTGGAGTTGTTGACAGGCATATATATGCCTTCATCATGTTCAGATGCGCAAATCCTTTGTTTCCTTCACCTATGAATTCGCATTTAACATGACTGTACTCCTTTGACAGGGCAGGGTCATCTGAAGATGCAGTGTAATATGTGCAGGAAATACCGCGCGATTCAAATTCGTCACAGATCGGTTCGAATACATTCCAGTATCTTTTGTGATCGCTGAAGATAACATAAGGGATCTTGTCTGCATCTTCTTTGATGTGTCCTCCTGAGAGGCGGACCTTCATCCTGATAAACAATCCGCGTACCAGAAATACTCCTGCGGTCACAACGCCCAGGATAACGGTAACCAGCATGCTGCCTGTACCGGGATCTATGTAGTTTAGAAAACTGAATGGATGTATCATTTGTTTATCAGAGTGTCTGCGCCTTTACCAGTGCAGCGTAATCTCCTCCTCTGGCGATCAGCTCCTCGTGTGAGCCCAGTTCGACCATGCTTCCGCCTTCTATCACAGCTATCTGATCCGCATTCCTGATGGTACTTAAGCGATGCGCGATGATGACAGATGTCCTGTCTTTGGCCAGTTCGTCGAAGGCATGCTGGATACGGGACTCTGTGACACTGTCCAGAGCAGAAGTGGCTTCATCCAGTATGATGATCGGAGGGTTCTTGAGAAATACCCTGGCTATGCCAAGACGTTGCCTCTGTCCTCCTGAGAGCATGACACCACGTTCTCCTATATATGTATCATATCCGTCAGGCATCTGCATGATCTCGTCATGTATCTCTGCCTTGACTGCGGCAGCGACTACATCTTCATATGACGCACCCTGCCTTCCGTATGCTATATTATCATAAATCGTTCCGGCAAACATGAAAACTTCCTGCTGCACGACGCCGATAGAGAGCCTTAAGGATCTCTGCGTGACATTTCTGATATCATGTCCGTCTATCAGGATGGATCCTGCATCCACATCATAGAACCTGGGTATCAGATTGCTGATGGTGGTTTTTCCGCCGCCTGAGGGACCTACCAGAGCGAAAGAAGTACCTGCAGGGATATGGAATGAGACGTCGGTAACTGTAGACTCCTCTGTATCGTCATATGCGAAGCTGACATGATCCAGTACGATATCGCCACGGACATTTTCCAGCACTTCTGCATCCCCTGCGTCGGTGATCTCGGCATCGGTCCTCATGATCTCCACAAATCTCTTAAATCCGGCCATACCGGACATATACTGTTCAACCAGTGATACAACCTTGCGGATAGGTGTGATGAATGTCGACACATACAGGCTGAATGTCACCAGATCCACATAATCCAGACGGCCTTTCATGATAGAGTACCCACCGGCAGTGATAACGATGACAGACAGAATGGATAGTACAAACTCCATGCCTGAGTTGAAGATCGCCATGGCCTTGTGATATTCGATCTTGGCACCTACGTGTTGCTGATTGGCTACGTGAAACTTGCGGATCTCTTCGTCTTCGTTTGCAAATGCCTTGGCGGTCCTGATACCGGAAAATCCTGACTCGATAGAGTTGTTGATCTCGGCCAGCTTGGCCTTGACCTTCAGGTTGGCATTGGCCATCGCCCTGCGCATGAAAAGTGTAAAAATGATAAACAGAGGGATGATACCGAATACCATGCAGGCCAGTCTCCACTCGATAGTGCAGAGTATTCCGAATGCTCCGCAAAGAGTCAGAATGGATATGAACAGATCTTCAGGTCCGTGATGCGACAGCTCTGAGATATCGAACAGGTCGGTGGTCACGCGGCTCATCAGCTGCCCTGTACGGTTCTTGTTGAAGAAACTGAAGCTTAAGGTCTCGATATGCTCGAAAAGCTCGGCACGCATGTCTGCTTCAATATAACAACCCATCCTGTGTCCCCAGTAGGTGATGATGTAATAGCAGATAGTCCTCAGGATATATGCAAGGATGATCACACCCATCACAGTAAAGAAGACAGTATACATGCCTTCGGGAAGGAAACGCTGTATACACATTCTGGACAGGTAGGGGAATGCCAGCTCGATCAGAGAAGCCAGGGTGGCACATGCCAGGTCCAGGATAAACAGCCCCATATGATTGCGGTAATGGGCCGCAAACAGCCATAATAAACCATGTTTTTTGTAATCTAATTTCATTTCAACCTCTTTCAGAACTCCTGGTTGCAGTCACAAAAATTAATTATAGCATATCTGCCGATTTAACTAATACTTTTTTTCGATTTCGGGAGATAAAAAACACCTCCTCGAAAAGCTAATGAAAAGCTTTTCTGCGGGGTTTTTTTATCTCCCGAAATTTAAATAAAAAAATTAAAAAAACGGTAAATATTTCCTTGATTTTTGGGACTGCAAGTATTAAAATATCGATACAAGTGGCAGAAAGTGTCAGCTTGTGGGTAAAAGTGGAAAAGATCCATACGGATAAATGGCGCGGATGCTCACAAGTAAAGCAAGTGACATATGCTGCTTATGGAGGCAAAAGGTAACCGTATGTTCATGGGGGAATACAATCATTCGATAGATGCCAAGGGCAGAGTGACAGTCCCATCCAAATTCAGAGAAGCGCTCGGCGAGCGCTTTACTGTAACTAAGGGGCTTGACGGCTGTCTGTGGGTTTTTCCTGCATCTGAGTGGGAAGAATTCTCCGGAAAACTCGCAGAGCTGCCGGTTGCCAGAAAAGACGCCCGTAATTTCAGCCGTTTCTTCCTTGCAGGAGCATGTGAGGCTGAGACTGACAAGATGGGCCGTATACTGCTGCCTCAGGTGCTCAGGGATTACGCAGGTCTTGAAGGTGAGGCTGTTGTGATCGGAGCAGGATCCAGAGTCGAGATCTGGAACAAGGCTGCATGGGAAGATGTCTCCACATTTGACGACGTCAATGAGCTGGCCGAGCATATGGGAGAATGGGGATTTGGAATTTAGACATGAACCAGTTCTGCTGGGAGAAGTTTTAGATTTCCTTAATATCAGACCCGATGGAATATATGTAGACGGAACACTCGGAGGAGGCGGTCATTCCTTCAGGATAGTACAGCGGATAGGATCCGGTATGCTGATCGGAATAGACCAGGACCAGGATGCGCTCGCAAGCGCAGGAAAAAGACTGGGAATATTTGCGGACAAGGCCAGGCTGGTCAAAGGCAATTATGTAAACACACGCAGCATCCTGAACGAACTCGGCATTGACAAGGTTGACGGCATCCTGCTGGATATCGGAGTTTCATCCTATCAGATAGACAACCCGGAAAGAGGATTTACTTACAGGGAAGATGCTCCGTTGGATATGAGGATGGACCGGGAACAGCCGTTAAGTGCCAGAGAGGTAGTCAATACTTATTCAAAAGAAGATCTGGCAAGGATCATCAGAGAATACGGCGAAGACAACTTCGCAAACAATATTGCAAAGCACATTGTAAACGAAAGAGAGAAGTTAGAGATCACTACGACAGGCCAGCTGGCCAGGATCGTGTGTGAAGCCATTCCCAGAAGCGTCAGTAAAGGGAACATAGGAGCAGCCAAGAAAACATTTCAGGCTCTCAGGATAGAAGTGAATTCGGAACTCGATGTGCTGGAAACAGCCATCCCGGACCTCATAGATCTACTCAAGCCCGGAGGAAGACTCCTGGTGATCACTTTCCATTCTCTCGAAGACAGGATAGTAAAGAATGCTTTCAGGAAGGCAGAAAACCCATGTACGTGCCCTCCGAATTTTCCTGAATGTGTATGCGGAGCGGTTCCGCTCGGCAGGATAGTAACCAGAAAACCCATAGTTCCTTCAGAAGAGGAATGCCAGAGAAACAAGAGAGCAAGCAGTGCAAAACTCAGAGTATTCGAGAAAAAGTAAATATAACTCTGCAATGAGTATATATGTAGACGGAAGCAGCGCTTATCAGATCGAGGAAGCGCCTTTGAAGAAGACTCTTACTCCCAGACAGGAAGAGGAGCTCAGAAGAAGAAAAGCTGCCAGGGCTGCCAGAGTCAGGAAAGCGCAGGATGTAAGACGCAGAAGAGCCATCCTTGCCGGGGTGACAGTTGCTGCTGTTTTTGTTGCGCTTATCGTGATGATGCTTAACGGAACTGTTAAGAACAATGAGCTGATGAACCAGATCAGCCATCTCGAATATGAGTATTCAGAACTGCAGGCTCAGAACAATTCTAAAGAATACGATATCAAGAAATCAGTGGATCTCAATACAGTTATCAGAGTTGCTACAGATGAACTGGGCATGGTAAGAAGCAGCGCCGGACAGATCATCAACTACAGCACGATCGATACTGAATATATACAGCAGGTGGCTGACAGACCCTGATATTAGAAAGGTTTTAACTGCAGGCGGCGTTTATGAAAAAAGCTCAGAACGCTGAAAACAGAATGAACAAAAGATTCATGTTTATGGTGATAATCTTCTTCGTGGCTTTCGCGGCGATTATCGCCAGACTTTTTATTATATGGATCTTTGACGGAGACAAATACAGCAAGACAGTTCTGTCGCAGGCAGAGGAAACTCTTTCCACAATTCCGGCAAGACGAGGCGATATCCTGGACCGCAATGGCGTCCAGATGGCCACCAGCAATGTCACCTACAATCTGATCCTTGATCCCAAGGTAATCCTTTCCAGACCAGAAAGATATCTGGACCCTACAGTAGCCCAGATCGAAGAAAGCTTCGGTATACCCCAGCAGGAACTGAGAACAACCATTAATGACAGGCCTAACAGCAGCTATGTAGTCCTGAAAAAGAATCTGTCATACAGTGAAGTAGAGGAGTTTATCGAAAAGAAGGCGGAAAACAACAATATCGCCGGAATATGGCTGGAAGAAAACTTCCAGAGAAACTACAGCTTCTCGACGCTGGCATGCTCGGTGCTGGGCTTTATGGGCGAAGGAAAAGGTATATACGGTCTGGAGTATCAGTATGACAAGGAGCTGACAGGTGTTGACGGAAGAGAGTATACATACGTAAACAGCGAGAATATCCTTGAGACAGAGCGGATAGAGCCGCAGAATGGCTATACCGTCATGTCGACCATAGATTATAATATCCAGACCATAGTTGAATCCAAGATCAAAGAGTTCATGGATACAACCGAGAGCCAGACTGTTGCAGTCATAGTTCAGAATCCGCAGACCGGCGAGATCTATGCCATGGCTGACAGCGACAACTTCGACTGCAATCATCCTTATGATCTGACTGCGCATTTTACTCAGGAAGAGATAGACGCCATGTCAGATCAGGAGGTTACAGATGCGCTCAGCAACGTCTGGAAGAACTTCTGCATCACTCAGAGTTATGAGCCGGGGTCAACAGCCAAGCCATTCACGCTTGCCGCAGGTCTGGAAGAAGATGCAGTCAAGATGGATGATACATATCTCTGCTCAGGCAGCAGGGAATTCCTGGAAGATACCGTCAGATGCCACAATCGTGAAGGTCATGGCAGGCTGGATACAAAAGGCGCTCTGGCTCAGTCATGCAATATCGCTCTGATGGACATGGCCGACAAGATAGGCGTGTTGAACTTTACGAAGTTCCAGAGCAAGTTCGGGTTCGGCCAATATACAGGTATCGATCTTCCCAATGAGATGAGCTGCAGATCCCTGATCTACACTGCGGAGAATATGCGTGAGATCGACCTGGCGACCAACTCGTTCGGACAGAACTTCAACCTGACCATGATCCAGCTGAGTTCAGCATTCTGTTCGATCATCAACGGTGGATATTATTACAAGCCATATATCGTCAAGGGTATCTATAACGACAACGGAGAGCTGGTAGAGTCATTCGACAGAACCCTGGTATCCAGGACTGTTTCGGAAGACACAGCGAAAAATGTCAAGAAATGCATGCGCGCCGTCGTTACCGAAGGAACAGGTGACTATGCGCAGATAGACGGTTATGTCATCGCAGGAAAAACAGGAACTGCGGAAAAATCCGGTAGAGAAGAAGGACATTATCTGGTATCATTTATAGGCTTTGCGCCTTTTGACAATCCGGAAGTGGTCTGCTACGTAGTTATCGACGAACCGGAGAGCGGAGATGAGCATGGTGTTTCATCAACTCTGTTCAACATGATCATGACGGAAGTCCTGCCATATCTGAATGTTACTCCTGCTGCTATGGATAAGGATCCTGCTCTTGAAGAGGAAACTACTACCCATAGCGATGACGAAGGCGCAGATGAGGAAGAGTATTATGAAGAGCCTCAGGAAGAGTACTATGAAGAAGAGTATTATGAAGAAGAGTACTATGAGGAGCCTCAGGGAGAATACAGCGAAGAAGAATATTACGAAGAGCCTGCCTATGATGAGGGTGAAGGAAACGCTGAAGATAACGGAGATGAGTATTGATGGATAGTTTGGCATTTCTCGGACTGGGAATAAGCTTTGTACTGGGCATGATATTGTGCCCTGTATTCATACCGCTGCTGAAAAGAATGAAGTTCGGCCAGAATATCCGCGAGGAAGGCCCGGAAAGGCATCTGGCTAAGTCAGGAACCCCCACTATGGGAGGTATTGTCATACTTATCGCCATGCTGGCAGGAAGCGCGGCTATATCAGGCGCATATCCTGACGTGTTCTTTATAATGGTATTTACCCTGCTGTTCGGTGTCATAGGTCTGCTGGACGATATTCTGAAGATCGCCAAGCACCAGTCCGAAGGTCTGAAAGCATGGCAGAAGATGGGTCTGCAGATCATTGTGACTGCATGTCTTCTGCTGTATATAGGTATTCTGTCCCCGGCGAAGACCATGACCATAGTTCCTTTCTATGGCGAGATCGATCTGGGAGGATGGTTCTATCCGCTTGCAGCCATAGCTGTTCTCGGTACAGTCAATGGAGCAAACTTCACTGACGGCCTGGATGGCCTGGCCAGCAGTGTTACTATTATCATATGCGGATTTTTCACGGTTGCATCAGTGGTCCTGAATGAAGATGCTCAGGCATCATCCCTGGCCATGATAGGCGCGCTGATGGCATTTCTGTATTTCAATTCGTATCCGGCAAAAGTATTCATGGGAGATACCGGGTCATTGGGCCTGGGCGGATTTGTATCTGTTACTGCCCTGATGCTGCGCATGCCGATATTCCTGATCATTGTTGCTTTTATATATCTGATAGAGATTCTGTCTGTTATCATGCAGGTCAGTTATTTCAAACTGACACACGGAAAACGTATCTTCAGAATGTCGCCGATCCATCATCATTTTGAACTGGGCGGATGGTCCGAGACCAAGGTCGTCACGGTATTTACGATCGTTACGGTTCTTCTGTGTATAGTGGGTTATATCGGATTGAAAGCAGCACTGAAATTCTGAGTTTAGGGACATACAATGAGCATATTTGATAAAACAACTGAAGAGAGAAAAACATTTCTGGTCTATGGCATGGGTGTGAGCGGAAAAGGTGTTGCAAGACTCCTGCATGCCGTTGGAGCAGATATTATTCTGTTTGATAAAAACGAAGCACTGGACAGAGAAGCAGTGTTGGCAGAGACTGGACTTCCTGCAGATACCAGATTTATCCTGGGAAGCATGGGAGAGGATGTCATGAATGAGTTCGATATTGTTGCACTGAGCCCCGGTGTATCTATATATGCGGATGATATCAAAGCTGCAGCCGCCGCCGGAAAGAAGATCCTGGGCGAGGTTGAACTGGCATATGAAGCAGGAAAGGGAAGGCTGGTTGCCATCACCGGAACCAACGGCAAGACAACTACCACAGCCCTGACGGGCGAGATCATGAAGGCTGCCTTTGCAGATGTTCATGTGGTTGGAAATATAGGTACATCATATGCGTCAGTGGCAGATACGCTGACTGAAGAGAGTGTTACCGTAGCTGAGATCTCCAGCTTCCAGCTGGAATCTATCGAGGAGTTCCATCCGGAGGTATCTGCGATACTGAATCTGACTCCGGACCATCTGGACAGACATTTTACGTTTGAAAACTATGCGCTGGCCAAGTGCCAGATCGCACGCAATCAGACGCCTGAAGATAAATGCATCATCAACTATGATGATGAGTATCTGAGAAAACTCTCTGAGGATCTGACCCCTGAGATCATTTACTTCTCCAGAAAGGTAAAACTGGATAAGGGTGTGTATCTGGATGGTCAGGACATTATCTACAGCGATGGAAATACACAGAGAAAGGTTATAAGCCGTCCGGAGATCACTCTGATGGGTGACCACAACGTGGAAAACGTCATGGCAGCTATAGGAATAGCTGCTGCTATGGGAGTGGATCTGGACGTTACGGCGGATGTGATCAGACATTTCCAGGCGGTTGAGCACAGGATTGAGTATGTATGCACCAGAAGAGGTGTGGCATAATACAATGATTCCAAAG
>JAZUNG010000005.1:0-2012 GCA_045604025.1 Lachnospiraceae bacterium | reverse complement strand
TAGTGGACGCACTCATGATAGATCTCCAGCTGACAATAATCCTTGTGAACAGCGCGTGTGTTGATGAGAATGGTATTGCCAGGGATCGTCACTGTATAGGGCTCGGGCATGTCAGCCTCTGGAGATGGCGGATCATCCTGAACCGTTACCATCCCGGCACAGAAGAACAGCATGCTGAGTGTCCGGGACTTATTGTACAGGGGAAGCCGCTCAACGTTGAGGCCCATGCGCTCGGCAAGAACAAAAGCATTATGCTCATTGAGGTCAGACAGAGCATTGGGACACAGCCTGAGCAGGAGTTCTTCAGCGCCTGCTTCGATCTCATCCTTTCGGAGGATCGGAATCATGTAGTTGCTGAGTCTCCAATAGGGGCGCTCCGGCAGATTTTTCAGATGGCCGCATTCACCGGTGTAGAACTCCATGCCCGATTTCATGTTGATCCACAACTCAACATACAGAGGACAGGACGCAAAGCTGTCTTCCGTGCAGATCTCAGGCTGGACGATAACATCTGCCAGGGCGGTATACTTGTCGTACCTCCAGAAGTTCATTTCGCCAATCGTGCAGTTGGCGGCAGAAAGAGTAACCTTACCCCAGTCCATATCGAGGGGCAAGTCAAGCACTCCATCCTGTATACCCTGATTCAGCGCACGGAATATCAGTCGCTTGCAGTGCTTGAGAATGTAGTCCTTCATGGACTGGATCTGAGGGACGAGCACAGTTTTTGTGTTTTTTCGCGCATGAACGGCATCCACCTCATGTGGCTCGTCCTGCAATGGAACAAAAGGCCCCGGTACACGACCGTGCGCGGCACTATAGGTGAATCCGAAACGATTCATCACGTCATTCACGTGCAATTTCCTCCTGATATGGGTAGAGAGTGAAATCAGCGGATGCTGTTTTGGGGCTGAAACAGCACACGCTGAACCGTTGCAGAATAATCATAGCACATATTCTATTGTCTGTAAAGTTATAGTTTGCCGTTTACAAACAAGTAAATGTGTGCTATTATAATTCCACGGGTATCTATACCCTCATTTCGTGACGAGGTGAACTTATGACTAAGCAGACATCAGAGAAGAAAACTCGCGGTACTGGTGGCCGTCCGGTCATCGATACAGAAAGGCGTACGCACGTCGGTCAGGTTATCCGCAAGTATCGCACTGCTGCCGGCATGGATCAGGCTGAACTTGCCTCCAAACTCGGATATACCAAAACTGCTATTGGAAACTGGGAACTGGGCCTGACCCGCCCGGACATTGATAATGTGCCCAGACTCTGCAAGGAACTGAACATCCCTGTTACGGAACTGCTGGACATGGAACCGGAAACGGCTCTGCCCGCAGAGGACAAGCGTTTCCTTGAGACACTCCACCAGCTGGACAAGTTTGACCGGAACACTGTGTGGCAGATCATGGATCGTCTTCTGTTCCAGCAGGACAGCAAGGAAAAGGCCAGGCTTCGTCGGGCGTATCTGCCGCTGTGCCAGTATGAAGAGGCTGCCGCTGCCGGTATTGGTGCACCGATGCTCGATTACGCAGAAAACGAAACGGTCTATGCTCTTCAGTCCAAGGTTCCTCACGGTACCGACGGCATCATTCATGTCAACGGTCGAAGCATGGTGCCAACCTATCGGGACGGCAGCTATGTCTATGTGGAAATGGGAGCAACGGTCCAGCCCGGGCAGATCGGTATCTTCACGGTGAATGGTGAAGCCTTCATCAAGGAGTATCAGCCCGATGGACTTCACTCGCACAATCGCCGTTACAAGACGATCTTTTCGGGTGAAGGTGTAGACGTTCGCTGCTGCGGACGAGTGACCGGCGCTGTTGCGGACGGCGATATCGCCACCGGCTCCCTCATAGAGAAGATCGAGGCTGCTTTCGATGAAGAGGACGAATGAGAGGTGCTCTCATGAAAGTTCAGAAGCCCTTGAAGGGATCTCGGCCTCCTCATATGGAGCGGGTATATGTAAAGGTAAACTCGGACTTTGATGCTACCGGCTATATGCA
>JAZUNG010000004.1:0-8250 GCA_045604025.1 Lachnospiraceae bacterium | reverse complement strand
CCTTTCCACAATGAAAAGACTCCTTCTTTTTCAGTGACCGATAACGGAAATAAGCAGATGTTTTACTGCTTTGGATGTCATACAGGCGGCAGCGTTCTGACATTTCTGATGAAATATGAGAACTATTCGTATACTGAGGCTTTGAAGGTACTGGCAGACCGTGCGGGTATAACACTGCCCAAACCTGATTATTCAAAGGCGACTTCGGAAAGATATAAGAGAAAGGAAGAAGTGCTGGCTGCAAATAAAGACGCTGCTGTATATTTCTTCCATCTTCTCAAATCTGAACGCGGGGCAGTTGCATACAATTATCTGAAAAACAGGGGGCTGACTGATAAGACTATCGTGGACTTTGGTCTCGGATATTCTGACAAGTACAGGGATGATCTCTATAAATATCTGAAGAATAAAGGCTACACTGATGACATTCTGAAGGATTCCGCTCTTGTATCGATCAAAGAGACTGATACACACGATCTGTTCTGGAACAGGGTGATGTTTCCCATTATGGATACGTCCAATCGTGTCATCGCATTTGGCGGCAGAGTCATGGGGGAGGGCGAACCGAAGTATCTGAATTCACCTGAGTCTATCTGTTTTGAAAAAAGCAGAAATCTGTATGGCTTGAATATCGCCAAGAGACACAGAGGTAATGAGCTGATCCTGGTTGAAGGCTATATGGATGTTATTTCGCTGCACCAGGCAGGTTTTTCCAATGCCGTGGCATCACTCGGAACCGCGCTGACAGACAATCATGCGTCTGTTCTGAAGAGATATGCTGACAGGGTTCTGATCTCTTATGATTCTGACGGAGCAGGACAGGATGCAGCTCTCAGAGCCATCCCCAAGCTGAAGAATGCAGGCATCAGTGTCAAGATAGTGAACCTGAGCCCTTATAAAGATCCCGATGAACTGATCAAGGCTCTGGGTGCAGATGAATACAGAAAGAGACTGAAAGAAGCCGTAAACAGTCTTATCTTTGAGATCAGAGTGCTAAGCAGATCGTTTGATCTGAGTGATCCTGAAGAGAAAACCCGTTTTGGAAATGAGGCTGCCAGCAGACTCAGTTACGTGGAAGATGAACTAGAAAGAGAGAATTATCTGCGTGCTGTATGTGCAGGATTTGATCTCGATTATGATATAATGAATTCCAAAGTTAAAAAACTTGCGCTGTCACGTGAGGGAATAAACTTGATACAAGGCGCAGGTAATGTTAATATAAAAAAAGAAAAAGTATCAGCTGACGGACTGGACAGAAATCAGCAAATGCTGCTGAAGTTACTGGCGAATGATCCGTCATTATATGACATATTATCGAAGTATATCGATGAAGAAGATTTTCAGAATACGCTGTACAGGCAGGCGGCTTCTGTAATGTTCGGACAGCTGAAAAACGGCAGACTTAATCCGGCTGCCGTAATAAGTGCGTTTGAGGATCCTGACGAGCAGGAAAAGATTGCAGAGATCATTTATTACGATCCTGCCTACATGAGTGATGAGGATAAGAAAAAAGCGATCAACGACTGTGTTATGAGGCTCAAAATAAATCATGTCAGGCAGATGATCAGTGAGGAGAAAGATATTTCCAGGATGATCGAACTGAAGATGCGCGAAGAGGAACTGAAAAACGTAAATATCTTTACAGGAGAGCAATAATGAGCGACGAAACCAACACTTTTGAAGAATGTCTTGAGCGTCTTATAAAGGATGCTGAAGAAAAAAAGAATTTTATTGAATATAACGAGATAGACAAATACTTTCCCGGAATGGATCTGAGCGCAGAGAAGATCGAGCAGATCACTGATTATCTTAATGATAAAGGTATCGATGTTCTCAGGACCGATCTGAACGATGACAGTATCCTGATGGACTTTGAAGATGACCTGAAGGGTCTGGATGAACTGGATGATGAAGATCTTGAAGCTGAGATCGATCTGGATCTGTCAGATCTGGAAAACAATATCAACATCGAAGATCATGTCAGGATGTATCTTAAGGAGATCGGAAAGGTCCCCCTGCTGACATCAGATGAAGAAGTTGAACTGGCCAGAAGAATGGAAGAGGGAGATGAAGACGCCAAGGCCCGCCTGGCTGAAGCCAATCTCCGTCTGGTTGTAAGTATTGCAAAAAGATATGTAGGCAGAGGCATGCAGCTGCTGGATCTGATCCAGGAAGGCAATCTGGGTCTGATGAAGGCAGTCAGGAAATTCGACTACAAGAAGGGATACAAGTTCTCCACATATGCTACATGGTGGATCAGACAGGCTATTACCAGAGCTATTGCGGACCAGGCCAGGACCATCCGTATCCCTGTTCATATGGTAGAGACTATCAATAAGCTGCTCCGCGTATCCAGACAGCTTCTTCAGGAGCTTGGCAGAGAACCTACCAATGAAGAGATCGCTGAGAGAATGGATATCCCTGTTGCCAGGGTAAGAGAGATCATGAAGATATCTCAGGATCCTATTTCACTGGAGACTCCTATAGGTGAGGAGGAGGATTCCCATCTGGGTGATTTCATCAAGGATGAAAACATCACTTCACCTGCCGATGCTGCAGCATTTGTACTGCTTAAAGAACAGCTGAATGAAGTCTTGGGAACTCTGACTGACAGAGAGCAGGAGGTACTTAAACTCAGATTTGGTCTGGAGGACGGCAGGACACGTACTCTTGAAGAGGTTGGTAAAGAATTCAACGTAACACGTGAGAGGATCAGACAGATCGAGGCAAAGGCTCTCAGAAAACTGAGACATCCGAGCCGTTCAAGAAAGCTGAAGGATTTCCTCGACTGATGGGTATATCCAAAAGACTGAAATTCATTGCTGATATGGTAACTACCGGTAATACGGCATGTGATGTGGGCACAGATCATGGATTTGTGCCCGCATATTTGCTGCAGGAAAATATATGCCCGAAGGTTATAGCTGTTGATGTGAGTCCGGGATCACTTGCGAAAGCTGAGGAACTGGCTGAAAGACGTGGCCTAACAGACAGGATGGAATGCAGACTGTCAGATGGCTTTGAAAAACTTGCTCCATTTGAAGTAGATACTGTGATCATTGCCGGCATGGGCGGTCTTCTGATGACCAGGATAATGGATTCTCATCCGGATGTTCTTGCATCATTAGATGAGCTGATACTGTCACCGCACAGAGACCATGAACTGGTCAGATCATTTATACAGGAACATGGATTCCAGATCGTATCGGACGAAGTGATCGCTGATAAGAAGAAAACATATCATGTTATTAAGGCAGTAAATAGCTTGAAATACACTGACTTGAAATGATATGATATATGTTCGAGCAGGGTGAATGGCTGCGCTACGGCGAGGAAAGTCCGGGCTTCACAGGGCAGGATGCCGGATAACGTCCGGCGGGAGCGATCCCAGGACCAGTGCAACAGAAAGTATACCGCCAGCTATGCTGGTAAGGGTGAAATGGCAGTGTAAGAGACTACCGCTCCTCTGGTAACAGCGGAGGCATTGTAAACTCCATCCGAAGCAAGACCAAGCAGAGAGCGTTTGAAGGCTGCCCGTCTGAGCTCTCAGGTAGGTCGCGAAGATTTTGCCGGTGACGGTAAAACAAGATAGATGGCCATTTTTAACAGAACCCGGCTTACAGCCCTGCTCGGTTTATATTTATTTATGTGAATTCAGAAAGGTTTAGAGTAATGGACAGGATCAAAATGCCAACCCCAATAGTAGAGATGGACGGAGATGAGATGACTCGTATTCTATGGAGTCTGATCAAAGAAAAGCTTATTCTTCCGTATATCGACCTGAATACTGAGTATTATGACCTGGGTCTGAAGCACAGAGATGAGACCGCAGATCAGGTGACAATTGATGCTGCAGATGCTATCAAAAAGTACGGTGTGGGAGTTAAGTGCGCTACCATTACTCCCAACAAGGCCAGAGTAGAAGAGTACGATCTGAAGGAGATGTATCCCAGCCCCAATGGCACTATCAGAGCACGTCTGGACGGTACTGTTTTCAGGACTCCCATCATGACTTCCTGCATCCAGCCTTATGTAAGGAGCTGGAAGGCACCTATTACCATTGCCAGACATGCATACGGAGATCTGTATAAGGCTGCTGAGATGAGCATTGATGCTCCTGGTACAGCCGAACTGGTCTTTACTGATGAGAACGGTCAGAAGACAACAAAGAAGATATTTGATTTTAAGGGAGCCGGAATACTGCAGGGACAATTCAATACAGACGCTTCTATCAGAAACTTTGCAGCCAGCTGCTTTAATTACGCACTGGACAGCAAGGTGGATCTGTGGTTCTCCGCCAAGGATACCATATCCAAGACATATGATCATACGTTCAAGGATATCTTTGAGGAAATCTACAATGAACAGTTTAAGGAGCGCTTCGAGGCTGCCGGTATCAAGTACTTCTATACACTGATAGATGATGCGGTTGCAAGAGTTATCAAGAGTGAAGGCGGTTTTATCTGGGCATGCAAGAACTATGATGGAGACGTTATGAGTGATATGGTTGCCACTGCCTTTGGCGCTCTGGCAATGATGACATCTGTACTGGTATCTCCCGAAGGAAATTATGAATTTGAGGCTGCTCATGGAACTGTTCAGAGGCATTACTATAAATACCTGAAAGGCGAGACAACTTCAACAAATTCCATCGCTACGATATTTGCATGGACCGGAGCACTCAGAAAACGCGGACAGATGGACGGTATTTATGCACTGTGCAGCTGGGCTGACCGCATGGAAAAGGCTGTTCTGGATACCATCGAGGCGGGATATATGACAAATGACCTGGCACAGATCACTGTTCTTGATAATGTACATATACTGAATTCCGAAGAATTCATAGATGCAGTTAAGGATACATTTGAAGGCAGAGCACTTGCATCAGGTGTTCCGGATGAAGATGATGAAACAGAAGCTCTTTATGAAGCATTTCTGGATTCCAGATCATATAAGAGAAAGATAGAGATAGTCAGACAGATGGGCGGTAAGCTTACTGACAAGATGATCACGGATTTTGCAGTATCTCTTGATGTCGTGATCGACGACGGCCCTTATGATGCCAGATACCTGGAACTGATGAACTGTCTGGCTCAGATGGCGAAGTTTGAGTCTGAAGGACTCAGATGATCAATAATTACAGAACTTGAAAAAGAGGTTTATATATGAGCGTAATGTATAAGAGTACCAGAGGAGACGGAAGCTGTGTAAGCGCTTCACAGGCCATTTTAATGGGGCTTTCACCTGATGGCGGACTGTTTGTCCCCACAGAGGTTCCAGCCCTGGATTTCGACCTTCAGGAGGCTTCAGAGCTGTCTTATAAGGAACTGGCTTTCAAAGTACTCAAAAAGTATCTTTCTGACTATACCGATGAAGAACTTCAGGAATGCATCGACAATGCTTACGACAGCAAGTTTGATACCGAAGAGATCGCACCACTCGTTGAAGAAGACGGCAAGTATTTTCTTGAGCTGTTTCATGGAGCGACGATAGCGTTCAAAGATATGGCCCTGTCCATATTGCCGCATCTTCTGACTACTGCTGCCAGGAAGAACAATATTACTGACGATATAGTCATTCTGACTGCCACATCCGGCGATACCGGCAAAGCAGCTCTCTCAGGATTTGCTGATGTTCCGGGAACCAGGATCGTGGTTTTCTATCCGGATGGTGGTGTCAGCAATATCCAGAGACTTCAGATGGTCACGCAGAAAGGTGACAATACATGCGTTATCGGAGTAAAGGGCAATTTCGATGACTGTCAGAGTGCTGTAAAGAAGATGTTCAATGACAGAGAACTGGCTGCAGAACTTGCAGAACGCGGATTCAGGTTTTCTTCAGCAAATTCGATCAATATCGGCAGACTGGTTCCCCAGATAGTATATTATATCTGGGCTTATACCAGACTGATCAGAAACGGTGCGATCAAATGCGGAGATAAGATCAATTTCGTAGTCCCGACCGGCAACTTTGGCAATATCCTGGCAGGATATTATGCAAAGCTCATGGGGCTTCCTGTTAATAAGTTTATCTGTGCATCAAACGACAACAAAGTCCTGTACGATTTCTTCAGGACCGGAACATATGATAAAAACAGAGATTTCATCCTCACCAACTCACCTTCCATGGACATCCTGATATCCAGCAATCTGGAAAGACTGATATATATGATCTGTGGAGAGAGTGAAGAGGCCAACAGACAGCTCATGAAAGAACTGTCTGAAAAAGGCTCATATACCATTACCGATGATATGAGAGCCCGTCTGGATGATTTTTACGGAGAATATGCGACAGATGAAGAGTCGCTGGCAGAGATCAGGAAGATGTATGAAGCCTGTGAGTATGTCATGGATACACATACCAGTGTTGCCGCTTGCGCTTATGAAAAGTATGTTACAGAAACAGGTGACACATCTCCGTCTGTGATCGTTTCAACCGCCAGTCCTTTTAAATTCCTTCATGCTGTTGTTTCTTCCATAGATAAAGAGCATGTAGATATGCTGAGTGACTATGATCTGATCTTCAGGCTGGATATGCTCAGGGGTAAACAGGGCATTCCCAAAGCCATCAAAGAGATACTGGCATATCCTATCAGACATAAGACCATATGCGAGATAGATGATATGGAAAACCAGGTAAAGACATTCCTGAATATCTGACCTGGAGGACAGTATGGACGGTATTATTCTGTGGATCACAAACCTGTTTTCGGGTTTGAATGGAAATATAGTCATTTTTATAATTTCACTTCTGCCTATACTTGAGATGCGTGGCGGCATGATAGCTGCCACGCTTCTTGGCATTCCTTATCTCAGGGCACTTATCATCTGTATGATAGGCAATATCATCCCCATACCATTTATATTGCTGTTCATTAAGAAGATCTTCGAATGGCTGAAAAGATTCAGAACAACCGGAAGATTCGTCAACTGGCTGGAAACACGCACACTGAAGAAGCGTGGGCAGATAGACAGATTGGGTTTCTGGGGACTGTTACTGTTTGTAGGTATCCCGCTTCCCGGTACAGGCGGATGGACAGGAGCACTGCTTGCCAGCCTTCTAGGCATCCCTGTAAAGAGATCATCAGTTGCGATCGGACTGGGTATCTGTCTTTGCGCGATCATCATGAGTATAATTACTTATGGAATACCCTGGTTGGTCAAGATACTGGCATGAAATGAAAAAGGATCTGACATCAGGAAGTGTACTTAAGAATCTCCTGATATTTTCAATACCATATCTGATCTCATGCTTTCTGCAGACCTTCTATGGACTCGCAGATCTGTTCATTATCGGTCAGTTCAATGGAGCAGAGTCCACAACAGGCGTATCTGTAGGCTCCCAGCTGATGCATATGCTGACAGTCATCATTGCAGGTCTTGCAATGGGTTCTACTGTTGCGATTGGAAACCGCATTGGAGCAGGTGATGACTCAAGTGCAGGGAAAGCTATCGGCAATACAATATCTATATTTATCATTTTTTCTGTTATTGCCACAGCACTTCTGATACTGCTCAGATTTCCGATTCTGAGGGTCATGTCAACGCCTTCAGAAGCTATTTCAGAGACACATATTTATATACTGATATGTTTTGCGGGTGTGCCGTTTATCACCGCATATAACGTTCTCAGCAGCGTATTCAGAGGTGTAGGAGATACCACACGACCTCTTGTTTTCGTTTTCATAGCAGGTGTCATTAATATTATCCTGGATTATATACTGATCGGACCTTTCAAAATGGGTGCACAAGGAGCTGCTCTGGCTACAGTGATCTCTCAGGCGATCAGCGTCCTTATAGCGCTTATATATCTGTTCAGAAAAGGTATCGGTATACAGGTAAGACCGTCTGATCTCAGATTTGACAGTAAAACCGTCAGACATATACTGGGTGTTGGGATTCCCATTGCAGCCCAGGACGGTTTCGTCCAGATAGGATTCCTGGTCATTACTGTGATAGCCAATTCCAGAGGCGTAGATACCGCTGCAGCTGTCGGGATAGTAGAGAAGGTGATAAGTTTCCTGTTTCTTGTTCCATCTGCCATGCTTTCTACGGTCTCTGCTATCGGAGCACAGAATGCAGGTGCCGGAAAACACGACCGCAGCAGGAAGACTCTATGGGAGGCGATCGCTATCTGTCTTATATACGGTCTGGTAGCACTGGTGATCTGCGAGCTCTTTACAGAAGGTATAATTACAGCATTTACCAGCGTAAATGAAGTGGTCGTACTGGGATGTCAGTATCTGAGGTC
>JAZUNG010000003.1:0-16041 GCA_045604025.1 Lachnospiraceae bacterium | reverse complement strand
TTGCGGGCCTTCTTGGACAGGTATGCCAGGTCGCCCGAATCCAGCCTGATGCCGTAGTAGCCGAGCTTGATCCCACGCGCCTTCATCTCGTCAAATACGCGGATGGCGTTCGGAACGCCGCTGCCCAGCGTGTCGTAGGTGTCTACCAACAGGATGCATGCGTTAGGATAGAGCTCTGCGTATGTCTTGAACGCGGTGTACTCATCGGGGAAGCTCATGACCCAGCTGTGGGCATGGGTGCCCTTCACGGGTACGCCGAACAGCTTGCCGGTCACTACATTGGATGTGCCTACGCAGCCTGCGATCACTGCCGCGCGTGCGCCGTAGGTTCCTGCGTCGGGTCCCTGCGCGCGCCTCAGACCGAACTCCATGATGCCGTCGCCTTTGGCCGCCCAGACTACTCTGGATGCCTTGGTCGCTATCAGGCTCTGATGGTTCAGGATGTTGAGCAGCGCTGCCTCCATCAGCTGCGCCTCTATGATAGGTGCGACAACCTTGATCAGAGGCTCCTTCGGGAATACGACGGTTCCTTCGGGCACCGCGTAGATATCTCCGGTGAAATGGTAGGATCCCAGGAAATCCAGGAAATCCTCTTCGAACAGCCCCAGGCTCCTCAGATACTCGATCTCGTCGTAGCTGAACTTCAGCCTCTTGACGTAGTCGATGATCTGCTCCAGTCCACAGGCGATCGCGTAGCCGCCGTCGCAGGGGTTCTTGCGGTAGAAAGCGTCGAAAACGACTACGGCGTCGTTCTTTGACTTGAAATATCCCTGCATCATGGTCAGCTCGTACAGGTCAGTAAGTAATGTCATGTTTCTGTTTTTCATAACTCACTCTTTCAGATATATAGATATCGTTTGATATTTGTATGTGCCGCGGAGTGGGCGCTGGCCTTTCGCGGCTATCCAAATTATTATCACGGGGCGGAGCCCCGCTTTGGCCTTTCTCTCCGTGGACGTAATCCAACTGTCCCCTTCGTGAAAGGCCAGCGCCCACTCCCGTGATAATAATTAATGTCATCTGTGTGTCTGAAAGATTAGTATACCTTTAACTTTACTAAATTTCAATAAAATGCTACAATGCAGGCATGATCAGATTGATTTTATTTGTCCTGGATGTGCTGATCGTGTGCATCATTTCTCTGATAGCGTATCCGGTCTCGCTGCTGATAGGACTGTTCGATAAGAAGGCAAAGGACATTTACAGCCTCCGCTATGTGCAGTTTTCGCTGAAAACATTCATGTGGGCGGCTGGATGCAGAGTTAAATACATCGGGTTGGAGAACCTTCCCAAAGACGGCGAAGCGGTAGTCTATACAGGCAATCACCGCAGTTTTTTTGATGTGATCTCCACTTATCCGGTGCTGCCAGGGCTGGCCGGATTCATCGCCAAGAAAGAGATGATCCACTGGCCGGTCATCAGCTGGTGGATGCGCAATATCTACTGCCTGTTTCTGGACAGGAAGGATCACCGCGCCGGCGTAAAGACCATCCTGCAGGGCGTGGAGAATGTGAAGAACGGCGTGAGCATGTATATATTCCCCGAGGGGACGCGTTCACATTATGAGGGCCACATGGGGTATTTCCACACCGGATCGTTCAAGCTCGCCACCAAGGCGAAGGCTCGGATCATCCCCGTCGTCTACAGCATTTCGGGCGACAGATGGGACGACCACATGCCGTGGGTCAAGGGCGGAACTATGGTCGTGGAGTTCTGCGAGCCTATAGAGACCGCCGGCATCAAGCCGGACAGCGTGGCGGACCTGGCGCAGCAGGTGCGCAATATTATTTATGAGAGGCACGTTGCCAACGCGAAGATGATAGGCAGCCTGCCGGAAGATTTTGAACCGGAGGATCAGACAAATGAACGATAAATCACTTCCCATAGGAGTTTTCGACTCGGGAGTTGGCGGACTGACCGTGGCCCGCGAGATCCTCAGGAACCTTCCCAACGAGAAGATCATTTATTTCGGTGACACCGCGAGGGTGCCTTACGGCAACAAGTCCGCCGAAACTATCATCAGATATTCGAAGCAGATCGCGAATTTCCTGGTATCCAGGAATGTCAAGGCTATCACCATCGCCTGCAATACCGCCAGCGCTCTGGCGCTCGACGCAGTGCGCGCGGAGCTGGACATCCCCGTGATCGGCGTGGTCGTGCCCGGCGCCATCGCCGCTGCCCGCGAGACCGTAAACGGCCGCATCGGCGTGATCGGAACCACCGCCACAGTTTCAAGCGGTCTGTACGACCAGTATATCCACCAGTTCAAGCCAGAGGCGCAGGTCTGCTCCGCTGCCTGCCCGCTCTTCGTGCCGCTGGTCGACGAGCAGATGATCGACGACCCCGTCACCAGACAGATGATTCACCGCTACCTCGACGAGATGATCCGTACAAACGATATCGACACGCTGATCCTGGGCTGCACGCATTATCCGCTGCTGCTGAAGGTCATTGCGCAGGAGATCCACGGCCACCGCGCAGGCGTGCCTGCCGAACCTGGCGAAAACATCACACTGGTCAACCCTGCCTTCGAGACTGCTCTCGAGCTCAGGAACATGCTGGCCCAGACAGGGCTTCTCTCTGACCGCACCACACCCGTGGAGCCTGACGAGCATCAGTACTTCGTCAGCGACGACACGGAGAAGTTCCGTATCTTCGCCGAAGAAGTCCTTCAGGTCGAGGCACGGAACGTCTCTTTGAAGGTGCTGGAGTAAGGTTATTTCAATCTCCATTGATCATTTTAATCCAGATACAGGTCCGGCACAGGTCCATACTCTTTAAAGGCTGCAACTATATTCTGAATATTCAGAGTATTTAAATTGTTAATCTCAACTCTCAGCTGTATGATACCTGAATCCTTCATAATGCCTTCCGGAGGATATAGAAATGCATCAAAATTTGCCCACTGTTCTTCAGTTGCTGTTCCCCCTGCATAATGGGCTATTGATTTCTCGGATACGTGCTCTGTTATCAGCTCATCCATCTGCAAAGTTGAACAATCCAGCAGATTGACTCCTCCGACAGTGAAGTCAGTGACGTTGCTCTGGTTAATATAGGTATCGACGTTTATGTCCATCGATGCTAGCCTGCAATCTCTGACGCGCAGGCCGTTAAGTAAGTCTCCCTCGCTTATAAATATCTTCAGTCTTTCTTCACCACGCTTCAGAATATAGCTGTCTATCATTGTCACTGGCTGCCCGTTGTTATCATAAAAACCCAAAGCGCCCGAGCTGCTATCTACCTTCCAGCCATGGATCAGAAATTCTTTCACTGTTGGGTCAGTTGAATACTCATCTCCTGAAAGAATAAATCCTACCTTCTCGATATGGTATGTCACAATCTCTTCAGGTGATACCGAGAATTCGTTTTGATCCAGATTTTTGTCCAGCAGTCTTCTGAGAGCTCCAAACATTGAGTCGTCCCAGTCCTGACTGGCAGCAGTTCCGATGCCAACAGCCAATATCAGAGCTGCTGCCACTGCTATGGCAATCCCCAGAGCCTTTTTGCGGCGTTTTTTATTTCTGCTGCCTTCGCCTATATTCCCAGTCTGCCACCCAGAGGGCGCTTGCACTTCAACGTGCATGTCATTTTCATACTGTGTCCACAGCTTCTCAAACCTGGCATCTTCTGCTGTTTCTCCGTTGTCACTTTGCATTTCTCTCTTCAGAGACTGATCATCGTCCCTTCCCAGCTGTTCGACATATATCAGCATGGCCTCTTTCAGTCTATCTGTAGCCAATTTTATCTAACTCCTTTCGTAATTTCTGCCTTGCCCTCTGCAGAGCCTTTCTGGCAGCCTCAACTGACATTCCCATCAGATCTGCGCATTCCGCTGTACTATGGTCAAAACCATATGTTAGCACCAGGATATCTGAGTCTCTATCTGGTAGTCGGGCCAGTGCATCTGCAATCACTTCGCTGGTCCAGTTATCCAGCGCGATATCTTCTGTGGCTCTGCCATCGGTGCTATCATTCAGCTGTCTCTCTGCCTCTTCTGTATAATTAAGTATCCGTTTCTGCAGATTGTATTCTCGATACGCAAGATTTCTTGTGATCACTATCAGATAACCTTTTGTTCGGGGTGATGGATACGTATCAACTTTATCGATATGCTCAAACAGTTTGATCATGGCTGTCTGTGCACAATCCTCTGCCGCTGAGTGGTCATTCAAAATGATCTGAGCAACTCTGACCGCATCGTCCCAGCAGGCCAGATATATTTTTTCTGCCACCTGTCTGTTGATGACATTCTCCTGATCACCAGCCTTTTCAGATTGCATCTTTGTCATAAACCCCCTTTCACTTCATAATCTTTTCGTATGAAAGTCAGATTGTCTGTGAATTCAATAAGATTATCTTTGCTTTCATTATTATAATCATTTTAGGGCTGTTTAGAGGACACTTTTATCATAGATCATTGCAACAATTTCCATTTACTTCGGCTGTGACCACTCCTGACTCATCCATTTTCCATTTACTTCGGCCGTGACCACTCTGCAAGAGGTTTTAGTGGTCATTGTTGGAGTTTTTGGAAAATCATCTAGTATGTTCTGGTCATTGCCGTAGTTTTTGGAAAAATGTCTGGTATGTTCTGGTCATTGCCGTAGTTTTTGGAAAGATTACTGATTTCAACCAGTCATTGATCAATTACAAAGATCATCATACGTTGTTGCGGTTACAGAAAATGCCTTGAAACGGCCATGTACTGAAATAAGCTTTCCCGAAACCTGCAAAACCATTCGAAAATGGCATCTTACCAATTAACTGGCTCTGGCGCATCTTCATCTTAGAGTATAAAAACTGCCGCCCCTCTCAGGCGGCAGTTCTGTTATACTCTGATATTCTGTTTTCCTACAGCAGACCGGACTTACGAATATTCTACAGCAGGCCAGACTTACGCATATTCTACAACAGGCCGGACTTACGGGCCTCGCTGGTCAGCTCATCACGGAAGCACGGATGGGCGATGGCTATGAGAGCGCGTGCTCTCTGGGATAATGTCTTTCCGCGGAGTCTGGCGATACCGTATTCCGTAACGATCATATCGACATCATTCTTGCTGGTCGTTACGATCGCGCCTTCTGACAGGGTCAGCTTGATGCGGCTCAGGCGTCCGCCTGTAGCTGTGGAGGGAAATGCGATGAAGCTCTTGCCACCCTCGCTCATCACTGCGCCTCGTACGAAGTCTGATTGGCCGCCGCTTCCGGAGACATGCCTGGTCCCGATGCTCTCCGCGCAGACCTGCCCGAAAAGGTCGACTTCCAGGGCGGCATTTATCGACATGAAGTTTTTGTGCTGCGCGATTACATACGGGTCATTGGTAATGTTGACCGGAAGCATCAGCACGTCCGGATTGCCGTCCAGGAACCTGCCCAGTTCCTTGGAACCGAAGGCTACCGTGGTGACGCTCTTGCCTGTATAGAGTTCCTTGCGGGAGTTGGTCACGGCACCGCACTCGATCAGTTCTCTGAAGCTGTCTGAGAAAAGTTCGGTGTGAATACCGAGGTCGCGTTTCTCCTTCAGGAGCCTGCCGACTGCCTCGGGAACGCTGCCTATACCGAGCTGGATGGTCGCGCCGTCCGGGATCTCGTCGGCTATATATTCCGCGATGATCTTGCTGGTCTCATCCTCTGCTGCCGCTTGGATATCGGGCAGCTCTCTGTCTGACACGCAGTACGCGTCCACCTGGCCTAAGTGTATCCGGACTGAACCCGGCAAATGCGGAATGTGTGTGTTGGCCTCGATATAAATATGCTCAGCCCTCTCCAGGAGCACTTCCATCATGGAGCCGCACAGCCCCGTGTAGAAATATCCGTTGTCATCCATGGTGGATGTGCGGATCAGGAGCGCGTCAATGCGTTCCAGATTGCGGGCGTGCTCGGGCATGTCGTGGTAATTGCAGGGCATGATGTCCGCTCTGTGCTCGTTCACCGCACGTGCAAATGCTTTGCCCGAGAACCACGACACCGGGCGGATCCCGAAATCGGCTGTGCCTGCCATGCCGGTGGCCTGCGTGGTTTCAGTGGCACCCCTCAAATAGGCATCTGTGCCAGCCATGCCGGCGGTGCGTGTGAGTTCAAGACCGTCAAGAAGGACCTGCCCCAGCTGTGAACTGCGGCCTTCACGGAGTGAATCTGCAACTGCTAAATGTGCTGCCTCAGGGCTCAGGATATCCAGCGGCTCCAGGTCCAGCAGGCTGTGCCAGATGACCCTCTTCAGGCTCCCGGCTGCAGCGCGCGCTGCGAGCGCGTTCGTGATCTCAGGAGGGATCGCCAGACCGATATCAGAAAAGCATACCCAGCCATCCTGCACCATCCCGGCGATCTCACTGGCTGTCATCAGTTTATCAGTGATCTGTGTATTCAATGATCTGTCTTCTTTCAGTACATTTCGAGCTGTCCGCGGCTCAGCGTTTCATCATATATATCTGCCTGATCCGAATCGTCTGTCCGCGGCTCACCATATCATGTGGCTCAATACGGTATCGGGGTGCGGTCCACGCACTCGGCGCCGCGCTTCAGCGCCTCCAGGTTGATGGGGATGAATTTCGCTTTCTTGCCGGAGAAGATCTCGTGGATCATGCGCTCGATGGTCTCCATTTTCACGATGCCTGTAGCCTCAACGAATGCGCCCAGCATGACTATGTTGGCGGCCTTGAGGTTACCGATCTCTCTGGCGATCTCGTCGCACGGGATGTAGAACGCGTGCAGGTCTTCTCTCTGCACCTTGTCCGATATGGTGGAGCTGTCCACGAATACCAGTCCACCTGGCTTGACGGTCGGCTCAAATCTGGTCAGCGAAGGCCTGTTCATAACGATGATGTCGGTGGGCTTTTCGATCAGGGGCGAGCCGATACGTTTGTCGCTGATGATGACGCTGCAGTTGGCTGTGCCGCCTCGCATTTCCGGGCCATACGCGGGAACCCATGTGACCTCCCTGCCTTCTTCCAGTCCGGCCTCAGCAAGATTTTTTCCGATAGAGAGGACGCCCTGTCCTCCGAATCCCGAAAGTATTATATGTCTGTTCATGACTGTTCTCCTCCCGAAATATCCTTAACAACTCCCAGCGGATAGTAGGCGGCCATGTTCTCCATCAGCCACTTGTTGGCGTCCACAGGTGTCATGCCCCAGTTGGTCGGGCATGCGGAGAGGACCTCTACAAATGTAAATCCTTCGCCGCGCATCTGGATCTCGAACGCCTTCTTAATGGCGGCCTTGGCCTTCATCAGATGAGGAATGTCCGTCACGCAGACTCTCTCGGCGTAAACCAGTCCGTCCAGGGTGGAGAGCATTTCTGCCACTCGGATGGGCATGCCGGCCTGCTCTTTGGTCCTGCCGAGCGGGCAGGTTGTGGCCTTCTGGCCGATCAGTGTGGTCGGTGCCATCTGCCCGCCTGTCATGCCGTAGATTGCGTTGTTGATGAATATGGTGGTGAACTTCTCACCTCTCATGGCTGCGTGCACGATCTCGGCAGCTCCGATGGACGCGAGGTCGCCGTCGCCCTGATATGTAAATACCGGCTGAGTCGGATGTGTCCTCTTGACTCCGGTGGCGACTGCGGGTGCCCTGCCGTGTGCGGCCTCGATGAAGTCGCATGCCAGATAATTGCCCGCAAATACGCTGCAGCCTACCGGGCAGACGCCGATGGCCTCATCAAGCAGGCCCAGCTCCACCATTACCTCGGCTATCAGCTTGTGAACGATGCCGTGTCCGCATCCCGGGCAGTAATGCATCGGTGTATCTGTCAGTCCCTTTGATCTCTCATATATTGTCTTCATGATCTGTCACTTCTGACCGTCTGCTGTTCGCAATCGGTCTTCCTTTCTCCCGCTTCCGGGCCATGATCAGTTATCAGTAATTGTTCTCAGGCGTGTTTTACTGAACGATACTGCATCAGCGTAATTCCTCAATCAGTAATTGTTGATCTCTACGCCTTCTACCAGAGGCCTCAGGATGCTGTGCATCTCTTCCTCGTCCTCTTCGCGCTCCTTCTCCTGCATTTCGGAGATGATCTCTTCGGCGTCCTCGTTGTCGTATTTCTCCAGCAGTCTGGCTGTGATGCGTTCCACGTCGGTAACTGTAGGGATCTCGCCGCCCATCCTGCCGTGGAACTCTACGGGTGCCCGGCCTGCGACTGCCATGCGTACGTCCTCGACCATCTGGCCGCCGTTCATTTCGACTACGAGGAATGCTCTGGTCTGAGGTCTGGCTGCGATCTCGGCGAGCCTTTTCTCAGGAAACGGCCAGATCGTGATCGGGCGGAAGATGCCGACCTTCTCGCCTGCTGCCCTCAGGTGCTCCATGGCTGTGTGCGCGATCCTGGAGGTGGTTCCGAATGCCACGATGATCACCTCGGCGTCATCGCACTCTATCTCTTCGTATCTGACCTCGCGCTCAGCGATGGTCTCGTATTTCTTCATCAGGTTTCTGTTGTGCTCTTCGCAGGTGGATGCATCCATCAGGAGTGATGTGATGAAATGGTTGTGGTCACGCCCCTTCAGTCCGTCTGCTGCCCATGTCTTCGGCGGGAGCTCTCTTCCTTTGTGCTCCTTCCACTCCACGGGCTCCATCATCTGGCCGATCAGACCGTCTGCCACCATCATGTCCGGTGTGCGGTACTCATCTGCGATGTCAAATGCATCCTGCATCAGATCTACGGCCTCCTGAATGCTGGCGGGTGCGAGCGCTACTGTCCTGTAGTCTCCGTTTCCGCCGCCTCTGGTGGCCTGGAAATAATCTGACTGTGACGGCTGGATGGTGCCAAGGCCCGGGCCGCCACGCATGACGTTTACTATAACGGCGGGAAGCTCGGCGCCTGCAAGGTAGCTGATGCCCTCCTGCTTCAAACTGATGCCGGGCGATGACGAGGAGGTCATGCAGCGGATCCCGGATGCGGACGCGCCGTAAACCATGTTGATAGCTGCGACCTCCGACTCGGACTGAACGAACACGCCGCCGGCCTCGGGCATTTTCAGTGACATATATTCAGGTACTTCATTCTGCGGAGTGATGGGATAGCCGAAGAAGCCTTTGCAGCCTGCGCGGATGGCTGCCTCGGCGATCGCTTCTGCTCCTTTCCAGATCTCTTTTTTCATGTTATTAGTCCTCCCTTTGGTAACAGGTTTTCTCCTGGCTTTCAGGATGATCCCTGTCTGTGACTGCCCTTTCAGCAAGTCATTCGAGCTGTCTGGTTCCTGTCATTCATCCTTGTATACCGATATTACCGAATCCGGGCAGATCCTGGCGCAGCTCGCGCATCCTATGCACGCGGATTCATCTGTACACATGGCCGGGCAGTAGCCCTTGACGTTGGGACTGGAGTCCAGCCCGATGATCTTCTTCGGACAGACGGAGATGCACAGCTCGCAGCCCTTGCACCTGTCTCTGTCAAATACTACGTGACTTCCCATTGCTTAACCTCCGTTTCTCACATTTCCCATGGTTTCTTCATGTAAATGTTTACTGGCCAGATGAACTGGTCTTCTCTCAGCTGCAGGCCGGATGCGATCTCGTCTCCCTGCCTGTCCAGCAAATGCTTCTCCACCGTGTGGCACCTGAGCGGGATGCCTGTCATCTCTTCGACCTTCCGGCAGAGCTCGGCGCTCCTCAAGTCGTCCTCTTCTGGGGTCTCACCGCACAGATGCGTATTGTTGATCAGCTCGGTCACGCGGAATCCCCCGGTCATCTCCATGGCCCGGATGTAGCTAGCTGCTTCCTCCGGAGTCCGGGTGAGCGGCCGATTGGCGTTCAGTACGCAGATCACGCGAGCCTGTTCTCTGGCGATCTTCTGATAGTAGCGGGCCAGCACTCTGGCACCTGACGGGTCTCCCCCGATATCCATGATCCCGTAGCGGCTGCGGTCGTCGAAGAGTGATGCGGTCTCTGAGGGGATGGCCGGGACGTCCGCGTCCATGACGGCCTGGGCGTTGGTGATGAAGTAGCCTCCCCAGCCCGTGATCTCTTCCTCTCTTTCACGGGAGCGGAAGTACGGGTCCACAATGTCCAGGTCGGCAAACGTAAACGGAAGCCGCAATCTGCCCATGGCCTCTGCCATGTTCACAGCGACTTCCGTTTTCCCTGTTCCGAAATGCCCTACGATGATCGTAAGTCTGGAATCCTTTATCCAGCTGTCCAGCCTGGAATCTTCTATCCGGCCGTCCAATTCACCCTTCAACTTGTCCAACCTTATCCAATCCATTTATTGCCCGCTTCGGACTTGACCAACAAATACAGTACTTGTCCAACATCACAATAAGACTTCGCGGAGCCTTTGTCAATGCCTGCTGGCGCATTTGTGTATCTTTGTGGAAAGTGTATGAAAGTGGTACTTGTAACTTGTCTATTTTTTAAACAAGTTATATTTGTACTTTTCTTCGGAAGGCTTATAATGTAAACAGAATCATAGTGTGGGGTGAGCCAATTGTTAAAGAAGACATTATCACATCAGACTGCAGATACTTTGTATGAAATGATCGTTGAGGACAAGGAGTTTGCGCCGGGCCAGAAGCTCCCGGGCGAGAATGCCCTGTCCGAGAGGCTCCGCGTCAGCCGCAATACTCTGCGCGAGGCTATCAAGGTGCTGGCATCCCGCGGCATCCTGGAGGTTTACCGCGGCAAGGGCACATTTGTCGCCAGGGACCTGAAAGCATTTGACGGCTACGACCTGGGCCAGATGGACCGCGTGAGAAAACGTCTGAAGGATCTCTACGAGGTCAGACTGCTGATCGAGCCGGAGCTGGCTGCCCTGGCATGCGCCCGTGCTACCGACGAGGAGATGGCGAATATCATCCGGCTGGCAAAGGATGCCGAGGAGGCCGTCCACTCCGAGCTGCGTGCCTCGACCGAGCAGGAGTTCCACGCCGCGATCATCGCGGCCGCGCACAACGATTTTCTGATGCAGCTGACCCCCATCATCAATAACGCTGTTAAGGATGCCCTCTATGTCGGCAAGGACATGGAAAACCAGCTGAACAGCCTCACGCTGTCCGACCACCCTGTGATCATGGAGTTCCTGAAGAAGCGCGACCCGATCGGAACGCGCCAGGCCATGGCCGTCCATCTGAGAAGAGTTATCGATACGCTGAACCTGGACCACGGGGAGCACCCGATCATCTAGGATCCAGGCGAATCTCTATCACATGTGCGAATTTCTCGGAGGCTGGCTGTGCAGAATCTACGTTTATGCGAAGTTTTTGAGGGCTGGCTGCACAGAATCTGCGCCTGTGCGAAGTTTTCTAGGATGGGCTGGCCAGAATTTACAGTTGTGCGAGGATTTTGAAGTAAAAACTTCTCACAAGTGTAGATTCTGGGCATTTTGGTTTCGAAAACTTCGCACAGGTGGAGATTCCGGGCATTGACCGCGCTATCCTATCACATACATATCTCCGACTTCTGGAGATATTGCATAACTTTTTCCCGGATTTCTTATACATATCTCCGGCTTCCGGAGATATGCATAACTTTTCCCCGGATTTCTTATGCATATCTCCGACTTCCGGAGATATGCATTTTTTATGTCCCGTTACTATTATATTGTTAGCACGGATATTTCCAGTTGTGACTTCTCGGGTGCTGCACTGCTCCTCAAGATTCACAGATTTCTCCGCTTAGGACTTCTCAAATGCTGCACTGCCTCTCAGAATTCACGGATTTTTCCAGTTAGGACTTCTCGAGTGTTGTAACTCCCATCAAGATTCACGGATATTTCCAGTTAGGACCTAAAAAGCAGCTATTTTCTTCTCTCTCAGTCTTGATAATCGCCCCTAACCGTAATTATCCGTGACTCAACACAGTATATGCTCGAACATTGTCAATGGAATCGGTCCTAACTGGAAATATTCGTGAGCGACCATTGCAGGTTCGACCCATTCAGGCGTTTTCTGTCAAATAATCTATAATATAATTCATGTTGTCACAAAATAGTCAGTTGCGCCAGGCTCGTTCTCTGTTGTATTTTAGACAGGCGCAAAAGCCAGTTGCGCCAGGCTCGCCCTCTGAAATATCCTGCAAAATAAAAGTTGTGCATTGAAAACGGCTGTTTTTCAATGCACAACTGGATTTTTTTGTATGTTTTAATGCAGGATTGGTGTCTGTCTATCATCGCAACCAAGCACAGATGGATATCTTGGCTGGTCGCGGCTATACCATTACTGTGCTCTGGAGGCGACTTCCATGTACAGGTCGTGGCCTGCGCAATCGCAGATCACGATGCAGGGGAAGTTCTCTACCTGCATTTTGCGGATGGCCTCGGTCCCGAGGTCGTCATAGGCGATCACTTCTGAGCTCTTGATGCAGCTGGACAGGAGTGCTCCTGCTCCGCCAACGGCTGCGAGGTACACAGCCTTGTTCTTTACGATCGACTCCTTCACTGCATCTGAGCGCTTGCCCTTGCCGATCATGGCCCGGAGTCCCAGATCCAGCAGCGTCGGTGTATATTTGTCCATTCTGGAGGAAGTGGTGGGACCTGCGCTTCCGATCACTCTGCCTTCTCTGGCAGGTGTGGGCCCCAGATAATAGACCGCACAGTCCCTGATAGGAAGAGGAAGCTCCTCGCCGGCCAGCGCTGCCTCATACAGCCTCTTGTGGGCCGCATCTCTGGCAGAGTAGATAGTGCCGGTGATATAAACCATGTCGCCCGCTTCGAGTCCCGCGATCGCTTCTTCAGTAAATGGTGTGGTTACATGTACTTCTTTCATATTTGTCTCCGCATGTCTGTGTTGAGTCTACTAAATGACTGTTTTGTGTCCGATCCTTAAAAATATACCGCATGTCTGTGCCTGCTAATAATAAGGCTGATGTCTACAACACTCTGCTCACGTGTCTGTTGACGTGTTTCTGTCTTCTAAAAATGAGGTTGATGTCTACAGCACTCTGCTCACGTGCCTATTGACGTGGTTCTTACCTGCTAAAAATAAGGCTGATGTCTACAGCACTCTGCTCACGTGTCTGTCTATATGGCAACTGTATGCCAGCAGTGTGGCTGATGTCTACAGCACTCTGCTCATGTGCCTGCTGACATGGTAACTGCCAAAGGCGAGGCTGACGTCTACAGCACTCTGCTCACGTGCCTGTTGACGTGGCAGCAGATATTTACGCCTACCGGAAGCCCCGCAATGTGTGTTGCGTAGGTCTCGATATTTACTGCAAATACTGTGGTGGCGCCGCCCAGGCCTCCCGGCCCGAGTCCCAACGCGTTGGCCCTCTTCAGGATCTCTTCTTCCATGGCTGCTATGTGCGGCAGAGGGCTGTGCTCTCCCACGGTGCGGGTGAGCGCTTTCTTGGCCAGGATAGCGCATTTTTCAAATGTGCCGCCAACTCCGACTCCGACTACCATGGGCGGGCAGGCGTTCGGGCCTGCATCGCGTACGGCTGAAACCACTGCATCGATCACGCCCTGCTCTCCGTCAGCAGGCTTCAGCATGAACACGCGGCTCATGTTCTCGCTGCCAAATCCCTTCGGCGCAAGTGTGATCTTCACCTGGTCTCCGGGCACGATGCTGTAATGCACCACCGCCGGTGTATTGTCGCCGGAATTTACCCTGAGGAGCGGATCGGATACGACTGACTTCCTGAGGTAGCCGTCTGTGTATCCTCTTCTGACGCCTTCGTTGATGGCGGTCTCCACGTCGCCGCCTGTGAAGTGCACTTCCTGCCCTACTTCAAGAAAAATGACCGCCATGCCAGTGTCCTGGCAGATGGGGATCATTTTTTCTCCGGCCAATGTATGATTTTCGATCAGCTGGCCCAGTATCTTTTTGCCCAGCGGATCTGTCTCGCTCTCATATGCGCTCGTATAAGCCTGCTGCATATCCGGAGACAGCTGATGATTGATGGATATGCACATGTCGCTGACAGCTGCTGTCAGCTCGGCTACATTTATTTCTCTCATATCAACTCCTGCTGAATAGAAAACGATTATCTGAGTTTGTCGAGGAAGCTGGTCTTCGGCTCACCCTTGCGGTTCTTCTTGGGCTCGTAGACAGGGCCTCTGACTCTCTTGGCAGAAACCACATACATGCCGGCAACCATTGCTCTGACCTCCTGCTTGGGAAGCAGAGTCTTGAATGTTTCGGGGTCGCACATCAGGTTCATGACTCGGTTGGCGACCTTGACCTTCAGGATGGGGACCTTGCCTATGCGCGCCAGCTTCGGGGTGGCCTCATACATGGCTTTGGGCATACCTGCGTCCTTGAGCCTCATCCTCTTGCAATCAATAATATAGAAAGACATGGGCTGAGCCTGCTTTCTGATCTCTTCATCCTGAGCTTCCTGCTTCTTCTGGTTTCTTCTGCCGAAGAAATACAGAACTGCAAGGACAGCAACTAAAACTGCCAATACAACAATTACTACTATTAACCAGGGCTGCATGTAAAAATATTTCCTTTCAGTTGCATGCAAAAAACATGCGTGTTGTCGCAATGAATGATTTTATCATCTGTACGCGGAAAATACAAGTTCTACTCGAGCTGTTCCAGCGTATTCAAGATATATTTTTCCTGAAGTTCGATGTGCTTTTCGATCTCTCTGGCAGCCGCCCTGGCATTGCCCGCCTCAATGGCTTCAATGATGCGGTTGTGCTCTATGGTCAGCACACTGCGGTCCCTCAGTTCCTTGATGAACTCGAGCCTGTATCTGTACAGATGCGCCTTGATCTGATCCAGCATATTGGTCAGATGCGCATTGTCAGCCAACTCTGTGATCTTCTCGTGGAATGCCACATCCTGTTCAGTCATTTTCTGGATGTCGTCCGCTTCCACAGCCTCTTCCATGACCTGGTTGATCTCCTTCAGCTCAGCGACAGCCTCTTCGTCGGCCTTGGCGCTCACCAGCTGACATGTCAGTCTCTCGAGTGCCTTTCTGATCTCCAGGATCTCTTTCAGATCTTTCTTGTTTATCGGCGCTACGATCGCGCCTCTTCTGGCGTTCATGATGACCAGCCCTTCAGCCTGCAGTTTCCTGATGGCTTCCCTTACGGGTGTGCGGCTGACACCCATCATATTGGACAGCTTGATCTCCATGAGCCTTTCTCCGGGCTGCATCTGCCCGGTCACTATAGCCTCTCTGAGTTTTTGAAAAACTATGTCCCTTAAAGGAATATAATCTTCAGCGGTTTCATTAATATCCAGCATTTCACACCTCACTGACAAATCCTGTTATGAAGCATTTTCTAACGAATCTGTCTTTCTCAAATTCCCTGAGTGTCTCTTCTGCCTTTTCCTTTTTGTCAAACAATCCGAAGACCGTCGGCCCGGACCCAGTCATAAGACTTCCCAGTGCTCCGTGATCCATCATCTTCTGCCGCAGCACTTCTATCTCCGGGTGAAGCGGCTGCGTGACCAGAGCAAGGATATTGTCCATGACAGATGCCAGTCCCTGAAGGTCCCGGTCCTCTATCCTGCCTATCATCGCGTCAATGTCCGGGTGCTGCGGCGCCTCTATGGCATCGAGCGCTCTGTAGACCTCTCCGGTCGAAACGCTGACAGGTGGATTGGCGATCAATACATAGCATGGCGGCGCGTCATCCAGCCGGGTGAGCTGCTCGCCAATGCCTTCCGACAGCCAGGTGCCTCTCCTTAGACAGAAAGGAACGTCCGCACCGAGCTTCAGTGCGACGGAGTCCATCTCTTCCTGTGACATGTTCAGTCCGCAGAGCGTGTTCAGCGCGGTAATGACCGCTGCCGCATCCGTGCTGCCTCCTGCCATGCCTGCAGCCATCGGGATCCTCTTTATGATATGGATGTCAATGTCCTGTTTGAGCCCATAGATGTCTGCCAGCGCTGCCGCTGCCTTCCATGCTATGTTGCTCTGGCCTGTCGGAACCTCCGGCACATCACATGTCAGTGTGATCTGCCCGGCGTCCTCCGGTCTCCCGGTATTTGCATCCGCCTTCCTTCCGGCATCTGCATCTGAATCGGTGCCGACTGTATGCTCCGCCCCGGAGCCGGCTGTACAGCCCGCCCCATCTGCAATATCAGTGTGCGGCCGGACAGCGACCGTGACTTCATCGCAGATATCGACTGTCTGCATGATCATCCTGACCAGA
>JAZUNG010000002.1:0-12659 GCA_045604025.1 Lachnospiraceae bacterium | reverse complement strand
CTGATCAACAGCTTCACTTACTCAAATCTGGACGGGCTGCTGACTTCGATCGCAGCGGATCTGGAGACCATGAAGTCTGAAAAATGTGACGTGACAGTTTTCTTCATGCACTGGGGCAATGAGTACCAGGACAATCCCGATGACGCGCAGATGTACATAGCACAGTCAATGTGCGACTTGGGTGTTGATGTGATCATAGGAGGTCACCCTCACGTGATCCAGCAGACACAGATACTGAACAGTGCCAACGGACATGCGACATTCTGCCTGTACTCCATGGGAAATGCGATCTCCAGCCAGAGAAAGGAGATCATGGTTCCCGAGGAGCCCCGCGGATATACCGAGGACGGACTGACCATCTCTATCACATATGAGAAGTTTAACAACGGCAAGATGAGACTGAAGGACGTGTACATCCTTCCTACCTGGGTGGACCAGAGGAGCGACGGAGTATTCGCCATAGTGGCACTGGATCAGAATATGCTGACAGACAGATGGCAGACAGTATCCTTAAGCGATGCCAAGGATTCTTACAACAGGACTATGGAGAGACTGGGAGAGGCATATCCGTGGCTCAGGGATTATCTGGGTCAGCCGCCGGTCAAATCATATATTGAGTAACATTTAGTTAATTCATGACTATACATATATAAAAAGGAGTATTAAACATGGTTTACAAGACATTTGATGAGATCATCGAAAAGAAACTGAAGGGCAACACCAAGGTCAGCCGTATCGTCGTTGCTGCAGCAGCAGACGAGCATTCACTGCTGGCAGTAAAGCAGGCTGCAGATGATGGTCTGGTAAGACCTGTTCTGGTTGGAGACAAGCCTGAGATCATCAGGATCCTGGGCGAGATCGGAATGAATGTTCCGGATGAAGATATCTACGATGAGCCGGATCTGACAGAGGCTGCCAAGAAGGCGGTTGCGCTGATCAATGAGGGCAAGGGCGACTTCCTGATGAAGGGACATGTTGACTCCAGTATCTATCTGCGTGCAGTAGTTAATAAAGAAACAGGTCTGGGCAAGGGTGGTCTGATGAGCCACTTCGCTATCTTTGAGGCTCCTTCAGCTTATCACAAGCTGATCGCTCCCGTTGACGGCGGAATGGTAACATATCCTACACTGGAGCAAAAGAAGCAGATCATCCAGAACACTGTTGATGCCATGATCGCTCTTGGATATGACTGCCCGAAGGTTGGATGCCTGGCATGCAAGGAGAAGGTTGATCCCAAGATGCCTGAGACCATCGACGGTGATGAGCTGAAGAAGATGAACCAGCGTGGTGAGATCACCAACTGTATCGTAGAAGGACCTATCCAGTTTGACTGCGCAACAGACGCAGAGATCGCCAAGGATAAGGGCTATGAGTCTCCTGTTGCAGGTGACTGTGATGTTCTGCTGGCTGTAAATATCCATCAGGGCAATTCACTGGGCAAGATGCTGGCTGGATTCTGCCATGCAAAAATGGGCGGCTTTATCGTTGGAGCCAAGTGTCCTGTCATCATGACATCCAGAAGCTCAACAGCAGAGGAGAAGTATCTGTCTATCTGCCTCGCAGCAGCAGCTTCACTGGGTGAATAATACTGGTAACTGTAGTCTTTACCCCTGAAGGCTATGCCTTTGGGGGTATATTTTTGTGGGGATGTTGACCCTACTCGATCAATCGGAATGAACATATGACAACAAGAGAAGAAGCACTGGAATACGGACTGTCATTCCCTGACACATATCAGGACGCGCCATTTCATGATGAAAACTGGCAGCTGGTAAGAGTCAAGGGCAGCAGGAAGGCATTCCTGTGGACATATAAAAGAGATGGATTTATCAATCTGAACGTCAAGGTGGATCCTGAGTGGCGTGAGTTCTGGAGAAATGCATTTCCGTCCGTGATCCCCGGATACCATCAGAATCATGAGCACTGGAATACCATTATACTAGACGGGAGTATTCCGGATGAAGACGTCAGACGGATGATAGCTGAGAGCTATGAACTGGTCACTTACAGTCCCTCAAAGAGGATCTATGAAGCAGTAAAGAAGATCCCGAAGGGACATGTAGCCACATATGGTCAGATTGCAGAGCTTGCCGGTGACCGCAATATGGCCAGAGCAGTAGGGAATGCGCTTCATAAGAATCCGGACCCGAAGCATATACCGTGCTTTCGTGTGGTGAACTCCAAGGGAGAGCTCTCGGGAGAATTCGCATTCGGAGGACCGGGAGAGCAGGAAAAACTCCTGATAAAGGATGGCGTGGAAGTCAGAGACGGCAGAGTGGATCTGGACAGGTTCGGGATCGATGTCGGAGACATGTTGAAGATATACTTTTCGGAAAACTGATATCAGTTTTCACAGAAAATTCAGACAATTGCAATTGACCAGGAACCAACTTGAAGTTATAGTTAAACCAACTTCAAGTTGGTTTTTTGATACGCAAAAATGGCCTGCCGCCAAGTCAATTTTTCGGAAAAAATCTGTCAGATTGGTGGTCAGACAGTCAGCGAGCCTATACAATGACCCACGAAAACAGTTCACGCAGCACCGTGCTGCAGACACGATAATGGAGGATAATAATGAAATTCAACGACTATATGAAATCATCCAGAGAACGCTGCTTTCTGACACAGGAGGAAGCTGCGACAGCACTTGGGGTTTCTACAACATCTGTACAGAAATGGGAGAAAGACACTCTTCCGGATAAGAGTATGTGGGCTCAGATCATCAGGACATACAAACTGGACCAGCAGGAATTCCTGACCAATTATGGTGAGTCTGCCATACCGAAGGATGAGTTCCCTGAAGAAGATAATGAAACTGATTTTCCGGCATTTCTGTTTCCCCAGGACAAACTGGCTCAGATCCAGGAACTGATCCTGACCAGGGAAGAACAGGAACTGCTGGGCCTCGAAGCTCTGTATCAGTCCAACTCATACAAGGTCAACAGCAACATAGGCATCATCTCACTGGTTCCTCATGAGAACAGCCTGGGACTTCCGTATGAATATGTAAAGAGCAAAGGCGCGTTCAAGATCATGGCACTCCATGATTCGCTCACTTCCAAACTGGGTGAGTACAGGGATTATGTGATCAGTCAGATCAAGGTCGATCCGAACACGGTATTCAATATCAATAACTGCTCGAAAGAACAGCTGCTCGAGCTGTGCAGGTGTGTAACATACAACGTAGGCCGTCAGCAGAAGAATCTGTATGAGACGCTGGCATATGATATCGAGGAGCTCAGATTTATCGATGAGATGCCTGTACCCATGATCGTTTCCAGATACAACCCCAGAAACAGGAGCGTACTGGGTGACAAGTGGGAAAATGAGAAAACATATTCCAGCATCGCCAAGGTCAGCTCATGCTTCCTGAATATTGTGGAAAGAGAGAGCGATGCTCCGGAATACGTCGCCATGAAGCTGCAGTATGAGAAGGATATGGAGTTCTACAGGGAGCATCAGAATATGATCGATCATGAACCGATCAGACCTCTGTACAACGGATACAAGGAAGCTGTGATCACCGATGCCGGAAGGAAATTCCTTGACTGGGCAGAGGACATGGATTTCTGAGCTGTAATGATATCATGAACAATAAATGACGAGGACCCGGTCTGCATTGGTAAAAGCAGGCCGGGTATTTTATGATTGCTGCGCTTTAACAAATAGAAGCGGTAAAGCGTTAAATTAGCAATATATATTGAATTTTGTGTGAATAACGCTTAGAATATACAGCATATTTATGCGTAGTACATATCATTTTATTGAGTGAAAACAAAACTGATCAGAAAAGAGACAGCAAATGGATTCGAAAACAATTTCTTATATTATCAAGAGGATCATTCTGTCGATAGTCACTATCTGGGTTGTTATGACGATCACATTCTTTGTCATGCATATGATCCCCGGCGGACCGTTCCTGTCGGAGAAGACGCCCAGCCCTTCGGTGCAGAAAGCGATGGAAGAGAAATATGGCCTTGATAAGCCCCTGCTGGTGCAGTATGGCACCTATCTGGGCGATATCATCACCAAATTCGATTTTGGTCCCTCTATCAAACAGAAAGGACGACAGGTATTGGATATCATCGCGGACGGTATGAGGACCTCATTTAAGCTGGGACTGATAGCCGCGGCATGGGGTGCCATGGTCGGAGTCATACTGGGTGCGGTCGCAGCCCTGAAACGAAATACCGTGGTGGACAGGATCATCATGGTCATAGCCACGGCATTCATATCGATGCCGGGCTTCATCGTGGGTTCACTGATGCTGATGATATTTGCGGTGCAGCTGAGGTGGCTGCCGGCAAATGGTTCCACGGCTCGGGGTCTGATACTTCCCATCATAGCGCTGGGTCTGTCGCCCATGGCCAATATCACCCGTCTGACCAGATCGTCCATGCTGGACGTGCTGGGACAGGACTATATCCGTACAGCCAAGTCCAAGGGTGTATCCACAGGCAAGACCATATTCGGCCATGCTCTCAAGAATGCCCTGATACCTGTCATCACCTATCTGGGACCCATGCTGGCATACATCGTTACCGGCTCCCTGGTCATCGAGCAGATCTTTGCCGTGCCGGGTATCGGCCGTGCGTTCGTATCCAGTATCGTTAACCGTGACTATCCTATGGTCATGGGTACCACTATCATACTGGCGGTCCTGGTCATCGTCATGAACCTCATCTGCGATATCCTATACAAGGTCGTAGACCCGAGGATCGATTTTCAATAAGAAAGGAGGCTGAATCATATGAGTATGTTTGACAAGACAAGACCTTTCAGTCTCCAGGTAAATATGGACAATTTCCTGCCTGCTACCGATGAAGAGAAGGAATACATGGTCCAGATGAGACCATCCACCACTTTCTTCAAGGATGGCATGAGGAGACTGCTTAAGAACAAGGTAGCGACTGTCAGTGCGATAGTCGTTATCATCATCGCGCTAGCCGCGATCCTGATCCCGTTCTTCTGGCCGTATTCATACGAGCAGCAGCTGGGCAATGTCCCCGGCAAGCCCGTGGATGCCAGCTATAACAATCTGAGACCGTTCACATACGGTACTACAGAGCAGGCCAAGATCGATGCCGGAGAAACTGTATTTCCTCACATCTTTGGTACGGATGCTGCGGGAAGAGACTATTTCATCCGTATAGTATATGGAACCAGGATATCTCTGGGTGTCGGATTCTTCGCCAGCATCATAGTCCTGATCATAGGATTCATCATCGGCGCCATATCAGGATATGCCGGAGGCAAGGTTGACATGATCATCATGCGAATAGTTGACGTATTCTATTCGCTGCCTGACATGCTGATGATCATCCTGTTGGGCTCGGTCTTCAGAATGACCATAGCGGAGGCTATCAAGGGAACCGGGACCATATTTGAAAAACTGGGAAGCAACATGATCTCCCTGTTCATCATATTTGCCGTTCTGTACTGGGTCAGCATGGCCAGACAGATCAGAGGACAGATACTGTCACTGAAGGAACAGGAGTATGTGCTCGCAGCCCGGACAGCCGGAGCCAAAGGCAGATGGATCATCATGAAGCATCTGTTCCCGAACTGTATCGGTATCATCGTAGTTTACACCGCGCTGCAGATCCCGAGCGCGATATTCACAGAGAGCTATCTGGCATTCCTGGGACTGGGAATCAGTGCCCCGATGCCTTCGCTGGGCTCTCTGGCATCTGACGCACTGAACGGAATAACCAGCTACGGATACAGACTGGTCATTCCCGCGGTAGTTATCTCGCTGATCGTACTATCACTGAATCTGTTCGGTGATGGACTGCGTGACGCGTTTGACCCGAAGCTGAATAATTAAGGAGGAAAGAAAATGAGTTTACTGGAAGTTCAGAATCTTAAGACCTCCTTCTTTACAGACGCAGGAGAGGTCAAGGCAGTTAATGACGTATCGTTTTTCCTGGACAGGGGAAAGGTTCTGGGAATAGTTGGAGAGTCCGGTTCCGGCAAGTCCGTAACGGCTTACTCCATCATGCAGATCCTTGCTCCTACAGGCAAGATCGTCGGAGGTTCTATCAAGTTTGACGGAGAGGAACTGGTAGGCGCTTCAGAAAAGCGCATGAAAGAGATTCGCGGAAATAATATCTCGATCATTTTCCAGGATCCCATGACATCCATGAATCCTACATATACAGTAGGCCACCAGATCGAGGAGGCCATACTGCTGCATACCAACAGGACCAAGGCGGAGGCCAAGGCACGCGCGATCGAAATGCTCCAGCTCTGCAACGTAAATGAGCCGGAGAAACGTGTGAAGCAGTATCCGTACGAGCTGTCAGGCGGTATGAGACAGCGTGCCATGATAGCCATGGCGCTGGCATGTGAGCCGGATATCCTGATTGCTGATGAGCCTACCACCGCTCTGGACGTGACTATCCAGGCGCAGATCCTGGATCTGATGAAATCTCTTCAGCAGGAACTGGGCATGGCTATCATCATGATCACTCATGACCTGGGTGTTGTAGCTCAGCTGTGCGATGAAGTCATCGTCATGTATGCAGGCGGTATCTGCGAGCAGGGAACAGCGGACGAGATCTTCTATCATCCCGCGCATGAATATACCAAGGGTCTGATGAGATCCATACCAACCGTGGATTCATCCGGTCAGAAGCTGCAGCCGATCACGGGTACTCCTATCGATCTGCTGAATATGCCGAAGGGATGTCCTTTCGCGCCGCGTTGTGACAATGCCCTGAAGATATGCATTAATGAGATGCCGTGCAGGGTACGTGTAAACGATGACCACGCATCATCCTGCTGGATGTGTATCAAAAACGGGCTGGAAAACGGAACAATAACTCTGGAAGATCTTCCGGAAGACAAGAGGGAGGTGCTCGTAAATGGATGAGAAGAAAACATTAGTCGAAGTACAGCATCTCAAAGAATACTTTAATATCAATGTCGGAATGTTCAGGTCCAGGCCGCTCAAGGCCGTAGATGACGTGTCATTCGAGATCAAAAAGGGCGAGACGCTAGGCCTGGTCGGAGAGTCCGGATGCGGCAAGACTACGGTCGGCAGGACCCTGCTGCATCTGTATCAGCCTACCGGAGGCAAGATCATCTATGATGGACAGGAGATCGATTCCAAGGCATCACTGAAGGAATTCAGGAAGAAAGCGACCATGGTATTCCAGGATCCGTATTCGTCTCTGAATCCCCGCATGACGGTTGCTGATATCATTGCTGAGCCTCTGGATATCCACAAGCTCTGCAGGAACAAGGAAGAGCGCAAGGAACGCGTGCTGCAGCTGATGGATTATGTCGGACTGAACTCTGAGCACGCTGCCAGATATGCGCATGAGTTTTCAGGTGGACAGAGACAGCGTATCGGTATCGCGCGTTCGCTGGCGGTCAATCCGGAGTTCATCGTCTGTGACGAGCCGGTATCCGCCCTGGACGTATCCATACAGGCGCAGGTCATCAATATGTTCGATGAGCTGCAGGACAGACTGGGCCTCACATACCTGTTCATTGCACACGACCTGTTGGTAGTCAAGCATATCTCTGACAGGATCGCGGTTATGTATCTGGGCAGGATGGTAGAGATGGGCGAAGCAGACGAGATATACAATCATCCTCTGCATCCTTACAGTCAGAGCCTTCTGTCTGCGGTTCCTGTACCGGACCCCAAGGTAGCCCGCGCGAACAAACGTATCGTGCTGGAGGGAGATATCCCGAGCCCTCTGAACGCACCCAGCGGATGTCCTTTCAGGACCAGATGCCACTATGCTGCTGATGTGTGCGCAGAGAGCATGCCGGCGTTCGACGAGGTGCAGCCCGGACATTTCGTAGCATGCCATCGTGTTAACGAGATAAACTGACAGCATAAAAAAGCTTGAAATTTGATTTTTTCGTGGTATAATTCACGATTGCAAACTTTTTCGTTCTTTACATGCCGCTGTAGGCATGGGAGAAATACATATCAATCTATATTTAGAGAGGTTAGGAAAATGAAGAAAATTATTGCAGTAGTGCTTGCAGGCATCATGGTACTGAGCCTTGCAGCATGCGGCAGCAACGGCGGAAACGGCGGCGGTTCTGCAGAAGCTGCAACCAGTATCTCGGTCTGCATCGCGTCAGAGCCTGATACTATCGATCCGGCACTTAACTCTGCAGTTGACGGAGCTACACTGCTGGTACACCTTTTCTCAGGTCTTGCAAAGTGGACCAAGAATGGCGACGCTTACGAGATCGTAGCTGATATGGCTGAGGAACTGGTAGACCCTGTTGACAACGGAGACGGTACATTTACATATACCTACACACTTCGTGATGCAAAGTGGTCTGACGGTGAGGCCGTAACAGCCAAGGACTTCGAATATGCATGGAAGAGAGCTACATCCGCTGAGGTTGCAGCTGACTACTATTACATGTTCGAGTATGTTGACGGATTTGAAGAGCAGCCTGCATTCGCAGACAACAAGCTCAATGTTACCGCTACAGATGACAAGACTCTCGTAGTTGTAACTACCGGCCAGTATCCTTTCTGGAATGAGCTTCTTGCATTCCCTACATACTTCCCCGTAAGAGAAGATGTTGTGGATGACGAAGGCACATGGGCAACAGATCCTTCATCTTATGTATCAAATGGTATGTACACCCTCTCCGGATGGGAGCACAACTCAGTTATCACTCTGACCAAGAACGCAAATCATCCTGATGCTGATGAAGTTACCATGGACGAGATCAAGTTCTATCTGAGTGATGATGCCAACAACATGCTTGCAAACTTCAAGAATGGCGACTGGCTGCTGATCGATGATGTTCCTACCAACGAGATCGCTGCTCTGAAGGAAGAGTATCCTGATGAGTTCCACGTTGACGGACAGATCGGTACCTACTATGTTGGCTGGAATGTAAATGAAAACATCTCCCCTGCAGGCAAGACCCTGACAGAGCAGGAGAAGGCACGTGTCCGCAACGCTATCAGCCTTCTGTTCGACCGTAACTACATCGTAGAAGAGATCGGCCAGGCAGGACAGGTTCCCGCTTCTTCATTCGTTGCTATGGGTATCACAGAGCCTGATGGAGATCAGTTCTATCAGGAGGCAGGTCACAATGATGACTTCGACGGATACTACAACGTAGACGCTTCTGCTATGGAGTCCAACAAGGATCTGGCTATGGACATCCTGGGCGAGTACTACACCATCGAAGATGGCAAGGTTACTGACTTCCCGACCATGACCTATCTGTACAATACTTCAGAAGGCCACAAGGCAATCGGTGAGTATCTGCAGCAGACTCTTGCAAACGTTGGTATCACAATGAACCTTGAGAATCAGGAGTGGAACACATTCCTTGAGACACGTAAGAATGGTGACTATTCTATCGCTCGTAACGGCTGGCTGGCTGACTACAACGATGCTATCTCATTCCTTGATATGTGGACAACAGGTTCAGGTAACAACGACTGCCAGTTCGGTCGTGGAGACCATGAGAAGGCTGATATCTTCGATATGGATCTTTCTGGTATCGCAGGCTATGAGAACAAGGGCGGTTCAGGCACATGGGCTGATACCTATGACGTCCTGATCGGCTATATCAAGTCTGAGCAGAACCTTGAGGTTCGTAACGAGCTGATGCACGTTGCTGAGGACATCCTCATGAGCACCGGCGCTATCTGCCCTCTGTACTTCTACACAGACCTGTACATGCTGAGCAGCAAGGTTGATGGATTCTTCGCAATGCCTCTGGGATACAAGTACTTCATGTATACCACAGTTGCTGAGTAATCTGTAACCGTATGAAAACAGAATACTGATTTCAGTAATAAGGTCCCGGCCGTTTGGCTGGGACCTTTTATATTGCTGGTGATTATTTTCTGCGCGGGGCAGCGGGAAATGTGTTAAAATATCAACCAAAGAGGCTGCGCCTTTAAAGTGGTTTTTGGTTTTAGTTAAAGGAGCACATTATGCAATACAGAAAAGACAAAAACGGAGAAGAGCTGTCGATCCTGGGATTCGGATGTATGAGATTCCAGAAGAAGAACGGCAAGATCGACATCGATGAGGCCGAAAGAGAGATCATGGAGGCCTTCCATGCCGGAGTCAATTATTACGACACGGCATACGTCTACGGCGGAAGCGAGGTTACGATCGGCGAGATATTTGAGAGGAACAATATCCGCGACAAGATCAATATCGCAACCAAGCTGCCGCAGTATCTGGTAGGAAGCAGGGCTGCGCTGGACAGGTATTTTGACGAAGAGCTGACCAGACTCAGGACTACCTATGTGGACTACTATCTGATGCACCATCTGACAGACATCGCCATGTGGGAGAAACTGAAGAACGTCGGTGTGCTGGACTGGATTGCCGAGAAGAAGGCGTCTGGCCAGATCCGAAACATCGGATTTTCCTATCACGGAAACACAGATAATTTCCAGAAGATCTTAAATGATTATGACTGGGACATCTGTCAGATCCAGTACAACTATCTCGATGAATTCGCACAGGCAGGTGTGGACGGTCTGAAGGCAGCTGCGGCAAAGGGTATCCCTGTAGTGATCATGGAGCCCCTGCGCGGAGGCAAGCTCGTAAACATGCTGCCGGACAGGGCAAAGAAGATCATATCAGAAAGTGACAGAGGCTGGTCTCCTGCAGAATGGGGACTCAGATGGCTGTATAACCAGCCGGAGGTAACGGTAGTCCTGTCAGGCATGAATACAGTGGAAATGGTTCAGGAAAACTGCAGGGTAGCTGCAGATTCCACACCGGGACATTTTACCGAGGAAGACTTCCGGACACTTAAGCAAGTGACAGACCAGATCAAGGCATCTGAAAAGGTCAGCTGCACGGGCTGCAGATACTGCATGCCATGCCCGAAGGGCGTGGATATCCCGGGAACATTCCTCTGTTACAACATGATGTTCATAGAGTCAAAGAGTCAGGGCCGGTATCAGTTCGCCCAGACGGTAGGACTGACCAGGGAACCGGCATTTGCGTCCCAGTGCATAGAATGCGGCAAGTGCGAGCAGCACTGCCCGCAGGAGATAAAGATCCGCGAGAAACTGAAAGAGGCTGACAAGGCATTAAGACCGCTCCCATACAAGATCGGAATTAATGTGGCCAGAAAGTTCATGTTCCGAAAGAGCGGAAAGAAATAACAGTGTGAATAAAAAAATAAACATAGAACAGGGGGAACAGTATGGATTATCTGAAAGGAATATCTGAAGGTGTGCTGAAATGGCCATACCCGATCAGGTACGGTCAGGCCAGACATATCACAGTGGATGTGCTGGTCATCGGCTGCGGTACTGCAGGCGCCAGCGCAGGCGTGGCTGCTGCCAGAAGGGGACTTAAGGTTGCCGCAGTAGATAAAGCTCCTATCAAGCACAGTGGAAATGCCGGTGCCGGTATGGACCACTGGAACATGACAGTGGACAGCCCGTCCAATCCGTTCACACCGGAGGAGATCGCCGAGCAGGGAACATTCCTGTGCGGCAAGAAGCACGGACCGGAGTTCTATATTGCCCTGAAGGGCACATGGGAGGCTCTGATGGAGCTGGCCGATCTGGGCATGCCTATCTATGACGAGGACGGAGACTTCACCGGACAGCCCGCACTGGATGAGCAGACAGGAGTTCTGAAGGCATTTGACTATTCAAAAGTTACTACTGTCAGACTCCGCGGAGGCCAGTATATCAAGACCAGTCTTTTTGACGGACTCAGAAAGTACGGCGCGGAGATCTATGAGAGGATCATGATGACATGCCTGCTGACCGAAGGCGGCAAGCAGGGGGGCAGAGTAGTCGGAGCAGTGGGATTCTCACTGGAGACCGGCGAGGCCTATGCATTCCATACCAAGACTGTCATTATCGGATCCGGCGGTGTCAGCAGCGCGTGGTGCTTCTCTACGGAGATCTCAGGCAGCAGCTATTTCTGGGATCCCAATGAGACCGGTGAGGGTATCATCATGGCGCTCAATGCCGGAGCAAAGATCTCGGGATTTGACGGAGGCGGAAGACTGGGCGGAAGAAACCCTATGGGCTGGCCGAATTTCGGTGTCGGAAACAGCGGAAATACCTGGTATCCGTGCACTCTGGTAGATGATAACGGCAAGAAGATCCCCTGGTACAGCAAATACACCGGCGAGGAGATCACTGATTTCAAGGATCTGATGTTCAGACCTATGAGTGTACCTCCGAAATACGGTGACAGAGAGGATGCCAGACTGGATCCAAAGCTCGCGGACAAGATCAAGAGCGGCGAGTACAAACTCCCGCTGTGGGCTGACCTGTCAGACGTTCCCGAGGATGAAAGACGTCTGATCTGGGGCGTCATGATAGGAAACGAGGGCAAGTCACGTTACGCTATCTATGACTACTATACAAGAAGTGGATTCAATCCTGACAGAGACCTGCTGTGGGCTCCTATCGAGCAGCCCGATTCCACCAGAAATGGTCCTGGTCACAGGGCTGAGCCCAACATGATGAAGCTGTGGAGGAGCGAGCAGTTCTCCCGCGGAGACATCGTAGTTGACTGGGATCTGATGAGCAATGTGAAAGGCCTCTATGCCGTGGGTGCCACCTGTGGAACTGAAGGATGTTCATACGCATGTTCTACAGGATTCTATGCTGGAAACCGCGCGGCTGAATACTCTGCAGAGAATACTCTGGGCGAGATAGATCA
>JAZUNG010000001.1:0-4059 GCA_045604025.1 Lachnospiraceae bacterium | reverse complement strand
AAACAGATACATCTGCTGACAGAAGTCACAGCGTAGAAGATATACCAGACCTGCTTGATGCAAGCCGAAGCCGCATTGAATTGCAATATAAATAACATACCGGACCTGCTTGATACAGGTTGTTGGTGCATGAATCACAGATTTGCCACGGGAGGTTGCAAATGAATATCAGAATTGCTACACCGGATGATGCGCAGGCCATAGTGCGGATCTACGCGCCATATGTGACGGAAACAGCCATCACATTTGACTACGACGTGCCCACAGTCAGCGAATACGCTGAGAAGATCAGCCACATCCTGGCCAGCTATCCTTTTATCGTGGCAGAAGAGGACGGGCGCATCATCGGCTATGCCTACGCCAGCGTTTTCCGCGTGAGAGTTGCCTATATCCATACCGTGGAAGTGTCCATATATGTGGACAAAGATCACCATGGACAGGGAACAGGCAGAGCGCTCTACCGGGAGTTAGAAAGACTCCTGGCCCTGCAGAACGTATATATCTTATATGCATGTATTACCACGACTGAACGCGCAGACGATGCGCATCTGGATGACGGAAGTGTGCATTTCCATGAGAAGATGGGCTACCGGCACATAGGCGGTCATCCTCTATCCGGTTACAAGTTCGGAAAATGGTACAGCGTAGTCTGGATGGAGAAGGTTATAGCCTCCAGACCCGATGCGCCGGATGATTTCATACCATTTCCGGAAATATGATAGATATATAGTGGTATCGGCTGATACATGCCCAACAGTCAAAACCAGTGATAAAGCTATCACTGGTTTTTTTGTTACTGCTGTTTCTGCCTCTTGTACGGTGATATCAGCGCTGCGATAAACGCCAGGACCATCCAGACGAGCGCACAGCACATGAACAGTACGAAGCATCCGATGACGCTGCCGTCACTTCCTACGAACGGAGCCGCGACGATAGCGGAGGCTGCGAGGCCGACATTGAGTCCAGGGACTGACGGGAATGCCCAGAATTCTCATTCATGCGAAGGTTCAGCCCTGAAAAATCATACACAGCTGGAGATTCTGGCCATTTTGCCCCTGAAAAGTTCGCATAGATGCAAAATCTGGGCAGGCACCTTAAAAGAGCCAACAAAAAGTTCGCATAGACGCAAAATCTGGGCAGGCACCTTTAAAGAGCCAACAAAAGTTCGCATAGATGCAAAATCTGGGCAGGCACCTTCAAAGAGCCAACAAAAAGTTCGCATAGATGCAAAATCTGGGCAGGCACCTTCAAAGAGACAGCAAAGTCTGATAGCCAACATATATCAAAAGATATATAATGTTAGCAGAACGTTGCAGCGCGGCGCAGGAAACGATAAAGCTACTGTGATCTACAGGGTGATCATTATAAAACGGCTATATCCTACAGGGCGATCGTTATAAAGCGACTGCGTTGGAAGATCGGTTTAGACATTCAGATAAAGGCACTTTATGGAAACTGTAAATGGTGAGTGGTATATGAAGGGATGCGCTGCGGACAGCCCGCTGCGCGTGCGCACTGTGGAGGAGGCGGCTGACCTGATCAGACGGGTGGGCTTCCTGCCTCTTTTTTCAAACAGCATTCCTGGTTTTTCGCTGGAAGAGCACGTAACGAGCGGCAGCTGGTGGTCGGGCAATCCGGCCTCGGATCCGTGGGAGTGGAGGCAGATTCTGGCCAGAAGAGAAGAGTTCGCCTATGGCAAGGTTTTTGAGAAGAAAGCAGGTTTCATATCGAAGGAGTGGTTCCCCGCGTTCGCCAATTACAGGCGGAACGGTTACGACTTCGACGCGCTCTATGACGACGAGCTCGCCTCTCGCAGGTCGAAGAAGCTGATGGACGAATTTATGGACGGAAGGTCCTGGCTGTCATTTGAGGCGAAGGCGCGCGCAGGATTTGGCAAGGGTGGCGAGAAGAACTTCGAGGGCACACTCTCAGACCTGCAGATGCAGACATATCTGATCATGCATGATTTCCGCCAGAAGCTGAACCGGAAGGGCGAGGCTTATGGCTGGTACATCGCCGCCCTGGAAATGCCAGAGGCCAAGTGGGGATATGAGTTCGTGACCAGCTCCTACAGTGAGAAACCGGCGGAGTCATTTGCACGGATCACAGGGCGGGTGCAGGAGTGCTTCGGCGCAGATGTGAGTAAAAATGCCGCAGGTACCCGTGGCGAAGCAGTCGCAGACGAACCCGTGTCAGCACTTCCAGTTATAGACGTGGCGGCCATCCGCAAGGTGGTCGGCATCCGATATCCGGGCGAGACGAAGATACGTTGAGGAAACTGCACATCGAATAGCAGCCTGCAGATAGCCAGAACGCAGACAGGCGTAGGCAGCGATCCGGTGCAGGCAGCATCCGATACCCGTGACAAATACAACAACGAAAGCAGAAAGCTCAGATGAAGAACTTATACTGTGAAAACTGTGGGACCAGACTGGAGGAAGGCGTTGCCTTCTGTACGAACTGCGGCGCAAAAGTGCAGGGAAGACAGGCGCCAACCCAGATACCCATTCCAGCAGGCAGGCCTGCAGTCAGGCAGCAGGCGCAGCAGCCCGCTCCTATACCGACGGTGCCAACATACACAGCCCGCCCTGCAGTTCCCATAAAGAAGAAATCCCCCGGCAAGAAACTGATCATTACCATAGCAGCTATCGTTGCGACGCTCACAGTGTGCGCTGTCATTGTAGTGCTGCTGCTCAACCGCAGCTATAAAGTCTCATTCAACCTGAGCTACGACAGCCCGAACGGAGCACCGGTCACTCAGACCATAAAACGCGGCGAATACGCCAGCGAACCTCACATTGAAAGCAGAGATGGCTATCTGTTCGTGGGCTGGTATCAGCGCGAGGGCGATGCGCTGCCATTCGATTTCACACAGCCCATCAAAAAGAACATCAAACTCACCGCACTTTGGTATGACGAAAATGACAAGGCGGACTCCGACGGTGACACCCTCCCCGACGTGCTGGAGAGGTTCTTCCGGACAGACCCCTCCAACCCCGACTCTGACGGTGACGGACTGAGTGACGGTCTGGAGATCAGTGTGCTCGGTCTGGACCCCCTGAAGAAGGATACGGACGGCAACGGAACTCCTGACTCAGACGAAGATAAAGACGGCGAGGGTCTGACCAATATCGAAGAGGTGGGATACGGAACCAGCCCTCTTTTCTATGACACAGACAGAGACTCACTGAATGATTACGAAGAAATATTTGTTTACCATACAGATCCGCTCATGTCCGATACGGACGAGGACGGTGTAAACGATGGCAGAGAGCATACTCTGGGAAGCGATCCGCTGGTAGCTGAGACCAGCTTCACCACCCGCGAGATATTTGGAAATACCAGCGAGTACACTCCGGTCGCGCTGGAGGTAAATGCTGTGACAGATGCAGAAGGTGCCGGCAGTCTGAACATTACCGAGATCACCTCTTCCGAGCGTGCCATGTTTTCGGAGGCCGGTATCGGCTACCTGGGACCTGCGTATGATATATCGACTGACGGCACTCTCGAGAGCGCGGTGATAACCTTCCGCTACGACACGTCACTGGGAACGCTGAGCGACACATTCCAGCCCAGGATCTACTGGTATGATGAAGAAAACGACGCGCTTGTACTGGTGCCTGACCAGGCAGTTACAGACGGGACAGTTAGCGCAAGAGTGGACCATTTCTCTATCTACACTCTCAGGAACATGCCCATCGTGGATTATTTTCTGAAGAAGCTGATAAATGTGCCTGAAGTCACCGACATGAACGACGCCAATGGAGACGGTCTGGCTGACGAATACGCCAGACTGATCAGCAAGGGAGATATCCTCTTCGATGGCGGCACGAAGCTGGTTGGCATATTGGACGTCTGCGGCGAGGAGGACGATGACTGGGACAATGACGGCCTGAAGAACGGCGAAGAGATCTCCATTGTCCTGGTATTTGGACAGCCCATGATCCAGTTTATCTCCGACCCTTCCAAGGACGATACGGACAATGACGGCATAGGCGATCACGCCGAAGTGAAGCAGATGGATACAGACCCGACCAGATATGATCTCAGGTCTAAAGG